>JAHDWH010000369.1 GCA_023384455.1 Caldilineaceae bacterium | reverse complement strand
CTGATTTTCATTGATTATGGGTGTGTTTCCTCGTGTACAACTGATGTGTAAATAGGACGCTGATGGCGCTGAAAAGATTGATTGACGCGGATAAAAATCTGTGAAATCTGCGTCCTCGGCGTAATCTGCGTTCCTATTTTCGTCGTTATTCGGTGTCTGTCGGTCGTGTGGCCTGTTCTGTTGCAGGTCGGACTAACAGTCCGATGTACAATATTTTCGTCGTTACCGGTGTCAGCCGGTCGTGTGGCCTGACTTGAAAATGCGGGACGCAGATGACGCTGATCTGAATTGATCTGCGCAGATCATCTGTTTCAGCGTAAATCAGCGTCCGCTTTTCATCGCCGATTGTGCCCTGGCCCTATTGTCTGGCGTGTCAACACAACCTGACTGGCGACTCAACGCGAAATGTGGGTACCGACGCCGCCCCCCTGCACAACCTGAAGCAGGACATCTTCTTTCCAGAGATTCACTACGTGAATTGGCAGGTCGTTGTCCATACACATTGCAATCGCCGTGCTGTCCATCACACCCACCCGCATATTGAGGGCGTCGATATAGGAAAGATGCTCAAAACGGAGGGCATCGCTGTGGGTCTTGGGGTCTTTGTCATAGACGGCGTCTACTTTTGTGGCTTTGATCAACACATCTGCGTCGATCTCCATGGCCCGCAGGGAAGCCGCTGTGTCGGTTGTAAAATAGGGGTTGCCCGTGCCCGCACCAAAGATGACAATGCGCCCCTTTTCCAGATGACGGATTGCCCGCCGCTGGATGTAGGGTTCGGCTACCGCCCGCACTTCGATGCCGGTCATCACCCGAGTGGGCAGACCAGCCCGTTCCAGGGCATCCTGCAAGGCCAGGGCATTCATAACCGTAGCCAGCATCCCCATATGATCAGCCGTCACCCGCTCCATGCCGTGATCCAGTCCATCCTCCTTGCCCCGCCACATATTGCCGCCGCCAATCACCAGGGCCACCTGCACGCCCAGGTTAACAACAGCGATCACCTTGCGAGCCACTTCCTCTGCCCGGCGCGGATTAATGCCAAAGCCCTCTTCGCCGGCCAGGGCTTCCCCGCCCAATTTTAGCAGGACACGCTGGTATTTCAGGTTGCTCATAGATTTCCCCTTATACAAGAATGCCCAGCCGAGGGGCTGGGCATTCGATACTGGTTTAAGCGCCCAGTTCCAGCCGGGCAAAACGACGAATCCTGATATTTTCGCCCAAAGAAGCGATGCTTTGTACCATCAAAGCTTGAATCGTTATGTCGGGATTCTTAATAAAGGGCTGTTCCAACAGACAGACATCCCCATACCACTTGTCCACTTTGCCATCAATAATGCGATCCCAGATGTGTTGGGGGCGGTCACTTTCGGCCAATTGTGCCCGATAGATGGCCTTCTCTTTTTCAATCACATCCCCGGGTACATCTTCCCGGCTGACATATTCCGGGCGGGCAGCCACAATGTGCATAGCCAAGTCCCGGGCCAATTCCTGAAATTGAGCGGTGCGGGCCACGAAATCGGTCTCGCAGTTGACTTCCACCATTCCCGCCATACGGCTGCCAGGGTGAACATACGTGCCGATCAGCCCTTCGTTGGCTTCCCGGTCCGCCTTCTTGGCCGCGGCCGAAAGACCCTTCTCGCGCAGGTATTCCACGGCCTTGTCAAAATCCCCGTCGGATTGGGCGAGGGCTTTCTTGCAGTCCAGAATGCCCGCGTTGGTTGCCTCGCGCAACTCTTTCACCATCTGTGTCGTAATCTCTGCCATCGGAGTCTCCAGTTTGCTTTGCCGCCATTCTGCGGCGGGTGAATCTGTGTGGACTTATTCCACATCTTCGCCCACATGACCGCCAGCACAGGGCTGTGGAATGTGGGCGAAGATTTAGTTCAATCTCACTTGTCGGGTAGGCTGAAAATCATCACCACATTGAATTCAGCGCTAACTACTCTGTGTCGCCGTCCTCGTCAACAGCGCTTACGGAGTCGTTATCATCTTCCGCGACGACGGTGTCGTCCTCGTAGTCTGCGTAGGGGTCCGACTCCTCATCCTCATCTTCCTCGATGGACTGTAACTTGGCCAGGGTGCTGGGGCCAAGATATTGCTCCATTTCCGCCAATTCCCGGTTCGAGACCCGGCCCGTATCGGCCATGTCCACCTCGCGGAAACGCTGACCCTCCTCCGCGGCATCGGCAATCACCTTCGTCAGCAACTTCACGGCGCGAATAGCATCGTCGTTACCAGGGATAATATAGTCGATGGGGTCCGGGTCACAGTTCGTGTCCACGACAGCCAGCACAGGAACGCCCAGTTTGTTGGCCTCCAACACAGCCAAATCTTCCCGGCGGGTGTCCACCACAAAGATCAGGTCCGGCAGCCGGGTCATTGTCTTAATACCACCAATGCGGCTGTTCAGTTTGGCTACCTCCTTTTCCTGGTCCAGCTGTTCCTTCTTTGGCAGGCCGCGAAACTCGCCAGCCGCCATTCGCCGTTCCATACGGTTCAGGTAGTCAATGCGCTGTTTGATGGTGACCCAGTTGGTCAATGTTCCACCCAGCCAGCGGCTGGTGATGTAGGGCATCCCGCAGCGTTCGGCTTCCTGCTCAACCGTTGCCTGGGCCTGGCGCTTTGTTCCCACAAAAAGTACGGTGCCCCCTTTTGCCACAATCTCCCGCACCATCTCGTAGTAGCGATTGATGCGTGTCATCGTCTGATGCAGATCGATGATGTGGATGCCGCTGCGTTCGGTGAAGATGAAGGGGCGCATCTTCGGGTTCCAGCGGCGGGTGCGGTGTCCGAAATGGACGCCCGCTTCAAGAAGTTCTTTCATACTGACTGGTGCTGTCACTGCTTATCCTCCTGATGGGTTTTGATCATCCGCTCTGTTCAACTCGGCAACGAACTGCGCATGCGCAGCACCCGATTGACCGATCCCAGAGCGTGTCGAATGGTGTTTCAGTATTCTTTTGAATACCGACTGCTAATCATAACACAACCGGGAACTCTCCATCAAAAATCGGAGTTCCCGGTTGTGTAGCTGCTTATCGCTCTTTTAATTTATCGGGGGCTGATTTGTCCACGAAAATCGACAAAGCGGTAGCCCAAGCCCCGCTCTGTAAAAATATAACGGGGCGAGCCGGGGTCCTCCTCGATTTTTTTACGCAAATAGGTAATATACAGACGCAACAAATGATTGTCGTTGCTATACTCGTGCCCCCAGGCTTTGGTCAGCAATACTTCGTGGGGTACAACCCAGCCTGCATTCTCGATTAACTGCTGAAGTAGACGGTATTCAGTGGGGCGCAGGCTTTGGCGCTCGCCATTGACAATGACATCCCGTCGCTGCAAATCGAATTGAAGGCGATCGTCGATCTTAACGATCTGGTCTTCGGGCCGACTGCTCGTCTGCTCAAAACGGCGTAGCACCGCACGAATGCGGCTGGAGAGTTCCCGGGGGCTAAACGGTTTGGTCACATAATCGTCCGCGCCCAGGTCCAGCCCTTTGATACGGTCGTTTTCATCCGAACGCACTGTCAGCATAATGACCGGCGTGTCACTAATCTCCCGCAGTCGCTTGAGCGTCTCGAAACCGTCCATCCCTGGCATTTCCACATCCAGCAGAACCAGCGCCGGCTGAAATTCCCGCACTTTTTCCAATGCCTGAAAGCCGTCGTTGGCCTCCAGCGCCCTGTATCCCTCTAAGTCCAGGTTCATTTTAATAAAACGTACCATCCGAGGTTCGTCGTCCACCACCACAATTGTCTTGGGTTGTTCGCTCATTGTTCTGCCACCGCCAAAAACCTGTTGAATAGATGATACTCTATCGGGGAGCCGCATCGGGCCTCCCATAATAATTACGATTGGGCTTCACTTTCTTCCTTCTCCGACTACTATACTCAAAAAGAACGAAAGCATCAATCCTGGCCGGGCTTCGAGTGCCTCTACAGGAGTAAATCAAGACTTGGTGAAAAATCTTTGCTTTCAGATTTGCGGTCTTCGGGGAAGGGTGATATGATAGCTATCCGCCTGAGCGAGGTGTTGTTTTGGGCGGGAGCACATTAGGGAATGAGGTAAGCAGTCACAGGAAGATTGCACTGAGTGGCGCAGAAGACAGAGGGTTTTGTTGGGTAGAGGATTTGGCATAGAGCGCTGGGTGTGATAGAGTAAGTGATTGTGCCCTGAGAGACTGGGGATTGGCGGGAACTG
>JAHDWH010000368.1 GCA_023384455.1 Caldilineaceae bacterium | reverse complement strand
ATCTGGACAGTGCGACGCACCAAAACGGGAAGTTATTCTTTGACAAGCCCTAAGCTGTCAGCTTGCGCTACTCATAGCGCAGCGCCTCTGCCGGATAGACCCGGCTGGCCTGCCAGGCGGGCAGAATTGTCGTGACCAGCGAGAAGATCCAGGCGGCCAAGAGCATCCCGCCGATGGAGAGCCAGGGCACGGGGAAGCTCTGCTCCGTGGCCAGGGTGTAAAACTGGCCGATCATTTTGTCGCCCAGGGAAAGCCCCGTGGCCCCACCGATCAGAATACCGGAGAGGGCGATAAAGCTCGACTCCAGAATAAAGGCCAGGGCCACCATCCCCTTCTGATAGCCGATGGCTCGCAACATCCCCACCTGCTGGCGACGCTCGACCACCGCCCGGCTGCTGATGACGCCCAGCCCGGCGATACCCACCAGCAGTCCCAGGGCCAGAAAGCCCTGGAAGAGCTGCAAAATTCCCCGCAAGACAGCCTGGCCGGCCGCGAACTGCTCGGCCAACAGCGTCGCATTCAGACCGCTGCTCAGCATCGAACGCTCCAACGCCTGGGCCGCTGCGATCTGATCCACCCCCTCCACCAGCTTCACATAAAAGCTCTCCGGGCGCACTGGCTCGCCGTTGAGAGCATCCAGCACGGCTTTGTTGATCTGCACGCTGCCTGCGGCCAGGGTTTCGTCAACTCCCAGTACGCCGATCACCTGCACTGTGCGCGTCACCGCCGCGTCGCCTTCACCGAAGCGCACCTCCATCGACACTGGCGGTATCTCTCCCCCTTCTTCCAGGGTAAAACCGGCCAGGGTGAGATATCCTTGCTGCATATTTCCGTGGTCCATAGGCCCATCCATCTCGTCCGGGCCTGGGCCACTGCGGAAATTCCGCTGACGATCCTCCACCCGCCAGGCCGCGATGACCGCCACGTCGTCCCGTTCGCCCAGCGCTTGCCAGACCGCGGCGTCGTCAGCGTAGCCCGCGGCGCGCATTGTGAAGGGGTAGACCGTCGCCGCCTGCTGGGTATAGCCGGCGTCGATACCGGTCAGATCGACGCTATCCCAACCGGCGCTTGTGGGGGCGCTCTGGCGGGCCTCCACTCTCAGCCGCGAGACCGAACCCATCACCGCCACCGCGTCGTTGGGGAAGTCGGGGCGGGCCGCGGCTTCGGCGGCCAGGTCGGTGGACGGGTTGAAGAAGCTGAGAATGCCGCTGGACAGCTCCACATCAAAGCCCGCGGTGGCCTCCTCGCTGGGGGTGGCGATGCTCTCTGTGGCCTGGATGACAACGCTCATCACCGTCACCGTCGTAATCACCATCGCAAAGAGCAGCATCGTCGTCCCCGTGCGGAAGCGGGCGCTGAGGGGATAGGCGATGGCCGTCTTCAACACCGGGGCCAGCGCGCCGATACCGCCGAAGAGCCGGGTAATCAGACCGGCGATAGTGTCGGCGTTGAACATCACCAGCAGAATGGCACCGGCGATAATCATCGGCCCGCTGATCACAAAAGAGGCCAGCAGCCAGGCCGGGTTCTGGCTGAAGAGCGCGCTCTGCAGGCCAGTGACCGTCGTCCAGGGCACGGCCCAGAGGACGAGCAGACCCAAGCCGATGATTGTGTAGATGATCCGTTCCCGGCTATTGGCGCGCAGGCGGCTGCGCTGCAATAGCCAACCCGCGGTCAGCCCTGCGCCAAAGAGCAGAAAGGTGCTGGCAATGAGAGTCAGGGTCTGCCCCTGTTCCTGGGCCAGCCAGAGCAGATAACCCCCCACCCCCAGCAGCAGAGGACCGACCGCGGCCAGCCAGATTTTGCCCGCCAGGGAGAGGCGGTGGAGGCCGTTCTGGTCGGGCAAATCCCGGATGGCCGCCACGATATTCAGCCGACTGACCTGCCAGGAGGCGATGGTGACGACGAAGAAAGTGAGGATGACGCCCACGCAATAGGCGATAATCAGTGAGGTGGGCGCGGCCGACCAGACCAGATCGAAGGGGATGGATTGGCTCGTCACCTGCTGGCTGAGGCTGCCAAAGACGCCCCGGATAAAGCCGATCATCCCATAGGAGACGAGCAGCCCCAGCCCCAGCCCCAGCAGGGCCGCGACCAGATCGTAGACCAGCCCTTCGGTCACAAACATCTGCACCAGATGGCCCCGCTGCATCCCCACGGCCCGGGCAATGCCCATCTCCGTCCGGCGCTCCGCGGCCATCATCACAAAAATCAGAAAGATGAGGAGAATTCCGGCCAGGATGGAAAAGGCCCCAAAGACCGAAAACATTGAGCCGAAGGCCACGCCTGCGATGTCGGCGGCGTTGACGACGAACTGCTTGCTCAGGGGCGAGAGCACCTCGAAATCGTCCAGATTGTCGAAGGCGGCGCGCAGATCGGCTTTGCTGCTGCCGGGCAGGGGCAGATCGAGCAGCCATTCCCGCACGGCTGTGCTGCCCAGGGCAAAGCGGAAGGCGCTTTCGTCCAGAGGCGTGGCCGGGTCTACCGCGGCTTTGAGCGCCTGCACCTGTCCCTGGAATCCGGTGACGCCGGCCATCTGCGCGAAGAAATCGCTGATGAATTCCGGGGCGGTGCCCTCAATCTCGATGATTGGATTCTCGGCGCTGTCGGCCCGGCTGGCGATGACCGCTGCTACCTCCTCCCGGCGCAGAATTTCAATGGCCGCGGCCAGCTTCTCCTGGTTCAGGGCCAGACTGCGCAGACTCTCGCCCACCGAATCGGTCAGGGCCATCCCTTCCACTTCGTCGCCCTGATTGGAGATGAGAATGCTGTTGACCCGCCCGGACATAAAGAGCAACTTCTGGGCCTCGGCCACGTCCAGCATCACCACCGGCGTCAGCGCGCCCATCGGCCCGGACTCTTCCACAATCGCCCGCACCCGATAGGGCACGGGAATGGGACCGACGAAAATTTCCAGCAGATCGCCGGGCCGGGCGTTGAGCTGCTGCGCGCCCAGTTCGTTGAGGTAGACATCCCCCTGGCGCAGTTGCAGCCCGTATTGGCTGAGGGTAGCGTCGATATCCTGGCCCAGGGTGTTGAGATTGAACGAACTGAGCAGGGCGGTGGTGGTGGAAATGGGGTCGGTGATATTCAGCCCCAGCGCCTTCAGGGTGGGCAGCGTCACCGGTGCGTCCGGGTCGATGCCCATCTGCCCCAACTGCTCGTCGCTCAGCCCCAGCCCCTCCAGGCTGAGGGTGTCGATGCCCTGCTCCTCTAGAAAGCTGGTGTCGATGCCCAGACCGCGCAGGGTGGACAGGTCTAAACTCAAGTCACGCAAATTGAAGGCCAGGGGCGCGTCAGCCGTGAGCAGAGCGCCGACCGCGGCGATGGCCGCGCCGGCCTCGACGACGCCCACATCTTCCAGGCCAAAGTTGGCGGCAGTATTACCGATGAGCGTCTGGGTTCCCGCAAAGAGATTGGCCGCGCCCACAAAGATATTGCCCACGCCGGGCCGCAAATCCCCCATCCGCACCGGCCGCCCGTCGCGGTCGTGCAGACCAAATTCCTGGGTATAGTTCTCGTCCACGGCGAAGATAAAGCCCAGGGGTTCGCCCTGACCGGTGTTCATATTGCGCACAATTGTGGGGAAGATAATCGACCCGGCCACCCCGTCCACCAGCGGCTCGTCGGCCAGTTCGTCGCGCAGGCTGGCGTAGCGCTGCTCGTCGATACCGGGCAGGCCATTTTCCAGCAGGGCGAGAATACTCGCCAAATCCCCCGCGGCCAGATTGTTGAGCAGATCGGTCTCTGCGCTGTTGCCCTCAATGCTGCCGTTGTCGGCCAGGGCTATCAGATCGCCTAGAAAGGCGGGGGAGACCACCTGATCGATTGTGCCATAGGCGCTGACCGCGTGGCGCTGGATCGAATAGTTCAGGGTATCGCCCAGGCTGAAGGCGCTGACAATAATCAGTGTGCTCAGGGTCAGACCGACGACGATCAGCACAGACTGGGCCGGTCGGCGGGGGATATTGCGCAGCCCCAGTTTGGCGATAATCGGCTTGCGCAGAGCCATCAGCCCCACGCCCAGGAGGATGAGTCCCAAGGCAATGGCGAGGGCGGTGGCGGTTGTGTTCAGGATGTTCATTGTTTAGCACTTTCGAGTTGCGAATTGCGAGTTGCGAATTGCGAGTTGCGAGTTGCGAATTGCGGATCAGATCAGTGAGCGCCGGTTGAGTAGCCCGGAGTCTGCGGAGGGCGTATCGA
>JAHDWH010000367.1:1442-4204 GCA_023384455.1 Caldilineaceae bacterium | reverse complement strand
TGTTTATCCAGGCAATGGACCTGGCCGTCATTGTGCCGCTCTGTTTCGTTGCCGGTTGGTTGCTCCTGCGCGGTGCTGCCTGGGGCTATCTGTTGGCCTCCCTCGCGCTCTTCAAATTTCTCACCCTGGGGCTGGCCGTCAGCCTGATGGGGCTGAATATGCTGCGAGTCGGCGTGGCCGTCAGCCCGGTGGAGTTGGGCGTCTTCCCGGCCATTGCCCTGGCCAATCTGGTGATGACTGTTCTACTGTTGAGAAACATTTCCGAATCTACCCACAAGGAGTTTGTCGCCCAATGAACATCCAATCCGTCCCGAATCGATCCGCTTCAACTTCGGTGCTCTTTCGATTGTCCGCCATCGCTTTTGTGCTGGCCCTGCTGGGGTCGCTCAGCCTCTACGCCCTGGACTCAACCATCCAGCAGAATGTACTTCTGTTGCACAGCTTCTGGGGGCCAGGGGCAGCCGATGCCCTCATCGGCTGGATGCGTCTGCCCGTCCGTTTCATCGGTGGGCTGGTGGTTTCCGGGCTGGGGCTGGCTGGTCTGCTGCTACTGGTAGGGGCGAGTCTGATGGCCCGCCGGACAGCCCATCCCCGACGCATCGGTCAGGAAGAGTTGCTGGCCGCGCAGAGCCGTGACTGAGACGGTGCAGAAATTCTTATGGGAACGGCGATCTGAATCATCGCAAGGAGACAAAATGAATCTGGAACGACTGAAAGAATTGCAGGAACGGCCCGTCCCCTTTGCCCCGGGCGAAGCGCTCTTTTGGGACGATCCCCACATCTCCACGCAGATGCTGGCGGCCCATCTCGACCCGACGAACGACCGGGCCAGCCGACGACCGCAGACGATTGCCCGCTCGGTGGCCTGGATTGTAGAGAGTCTGGGCCTGCATCCGGGCAGCGCCGTGCTCGACCTGGGCTGCGGTCCGGGACTCTATGCGGTGGAGCTGGCACGCCGGGGCATCGCCGTCACCGGCGTGGATGGCTCCCGCCGTTCGATTGCCTATGCGGAGAAGAGCGCGCAGCAGGCAGGGTTGAAAATTCGTTATCGCTACGAGAATTATCTGGCACTGGAAGATCGGGAAGAATATGACGCGGCCCTGCTGATCTACGGCGATTTCTGCCCGCTGGCACCAGCGCAACGGAGCAAATTGCTACAGAACGTACACCGGGCACTCAAGCCCGGCGGTCATTTCGTGCTGGATGTCACCACCCCCATTCACCGCCAGCGCTACGGCAACAGAAACGGCTGGTATGTGGCGGAGAGCGGCTTTTGGAAGCCGGGGCCCCATCTGGTGTTGGAGGAGGGCTTTGACTATCCGGAGCACTCCATTTTTCTGGACCAGGCGACTGTCATCGAAGCGAACGGCAAGCTGTCGGTCTATCGCAATTGGTTTCAGGACTACAGCCGAGAGAGCATCACCGCAGAACTGGAGACCGGCGGTTTTCGGGTGGAAAGTGTGTGGAGCGATCTGACCGGCACACCCTACAGCGACGAAACCGAATGGATCGGTGTAGTCGCCAAGAGAGGAAAAGGGAGCGCTGATGCGTCTGCGGGAGAGTAGCTTTTCAACATACAAAGGAGAAGGAACAGTGAACGTGAGGGATGCGCAACGGGAGATGCGGTTCAATTTCCTGGGCGGATTTGCCGGCCAGTTCGCTTCCGGCCTGATCTGGCTGAGCGCTGCGGCGTCCAGCCAGTGGGTGAGGCCGGGGCTGGGGATGGCCGTCCTCTTTTTCGGGAGTATGGCGATCTTCCCGCTGACCCAGGGCTTGCTGCGGCTGCTGGGCCGCCCGGCCAAAGTCAGCGCCGAGAATGGGCTGTGGAGTCTTGGCGCTCAGACTGCTTTCACTGTGCCCGTCAACTTTCTGCTGGTAGGATCTGCCACACTCTATCGGGCGGAGTGGTTCTTTCCGGCGGCGGCGATTGTCGTCGGTTCCCACTACCTGCCCTTCGTCACCCTCTACGGAATGAGACTGTTCGCCCTGCTTGCCGGGCTGCTGGTTGTGGCGGGTGCGGGCATCGCGCTCTATGGCCCGCCCGTCTTCAGCCTGGGCGGCTGGGTCACTGGCACAATTCTGCTGCTCTTTGCCTTTGTGGGCAGGCAGCTCGTACTGCGCGAGGAGGCGCAAAGTGGAGCGTAACCGCCTCTTCGTTCTTCTGCTTGGGGCTATTCTGGCGCTGTTTGTCGGGCGTACAGCGCTGGCGACCGATGGCGAGCCGCCCCGCCTGAACGACATTTTCACCGCCCTCACAATTGTCGGCTCGTTTGCCCTGCTTCTCACTGGCTATCGCCATCTGCTCCCAATCGATTGGCTGGCGGGGCTTGGGCTGGGTGGCGTAGTGGGTGTCACAATGGCTTTTGCCACACTCTTTTCGCCCTATCCTTTCTTTGGAATCGTGGGGGATAATTTCGGCCAGGCTCTGGTGCGGGGCATCTGCTCGGCTGTGGCCCTGTGGGGTGGACTGGTGGTGATGCGTCAGGGCGGGCCGGTCCAATTGTCGATGGCCGGGGGCGGCTGGGGCAAGTTCGGCCAAAGCCTCGCCCTGGGAATCGGTGTGGGTGCGCCCCTGGCAGTGCTGAATGTCTTCGCCCTCAGGCTGACCCAGGGCCAGCCGATCCAGTGGCAGAGTCCCCTGGCCGCGCTCATCGACGCGCTTCAGCCTGCCGTTGTAGAAGAGGTGATCTACCGCTTCGCCTTTCTCGGCCTCCTCTGGCTGGCCCTGCGCGGCTCCCAACCCCAGCGGGCGGGCTGGCTGG
>JAHDWH010000367.1:0-1342 GCA_023384455.1 Caldilineaceae bacterium | reverse complement strand
TATTAATATTAATCGTAACTACTCAGGCGTAGGATGCGACGCACTCGCCACACAATTTTGGCACGGGAATACTCTCCTGGCGAGTGCGTCGCATCTAAGTAGAAACAATAATCTGCAAACCCTGCATCCCATTAGCCAGTGAGCGGTGTCCGTGAGCAGCGAAGAGCGTCGTGGCATTGGATTTGTGGCGCTGGCCGTTCTGCTCTTTAGCACCAGCCCGGTATTCATCCGCTGGGCTGCCGACACCCTCACCTCCTTTGAGATTGCCGCGGGGCGGCTGGTGGTAGCAGCTCTGCTGGTCGGGGGATTGGGTCTGCTGCGCGGGGAGCGGTTGCCTGCCCGCCCCGACTGGCCCCGCTTCGCCTCTTACGGATTGGTCACAGCACTCCACTTTGCGCTTTACATCGCATCCCTGGAGTATACAACGATTGCCCACGCCCTGGCGCTGGTTTACACAGCGCCAGTTTTTGTTGCCATTTTTTCCTGGCTGATTCTCAAAGAGTCGCTAACCCCGCGCAAATGGATCGGCATTGGGGTAGCCGTGGCTGGGGTCGCTGTGCTGGCCGGTTTCGAGCCGACCCTGACCCCCCGGATGCTCATCGGCGACGGGCTGGCTGTGGGCAGCGCGCTCTGCTTTGGCATCTACAGCGTGGCCGGGCGCAGCCAACGGGAACGATTTTCTCTGCTCGCCTACGCAGGGACGGTCTACACCGCGGCCGCGCTCTGGCTGCTGCCTGTGGCTGTTGTCAACTTTTCCCCCAGCGGTTATACGTGGCCCGCCATTCTCAGCGTAGTGGCCCTGGGCGCGCTGCCCCTGGGATTGGGCCACACCCTCTACAACGCGGCCCTGCGCCGGGTGAGCGCAACGGTCGTCAATCTGGTGGCAACCCAGGAAGTGACAGGCGGCATTGTGTTGGGGATGCTGCTCTTACACGAGATGCCAACCGTCGCCACCCTCATCGGCGCGCTGGTCACCCTGGCCGGGATTGTGCTGGTCGTCCTATAAATCGATGACAGAATGGGAATATCTATGCAAAAACGTCTACAACTTTTTCCCCGCACAGCCCAAATCCATTCAGTGGCCGGTGTAGACCAGCTTGCCATCGGCGGCTGTGATCTGAGCGAACTGGCCGCCCGGTATGGAACACCCCTCTATCTCTACGATCAGACCAGCCTGGACGGGGCGGTGGACGAATACCGGACTTCCCTGGCCCGCTACTACCCCGGCCCAGGGGAGATCACCTTTGCGGGCAAGGCGCTGATGAACCTGGCCGCGGCGCGCTGGGCGGCCAGCCGGGGGCTGTGGGTGGACTGTACGGGGGCTGGCGAACTCTATATTGCC
>JAHDWH010000029.1:34600-39707 GCA_023384455.1 Caldilineaceae bacterium | reverse complement strand
ATAAAAAATTAGTCCATCACCTTTTCTTATTCTTTGTGAATCGGCAATCATCCCTACAAGATTATTCTCCGTGGCATAGTTCAAACCGGTGCTTGCCTTAGCATTAAAATCAACCTGATGTTCTCTTGCTCCCGTTCCAGCAAAGAGATATGCCAGATGAAGATTAAGCGTAGTTGTATCAACGATAAAAACGTGAGTTGTACTCATTCTAGCTCCTGTAGAGGTGTCTTCAGTGAATTATTGTTTCTTGAAAATCATTATGTACTCGTGCTTAAAAATATAGAATCCGCCGACTAAAGCACGGTAACGCCATAGTTCTTGTTGGTTACGCTTTCCTTTTGTTTCGTCAAAATTCTTAACGACGACAGCCTTTAGCATATACCCGCGTTTTAGAACTTCATTCATGCAACTGAACCCAAGTGGTATCCATTCTCCCTTTGCGTATTTGTCACCAATAACAAGCGCAAGATACCGACCCTTTTCGAGGAAAGGTGTTGCGTTATCTACCGTGCGTCCGAACATTGTCAGGAAGTCTTCGGTTGTCTCAGCATTTGATAAATCGCGCTTATCTTCAGAGAACCTGATAATGTTGTGATAAGGGGGGTGCATCATTAACAACTGTACTTTCTCAATTTGATGTTGAGCAAGCATATCCTTGATGTCAAGGGTTGTATTGTCACCTACTGCAATATCTGTGGTTATCTGCCGAAGATTCGGCTCCGTCTCGACAAGTTCCCGGGCGCGTTGGGCGACCTTCGGATTCAATTCTATTCCCAGGCCATTACGTCCTAGTCTTCTACATTCAATCAGCGTCGTACCACTCCCCGCAAACACATCGAGCACCCAATCGTTTCGCTTTGTATACCTTATCATCATTTGGCGAGGTATTTGAGGCACGAAATTACCCCAATACTCCGATACGTGTGCTCCTGATGTATCCCTTTTTGGCACTATCCACAAGCTATCAGTTAGAACCTCATCATATTCTTTCCAACGCTTGAGATTTATTTCGTTAATCTTACTGGTCTTGACTTCGACAATACTTGCTTTCAAACGGTTGAGATAGTAGATTGCACGCTCTAAAGTTTGTGATTCCGAAATCTGACCTAAATCAGCGGATAACACATCACGTCGCATAGAAATTGTATCGCCATTCGATGCTATATTTACGATTCCAATAGAATCATTTCTTGAAGTAGCTATTGCCGGACGTAACTCCGCTATTCTTAGTCTGATTTTAGGTAAAGAATCTGCGGCAAGAATTTCGTCGATGATTTGCACGAATCTCTCTTTGTTTAATATCACTTTGCCGTATTGATTTTGTGAACCTTCGGTGGCTCTCGTCTCAAATTGCTGTGGCTGGCTCATCGTCATTTCTCATTCCTATGTAAATTGAATCTCGTCACAAAAGTATCTAGCCAAAGTGCCCGACACTTTCAGCCCGTGCGAGCCTGTACGTTGAAATCCAGTCGTCAAAGTTTGTCAAGTGTCGGGGACTTTTGGGTACTTATTTTGGTGAAGCAACCTTATTTGCCACCGACCAGAAGCGTCTGCTCATAGCCATCCAACACCGCATACAGCACTTCGTCCAGATATTGGGCGATCAACTGGCGAATCTGCACATCTTCGGCGTCGAGGGTCTCGTCCCGGCGCACCACTTCGAGAAGCTGGCGGCGGAAGAACTGCACCGCCCGCCCGGTCTCGGCCAGAGAAAGCTGGCTCTGGGCCGCCTCCACGCCGTATTCACGGCCAATCACCCGGCCATCTTCCAGCAGCCGCTCCCGCTGCTCCGGGCGGATGAGATAGTTCAGGGCCAGGGCAAAGAGTCGCCGTCCCCGCCCCCGATTGGCCTCCACACTCGCTGGGGTAATCTCCGCCCGCCAGCCACCTTCGCTGGCTGGCAGTTTGTTGATCTCCTGGCGCACGTGGCTCAGGGCGACGGCCATCAGCCCGTCCACATTGGAAAGCTGGCTCTGGCTGACCCGGCTTTCCAGAAAGCGGCGCAGATCGCCCAACTGAAAGCGGCGATGGCCGCCCGGCGTGCGAAAGACGGGGATGTCGCCGTTGTCGGCCCAGGTGCGCAGGGTTGTGTAGTGGATGCCCAGCACGTCGCTGGCGTCTTTCAGCGTCAACCAACGGCGGTTGTCCCGCTCGGCGGGTAGTTGTTTTGCCATGCGGTTACTTCCTGTGTGACTCGTCAATGACAAAAATTATACCAGCAGGACCGATGAACCCCCATTCATAGCACCGTCACCGGGTCCACATCCACCCGCCAGCCAAAGGGGATGTCCAAGCCACGCAGCAGGCGGGCCGGGTCGGGGGCACGCACGAGGATTTGCCAGCGGTAGAAGCTGCGGTGGCGGGCGAAGAAGGCGGGGACAGGGCCGATAATGTCAAACTTTTCACCGGGCAGGGACACTTCTCCGATGCGGGCGCGCAGGGCCGCGGCCATCTCCGCACAGCGGCTTTGGACTGTTTCCAACTTTTTGTGCCAGAAGACCAGCCGGGCCAGTCGTCCCGCAGGGGGATAGCCCTGCTCCCGGCGGAAGTTCATCTCCCGCTGGTAAAAGGCGGCGTAGTCGTGTTCCGCCGCGGCCTGGACCGCGTAATGCTCCGGTTTGTAGGTCTGGAAGATGACCCGCCCGCCCCGCGCGCTGCGCCCGGCCCGGCCTGCCACCTGTGTCAGCAGTTGAAAGGTGCGCTCCGGCGCGCGGAAGTCGGGCAGATAGAGTCCCACATCCGCGGAGACGACGCCCACAAATGTCACCAGCGGCAGGTCCAGCCCTTTGGCGATCATCTGCGTCCCCACCAGCACATCGGCTTCGTGGGCCGCGAAGCGGGCCAGAATCTCCTCGTGGCTGCCTTTGCGCCCGGTAGTGTCCGCGTCCCAGCGCAGGATGCGGGCCCGGGGCGAAATCTCCTGCACGGCCTCTTCGATGCGCTCGGTGCCGCTGCCAAAGAATTTGATGCGCTTGCTCTCACACTCCGGGCAGACTGCGGGGATGGGGTAGCGGGCGTTGCAGTGGTGGCAGACCAGCACGCTCACCCGTTCGTGATAGGTGAGGGGTATGTCACAGCGGGGGCATTCCTCTACGTGGCCGCAGTCCCGGCAGAGGACAAATGTATTCGTGCCCCGGCGGTTCAAGTAGAGAATCGCCTGCTCCTGCGCGTCCAGCGTGGCGTGGAGTTCGCTCTGCATACTGCGGCTGAAGATACTGCGGTTGTTGGCGCGTAACTCCTGGCGCATATCGACGATTTCCACAGGCGGCAGTTCGGCGTAGATTGGGGATTGGGGACTGGGGACTGGGGATCGGGGATTGGACTGCTGCGTATTACGTATTGCGTATTGCGTAGTTGCGCCGTCTCCCGCTCCAGCATTCTCCTTGTCACCTTGCCTCCTTGTCATCTTGTCATCCCCTCCGTGCCCCATCACCCGGCGGGGAAGCTCCAACAAATGGATATCTCCGGATTGTGCTTCCGTGTAGGCTTCCAGGGAAGGGGTGGCACTGCCCAGAATCAGGCTGCTGCCGGTCAGTTCAGCCAGTTGGCGGGCCACTGTGCGGGCGTCGTAGAAGACGCTGAAAGTGCCCCAGGCCTCCGCGTCCTGCTTATAGGAGGATTCGTGTTCCTCGTCCAGAATAATCAATCCCAGCCGGGGCAGGGGGGCAAAGAGCGCGCTGCGGGGACCCACCACCACATCGATCTCCCCGTCCCGCACCTGTCGCCAGACGTCGTAGCGCTCACCCCGACTCAGCCCGGAATGGACGACTGTCACCCGATCCGGGAAGCGGCCGGCAAAACGGGCGACGGTCTGGGGGGTCAGCGCGATTTCGGGGACGAGGACAATCGCCTGGCGGTTGCGCTCCAGGGTTTCGGCGATGGCGTGGAGATAGATTTCGGTCTTGCCGCTGCCGGTGACGCCGTGGAGCAGAAAGCGGGCCGGGGTCAATTCCTCTTCTGTGGCGAAGCACGCGCTGCGGATGGCCTGCCAGACACCGGCCTGCTGCTCGGTCAGACGCAGGGGGAATGTGCGGGGATAGTTGCGCCCGGCCAGGGGGTCGCGGAAGCGGACTTTTTCTGCCATTTTTATCAGCCCGGCCTCGTGCAGATCGCGCAGGATGCCCAGATTTGTCTCCACCAGCGCGTAGAGTTCGCTCTTCCAGAGGGGACCGTCGGCGTCGGCCAGGCTCTCCAGCACCAGCCGATATTTTTCCACGCCGCGCAGGGCCAGCAGCGCGTCTTCGCTCTCCGCCAGGGGCAAGGCCAGTTTTGCAGTTTCCTCTCCCAAAAGGATCAGTCCGTCGCTTTCTAGCCGTTTGAGAGTGGCGGTCGTGCGCAGATCGCAGCGAATCTGCAACTCGGCGATGGGCAGTCCACCCTCCGACGCGGCCAGCAGAGCCTCCAATGCCTGGGCCTGTTTGCTACGGCTGCCTAAAGTGAACAGACTCTGGCGAATCTCCTGACGACGGATGCGCAGGCTGATGACCTCCTCCCGCTTGGCGCGGATGCCTGCGTCGTCCTCGTCTTTCTTCAGCAGGCCAGGGGGCAGAAAGAGCTTCACCGCTTCGGAGATGGGGGCCACGTAATAATCGGCAATCCAAAAGGAGAGGGCGATCTGGGCGGGGGTCAGCACCGGCTGGGGACGGGCCAGCCGTTTGATCGGCTTTGTGGGCACAGGCGCGCCCCCGGCCAGGCGGACGACGATCCCCTGCAATGTCTGCTTGCCAAAAGGAACCCAGACCAGATGGCCCGGCTGGACGCTGCCCAGCAGTTCCGGGGGCAGGTGGTAGTGGAAGGTCTGCAAAGCGGCTGTGCTGTCGTCGCCCTCCGCTTCCCCGCCGCCGTCAAAAGTGGGCAGGGCGGCAGGGGGGGGCGGCGCGTCCTGTCCCCGACCAAAGGAGCGGCGGATGGGAACATTGACGATCACTTCAGCGTAACTCAGATTGACTTCCGGCGCTACTTGATTTTCCAGACCAAATGTTCTGTTATCCATACGAAGTATTGTACCTGTTCAGCCACCCCCCCCCAACCCCCCCCAACCCCCAGTGGGGACAGGGAGCACGGCACCCCCCCCAGGGGGGAGGGTGGGGGGGGGGGAGGAGGTTAC
>JAHDWH010000029.1:0-34590 GCA_023384455.1 Caldilineaceae bacterium | reverse complement strand
GGAACTGGAGCGACTCCTCCCCCACAGTGGGGGTGGTTGGGAGGGGGTGAGCAGTTACCGCCCAGGATTGTTGCCACCCCGTCGCCGGGCACGCCGCCGGGCACGGTTGTCCCGGGGTGATGTGCTTTCGCTGCTCTCCTTCGCTTCTTCTTCTTCAGCCTGACGGCTCGCCCGCACCCGCTCGTTATCCTCTTCGGCGCTGGCCCGGCGTTTGACTGTGCAGCCGCCGCAGGTGCCGCAGCCACCGCCCTTCTTGCTGGTAATCAACTCATCCACTGTAAATTCAGCCATCACATTATTCTGCAGATAGACAGTAACCGACTCCTTCAGCGGATGCAGATGGCGTACCCGCCCGTTCCCCTGGGGCGTTGTCACTTCGGAGCCGAGTTTGGGCATCTTTTTGTTGGCCTCTTTATAGACCGGATCCTCGTAGGAGAGGCAACAGAGCAGACGGCCACAGACGCCGCTGATTTCGTCCGGGTTCAGGGGCAGTTGCTGGTTTTTGGCCATGCGGATACTCACCGGGGCGAACTCCCGCAACCAGCTTGTGCAGCAGAGCTGGCGGCCACATTTGCCCACGCCGTCCAGAATTTTGGCCTCGTCGCGCACACCGATCTGGCGCATTTCGATGCGGGCTTGCATCACCCGGGCCAGGTCGCGTACCAGCCCCCGAAAGTCGATGCGATCTTCCGCCGCAAAGTAGACGGTCAACCGACCCCCGTCAAAATTATATTCGCAGCGTACGACTTTCATCTCCAACGCGTGCTCAGCGGCCTTTTCCCGGCAGACAGCCAGGGCTTCTGCCTCTTTTTGCCGCCAGGTGTCCTGCTCCAGCATATCCCAGGGGGTGGCCCGACGCACCACCTGTTTAATCTCGCCCACTACCTCTTCTTCCGGGATAGAGTGGGGCGGCTGGACAATCTGGACCAATTCCTGGCCTTTGGCTGTGTCAACGATCACAAAATCGTCGGTCATCAGGTCCAGCAAACTGGTTGGGTCGAAATAGTAGACTTTGGTAACGGGCTTGAAAACAGCACCGATAACGGTTTGCATCCGTTGCTCCTGAATGGGAAGTCGACCGCGGGTAGCGCGGGTTGATTGAATAGGTGTTGCGTTTTTTGATCTGTTTCACCACGCGGCTCAGCGGGCGGTGGCAGGCCGGGGAAGTTGTAGCAGCAGCACATCCAGTGCCAGGGCAGTGTTGACCGTATGGCGCAGATAGCCTTCGATGCGGGCCAGGGTCTGCAAAAAGGAGTACACATCCGCGCCGCTGCAATGCTGTGCGTCGCGCTCGATCTCGGCCCGGTGATCGATATTGCTGCACGCTTCCGGGCAGCCAGCCTGGGCCAGCAGCACATCCCGCCACCAGCCAACCCAAAGGGCCAACAGGCCAAAAAGCCGGTCGTTCTCCCGGTTGCCGGCCAGAGATTGGGAGAAGGCCAGACGCTCCACCCGGCTGGCCCGACAGAGCTGCCAGAGAGTATGCAGCGCTTCTTCCCGCTGCGTACGGCTCTCTTTGTCCAAAAGTTGGTTCAGCGCCCAACCCATCCGTCCGTTGGACAGCCGGGCCAACAGTTGGGCTTCGTCTGGCTTTGTCCCCCGGCTTTCCAGTGCGTCGGCAATCACACCCGCAGCGAGGGGGCGTAGCTCCAACACCTGGCAGCGGCTGACGATTGTGGGCAGCAGACCGGCCCGGTCGTGGGCGGTCAGGCAAAGAATTACGTGGGGTGGCGGCTCTTCCAGGGTTTTGAGCAATTTATTGGCAAAGCTATCGTTGGCCTGGTGAACATCCTGAATCAGAATGAATTTGTAGCGGCCTTCCAGGGGGCGCAGCATCGTTTCGTGGACAATCCCTTCGGCTGCATCCACCCGCAACAGGCCATTGGCCCGGTCTGCCTGCCCTTCCCGGTTGGTGGGCTGGATCAGCCGCACATCCGGGTGGCCGCCCTTAGCCATCAACTGGCAGGAACGACAGCGACCGCAGGGCCGTGAGCCGGGGTCAGTGCAGAGCAGAGCTGTGCCAAAGGCCCAGGCCAGGGTGGATTTGCCGATCTGGGGCGAGCCTAGCAGTAGATAGGCGTGGCGTAGACCGCGGCCACCCGGCTGGCAGAGGGGACGCAGCAGACCCACCGCCCAACTGTGACCGATGATCGGCCACCCATTTTCGTCTGGACCCGGCATGGCTGCATTCCTTATGGGCGCAAGTGTGGATATAGACAAAGAAGTGAAATGGGTACGGATGACGAATTGTAACACAGGGGGTGTTGCGCCGCCAACAGGCGGGAGTAGGAGGGGTGATGGGTGATACGCAATCTTACGCAATAACTGCTCACCCCCTCCCAACCTCCCCCAGCTTGGGGGAGGAGTCGATCCAGTTCCCTCCCTGGAATCTGGTGGTTACGCTGGGCTATGCAATACACTTCCGCCCCGGTCTGGTGTACAATAGATTTTAATAACGGGCACAATGACCGAAAGGAGCTTTCCTATGCCCCGCCTGCGCGAGACAGCTACAATCGCATATACAGTGCAGCCTGTCGTCCAGGCATGGCCGGAGCAGGGCCAGTGGACCTACGACGACTACGCGCGTCTGCCCAACGACGGATGGAAATACGAAGTCATGCGAGGAGAACTCTATATGTCCCCTGCGCCCGGCCCGCGACATCAAAGAACAGCCCTTCGTCTTTCGATGGAAATGGAAAGATTTGTCAGCCAGAGACAGATGGGAGAAATTTATATTTCCCCCATCGACGTCATTCTGCCCCGCAATCTGGGCACGCCTGTGCAGCCGGACATCCTTTTCATCCGCCGGGACAATCTGGGCATTATCGGCGAGACAACCATCGACGGTGTGCCCGATCTGGTTGTGGAGATTCTTTCTCCGTCCAATTGGGTGGATGACCGGCGCACCAAATTGGCAGTCTATGCCGAAGCCAGGATCGGCGAATACTGGATCATCGACCCCAGAGCGGTCACTGTGGAAGTCTATCAACTGCGGGGAGAGCGATACGATCTGATCGAAAGCTACGGTCCGGGCGACACCGTTTCTTCTCTGGTGTTGGAGGGTTTCTCCATCCCCGTCGCTGAGGTGATCCCCCAATGATTCTCGTCACCGGGGCCGGGGGCAAAACGGGCCGAGCTATCGTAGATGCGTTGACCGGACAGGGCGAAACTGTCCGGGTGTGGGTGCGCCGTCCAGAACAGGCCAACGGATTGCCCTGTGCCGACTGGATCGCGGGGGATATGCAGGATGCGCCCATCTGGGAAGCCGCCTGCCAGCGGGTGCGGGCCGTCTATCACATCTGCCCCAACCTGCACCCGGCAGAGGTTGCGATTAGCCATGTGGCAGTCGAAGCGGCCAGCCGGGCCGGGGTAGCGCGTTTCGTCTACCACTCAGTGCTCCATCCCCAAACTTCCACAATGGCCCATCACTGGCGCAAGCTGGAAAGCGAAGAAGTGATCCTCGCCTCCGGTCTGCCCTTCACAATCCTCCAGCCCTGTGCCTATATGCAGAATGTGCTGGCCCATTGGCCCTCCATCACCCAGCGCGGGGTCTACCCGGTCCCCTACGCCCTGGACGCCCGTCTCTCGCTGGTCGATTTGCGGGATGTGGCCGGGGTGGCAGCCAAAGTACTAACCGAGTCCGGTCACACGGGGGCCATCTACGAGTTGGCCGGCCCCCAGCCCCTTTCTCAAACCGAAGTGGCCGAACTGTTGGCCGAATCCCTGGGCCGGCCTGTGCGGGCGGAACGGGTGGCGTGGGCGCAGTGGGAAGCCGACGCCCGCCAGCGGGGGATGGGCGAGGAAGCCATTGCAACCCTCCTGGCGATGTTCCGCTACTACGACCGCCACGGGCTGGTAGGCAACCCGAACGTTCTCGGCTGGCTACTGGGCAGGCCACCTACGAGCTTTGCCGATTTTGCGAGCAGCCAATGATTCGAGCCGTTATTTTTGATATGGATGAGACGCTGCTGGACCGGCAAGCCTCTCTGCGCGCCTTTGCCGCCGCCCAATACGCTGCCCACCAGAACGCCCTGGCCTCCATTCCAGCCCAGGACTTTGTAGAGCGTTTTATGGCGCTGGACGACAATGGCCGACTCTGGAAGGATGGGGTCTACCGGTGTATTTTGGACGAGTACAGCATCAGCGCCATCGATCCCCAAACCCTGCTGGATGAATATCTCACCGGCTTTCATGCCTATTGCCGGGGCTTTCCGGGGCTGGCCGAAATGGTGGCAGAGCTGGCAGCAGAGGGCAGACAACTGGGATTAATTACCAACGGACGCTATCCCTTTCAATGGCACAACTTCCAGGCCCTGGGTGTGGCGGAGTATTTTTCCGCGGTGCTTGTCTCGGAGCAGGAGGGGATGCGCAAGCCCGACCCGGAAATTTTCCGGCGGGCATTGGCCCGGCTGGAGGTTGCCGGGGAGGAAGCGGTCTTTGTGGGGGACAACCCAGAGGCAGACATTCGGGGCGCGCAGGCTATGGGGATGGCTGCCATCTACCGGCCCAATCGCTTCTGGCCCGAATGTTCCTTTGCCGACGCCGTATGCAGCGACCTGCGCCATCTGCCCGCCATCCTGCGTCAGATGGAGTCCAGTCCGTGACGGCTCTTCTCAGCGCTGGCCGCCGCCTGTGGCCCCTGCTTCAACCGCTCTTCATCGGTCTGGCCCTGCTCTTTATTCTCCTGCTTCTGCGCAGCCAATGGGATGAACTCTCCCGCCACACCTGGCGTCTGCATCCTGGCTGGCTGGCCCTATCCGCTGGGCTGATGCTGGGCGGCTGGGCCATCGAAATCGGGCTTTGGCGGGTGGCCCTGGCCCGGCTGGGTGGCTGGCTTTCCTACAGAGATGCCCTGCGCATCTGGTTTGCCAGCATTCTGGCCCGCTACATCCCCGGCAACGTCTGGCAGCCCCTGGGCATGACCGTTTTGGCCCGGCAGCAGGGGGTGCGCGTGGAGGCAACAGTGGGCAGCATCGCGCTCTTTCAGGTGCTCAATCTGCTTTCGGTTCTGCCCATCGCCGCCGTCTATCTGTTGACTGTGGGTAATTTTGGACTCTTGGACCCCTGGCTGGGCGACACGACAGGCTGGTTGACAGGGTTGGCATTGGGCGCGCTTCTCCTCTTTCTGCTGCGCCCGGGCTGGCTGATTGGCCTGCTCAATTGGGCTTTATCCAAAGCGGGCCGCACACCCCTGGCCGGGTCCCTCTCGTCCGGTCAACTGCTGGGGATGCTCTGCCTGGCAGTGATTGCCTGGCTCTGTTGGGGGGGCGCTTTCGCCGCCATCACCTTTGCCCTGAGCGTCTACACATCTGTCGAGATGGCCGCGGCCCTGCCCCATCTGCTGGCTGCCTTTCCCATCGGCTATACAGTGGGCTATCTCAGCTTTGTCACCCCCAGCGGGCTGGCCGTGCGCGAAGGGGCGTTCTATCTGCTTCTTGCCCCCATTCTGGGCGGCGGTCCCACAACCGTCGCCTCTCTTGCCATCCGGCTTTGGCAGGTGATTCTGGAGGTGGCTGCGGCGGGCGGGGTAGGGTTGTGGATGAAAGCCCGCCGATCGGTGGACGCCGCGCAAATTAAGATTGGTGAGTAACGATTGATGTCTCGCTCCCCGCTCTCCGCTCTCCGCTCTCCAATCCCCAATCCCCTCGCCGACCCCTACCGGTTGATTCTCTTCGCCGCCATCCTCATTTATATTTGGACTTTCACCAGCCTCGCCTTTGCCCAGCACGCGGGGATGCGCACCCACAAGGCCGATCTGGGCCAGATGGATCAGGCCATCTGGAACACCAGCCAGGGCCGCTTTGTGGAGGAGGTGAAGGACGATTTCGTCTCCACCCGGCTGACGGATCACGTGGAGCCGTTCTTTGCGCTGATCGCCCCGCTGCTCTGGCTGTGGGATGACGTGCGCGCGCTCCTGCTTCTGCAAGTAATCGCCGTGGCGTTGGGCGCGCTGCCGCTCTACGCATTGGCCCTGGAAAAGCTCGACCAGTTGCTCCCGGCCCGGCAGCGCGCCCAAATCTGGCACAACGAACCCCTGCAACAGATGACCCGCCCCCTGGCCCTGGCCCTGGCCCTGGCCTGGCTGCTTTCGCCCCCGCTCCAATCCGCGGTCCTCACCGAATTTCACGCCATCCCCTTTGCCGCGCCGCTGATCGTCTGGGTCTTCTGGGCCGGGGAAAAAGGGCGCTGGCGTCAATTCTTCGTCGCCGCCCTGCTGCTGGCCTCTGTCAAAGAAGAAGCCGCGCTGCTGGCCGCCGGATTAGGAATCTGGGGAATCTGGAGAGTAGGGATTAGGGCGCGACGACGCCCAATCCCCAATCTCCAATCCCCAGTCTCCATCTTTCTCCTCTCCCTGGCCTGGTTCTATCTCGCCACATTTGTCATCGTTCCCACCCAGGCCGCGCCCGTCTACGGCGCGGCGGAGAGCGCCTATTTCCAGCGGTTCGGCGCGCTGGGCGATGCACCCGTGGACATTGCCAAAAGCTTCTTCACCCAACCGGGGCTGGTCTGGCAGATTGCCAGCGAAGCGCCCCGCAGCGCCTATCTTTGGCATTTGCTGGCCGGTTTTGGCCTCTTTGCCCTCCTCGCTCCGGAGATTCTCCTGCTCTGTCTGCCCGTCTTTCTCGCCAATCTGCTCAGCGCCTATCCGGCCCAATACTACGGCGAATTTCACTACAGCGCGCCGATTCTCCCCTATTTTGCCGTGGCCGGGGTCTATGGGCTGGCCCGGCTCTGGCGCTGGCTGGGCCGACGGACGACCAGTGAATCGGCCAGTTTCCAACACCTGCCCGCGGCCAGTGCCGGGGTGATGGCGCTGGTCTCCTTTTTCACCAACAGCCGTTCCAGCCTGCGTCCGTTGCTGGCTTGGGGGTTGACCCTCTGGCTGCTCGTCTGGGCGGGGATGGGCTATGCGGACGCGGGCCGGGGGCCGGGCGGCGGACGCTACGACCCGACGCCCGTCACCCCCCACCACCGGCTGCTCAGCCGCTTTATCGACCAGATTCCCGCGGACGCCGCTGTCACGGCCACCGCCGCGGTCCACCCCCATCTGAGCCACCGCCGCTATATCTATCAGTTCCCCTTCGGACCGGATGCACAGGTCCCCGCCGAATGGGCGCTGCTCGATGTGACCAGCAATACGGATATGGCCCCCGGCGATCTCAAGGCCAAAGTGGACGAAATGCTGGCAAATGGCTGGGGCGTCATCGATGGGGCAGATGGCTTCCTCCTCCTGCGCCGGGGTGAACCCAACGCAGCTATCCCGGATGACTTCTATAATTTTGCCAGGATTTTTAATGTCGAGACGCAAAAAAACAGCGACGCGGAGAATTCTGCCAACGACTCCCCACTTAATAATTCACCCTTCACCATTCGCCATTCACTATTTTCTTTCCCTTCCCTCACCTTTCTCGGCCTGAACCTGACCGATTGGCCCCGCTGGCGGCAGACAAAAGTGACGACCCTCTGGCGGGTGGAGGAAGGATTCGACGGAACTTCCACACCACTGGTGGAGATACGCACCCCCTCCGGTGAGGTGATTCTCGACAGCGCCCAACTGCTCTCCCCCGCGCTGGTCTGGTATCCACCCGAACGCTGGCAGGTGGGCGAAGCGATCCAGCTGGAAAGTCTCTGGCTCTTTTTGCCCGCGCAGTGGGGTGTGGCTGTGGGTGTGGCTGGCGGCGAACCGGAAGAGCAATGGCCTGTGCTGGAGGCCGCCGCTGGGCTGGTGGATCGGTCTGGCACCCTGGGATTGGCCGGGGCTTTTGGCCGTCAGGCCGATGGGACCCTCACCGCGCGGGAAATCGGGGGAACGTTGACAGGTACACGCCAGGCTGGCTGGTTCACTGACCCCCCGGGGGAGCGTCTGGCTGTGGCAGCCCGGCTGGGCACATCCGCGGCCCCGGGCCAGGTGGCGAATCTGCGTCTGGAATGGCAGACGCAGAGGCCGGAAATGCTCGACCGCTACCAGATATTTGTCCACCTGCGCGGGGAGAACGGCACTATCGCCCAGATCGACGGCAGCCCCCGCCTTTTCATCCCCGTCCCAGCCGGCCCGGTCACCCCCGACTGGCGGCAGTTAGCCATCCCCGCGCGGCTGCCCCCGGGTGACTATGGGGTGGTCATTGGCCTCTACAATCCCGCCAACGGCGAACGGTTGGCCGCCTTTGACCCAAACGGTCAGTCCACGGGAAACGAATTGACCGTCGGTTTCGTAGAGGTGACAGAGCCACTGCTCCCGGATCAGGCGTGCGCGCTGATTCCTCTGACCTGTGCCAGCCAGCCATAGGCTTGCATTGCATAAGGTAGCGCAGCCACAATATGCGGGCTAAAACGTGAAGACTTGAAACGTGAGAGTATGTGACGATACCTCACGTTTCAGATAGTTGGCCGATCGACTAACGCTTGCCCATTAGTTCCTCGCTGGTACGGAGTGGATTGTCCACAGGGAGAGATTTCCAACTATGCAACTTTCGCCACAAACCCAACGCCGGGCAACGGCAGACCGGATTGCCAGACATCTGCCCCTGCTACTTCTGCTTCTGTCAGCCCTGGCCCTATTGCTGGCCCCCTCTCTGATGCCCGTCAGCTATTCCTGGCTGAGCCACACGACCAGCGAATCCGCGGCCCAGGGCGTGCCGGGGGCCTGGCTGGCCCGGCTGGGCTTTCAACTCTTCGGCTTTGGCGTGCTCTGGATTGCCGCCCGACAGCGAGCAGACTGGGGGTGGACGGTCTATCTTCTCCATTGCGCCTTTGGGGTTCTGATTATCGCCACCGCAGCCTTTTCCACTCGTTCCTGGGAAAACGGCGCGGCTTTTGATCCTGTGGAAGATGGCCTGCACTCTTTTACGGCTACAGCGATGGGCTTTGCTTTTGCTTTTGGCACAGGACTGCGTATGATTCAGCGGCTGCGCCGCAGCCAAAAGGGCTGGGGGCTGGATGCTCTGGCCCTGGCCGCAGCCACTTTTCTGCCCCTGGCGATGAACTTCCTTCCGGGCATGGATGGCCTGCTCCAACGGCTGATGTTTGGTATCGCTTACCTCTGGTACAGCCGGGAAGGAATGCAGACGTGGGAAGAATCACTTATTCAACGGGAAGGGCAAAGATGACCGACTTTGTGTGGAGTATCGATGATGCGGGGATGGGGGGCGAGGTGCTGGTAGAGGCGACCCGGCGCTTTGCCCGTTTTCTGGGAGGCCGCTCTTTGGCTGCCACTTGGCTGGTGGTTCCCAAACCTGGTGGTCAGCCTCTTTCGGCGGAGTGGCTGGAAGTTTTGCGAGAAGCGCGGGATGCGGGCCACGACCTGCAACTGCATGGGCTGACCCACGCAGACTGTTTCGAGTTTGGCCCGCCTGCCTGGCCCGCTACCGCCATCCGCCCAGCTTTTCTGGAGGAGTTTGCCCAGCGGCGGGAGGAACTGCTGCCCCGCTACACAGTGGCAAATTTGCGCGCCCATATCGAGGAGGGGATGGAGATTTTTCAGCGGGAGCTGGCGATTGAGCCGGTGCTTTTTCGTGCCCCCTGCGGGGCCATTTCTCAGGCAATGTTCAACGCTCTGGCCGCAGTCGGCATCGGCTATCACTCCTGCCAATATATCAGCGGCACGGGTTACGAACACCTGCCTCACAATAGCGGGGACCTGACGCCTGTCTGGACGGATGATATCCCCCACCGCCCATACGGCTGGTACGCGGATGTGATCGAAGCGCCGATTCTCAACGAATACACTTGGCGGGGCGCGGGTATGCGAAGCGCTGAGTTTATCCATCTGGCCCGGCAGGACGTGGCGCGCATCGTCACAGAAAGTCCGGTGGCAGTGATTCTGATGCACACTCACGGCATTGCCGACGACTTTGAGCACGCCTGTCGCCTGGTAGATGGGGTTGTGGAGCAGGTAAAGGGCCTGGGCGATCACCGCTTCGCCACGCTGGGCGAACTGATCGCTTCGGGGGCGCTGGATGCAGCGGCAACAGTGACCGGGCCGGATTTGTTGACGATCTGAGCAATGGGGTGATGTGAATAAAAGCAAACCAGGGCGAATGGTTAGACAAATTGCTCAGACAGCAATCCGAAGGCACGCTAAGCCGAAACGGGCAGCGGGCACTGACTGGGCTGAGGCAGGTCTAGCACCAACTGTGGCTGCGTCAATCCGCTGCTTTGGCCGAAGCGGTACGTCGTGACCTGCTTCAACCCCGTCAGATGTGATGATTCCTCCTCCCACTCTGGAGAAACCGCCGCTCGAAATCCGCCTCGCCCTTATCGGCAGCGGCGGTTGGCTGCGCAAAAATGAAGGGTGATGGTGGGATGGTGAGATGTCGGGGTTCGTACCCCACCATCACCACCCCTCTACTTCACCAAATTGTCGTTAATATAATCCCAATTGATGTCCTGGCCCAGCCCTGGGTCTTGCGACACGTACACAAACCCTTCGCTGTCCATCGGGTCGTCCCGTTTGTTCAGCCAGGCGGGAATCTCTTCCCAGTCGATAAACGGATGCAGCAGCCCCCGCTCGTAGTAGCGGCCAGGGATGCCCATCGCGCAGAGGACGTGCAGGTTGCCCACGCCCCCCCCGTGAATCTCCACGCTCATATTGAACGACTCGCACAGGTGTACGCACTTCATCGCCGGGGTGATGCCGCCCACATCCCCCACCCCCGTGCGGATCACATCGGCCGCGCCGGCTTTGATCCACTCGGCCCGGGCGTAGTGCTTGCCCTCTGCCGTCTCCGGGCCGACAATCAGCAGGTCCGCCTGTTCGGTCAGCCAGACGTAGGAGGACATACTGTGCTCCCCCATCGGCTCCTCCATCCACAGATAGTTCAGCTTTTCCAGCCCCCGGGCCAACGCCAGGGACTCTTCCCGGCTGTAGTAGTGGAAGGGATCGAGCATCAGGTCCACGTCCGGGCCGACGGCCTCGCGCACCGCGGCACAGGCTTCCAAATCCCGCTTGACGCTGGGCGCGTTGGGATAGGGAGGCTGCCAGGTGTGGAGTTTGAAGGCCGGGTAGCCCCGCTCGAAGACGCACCATTTGGCGAAGTTGGCGTAGTCCTCCGGCGTAGCCAAGCCGCCGGGGAGATCGTCGCCGCACATTGTGCTGGCATAGGCGGGCACTTTGTCCCGGAACGCGCCCAGCAGTTTATGCACGGGCTGGCCCACGGCGCGCCCGGCCAAATCCCACAGGGCCAGATCGACGGATGTGAGTACCCGGTCCGACAGACTGCCCAGGTGTAGCCGCTGGCGCTCCCGCAGCATCTGCCAGAGATATTCCCGATAGAAGGGGTCTTGGCCCACGAGCAGGGGCTTGACCAGACTTTCGATGACGGCGGCGTTGGCTCCGAAGCAGTAGCCCTCTATGCCCTCATCGGTTTTGATAGTCAGCAACGACTGTTTGGCCTCGTGGGGGTCGCCGGGATGGCCGTGGCCCTCCGAGTCCCGGACTGTGTTGGAGATGTAACGGAAGGTGGTGGTGGTAACATCGACAATTTTCACGGGGGTTCTCCTCTGATTGGGTTGGGGAAAGGAAGGGTAGTTGGTGGCTCAGGATTAGCGCTGGTTGAGTAGGCTGGGGCTGTTTCCAGCCGTATCGAAACCGAGCGGGTCTACGATTATACACTGGATGACCCGCTCCTCGGTTTCGATACGCCGCCGGGCGAAGGTAGGAAGGTCACTGGCTCTCCTGGCGGCTACCCTTCGATGGACTCAGGATACCGCTCAACCAGCGTCGCTGATCCGATCTTTTAGGAGTATTATGGGCCGGTAATCCAGAATTGGTAGAGATCGTCGATCCCCGCGTCCGTGTGGCGGCGGAAGGCGGCCAGCAGATCCTCGGGATAGGCGATGCCGTAGCGGTGGGTCTGGGCGTAGTCCAGAAGCGCGGCAAAGAAGGCGTCGTCGCCCATCCGTTCCCGCAGCGCGTGGAGGAAGAGCGGCCCTTTGCTGTAGATGATATTGATATAATTGGAGGCGTCGTAGCCGGTCACCGGGCCAGCGACCGGGCGGTCGATGCCCAGATTTTGGGCCGCGTGGTAGCGATAAAGGAAAATGTTGTTCATCATCCCATCCCGCATCTCTGGCCAGGCCACATCCTCGTAGTAGAGATAGACCGCATAGTTGGCCAGGGATTCGTCCAGCCAGGGTTCGTCGGGCTGGTCGTTGCCCACCAGATCGAAAAACCAGAGATGGGCCACTTCGTGGGGGGTTGCCACGGCAAAGGCCCCACCCCCCTCCCCATAAAAGCTCTGGGCCAGATTCAGCACACCCGCGTACTCCATCCCAAAACCGGTGGTAGGCATAGCCACCACATCCAATTCGTTGTGGGGATATTCGCCAAAGAGCCGATTGAAGACGGGCAGGGAACCTTTCGTGTAAAAGAGCGCGGTCTGCGCCCCGGTCTCGCCGCCGGGCTGATACCAGCTACGCACAGTCGTGCCCTCCACCTCCTCGCTGATGAAGGCAAAGGCGTCGCTGGCCGCGGCGTAGAAGGCCCGCACAGGCCCAGCCACCGCCCGCCAGGTGTCACTGCCGTTGCCGTTGCCCCGCCGCTCCACAACAACCCCCGCGGTCACGGCCTGCTGTTGGCTGGGCAGGGTCAATTCCACCTGATAATAGGCGGCGTCGGTAAAGGGAGAATCCCCAAAGGTGGCGGTGATCTCCAGATTCCAGCCTTCGTCGTCGTAGACCGGAATCGTCGGGTAGAAGCCGGCCAGGTCGTAGACATTGCCCTGAAAGCCGTAGAGACCCGAACCGGCTGTCCCGGCAAAGACGCTGGTGGGCAGGGTGGCCGTAAACCAGAGGGTAATGTCGGCCACGCCGCCGGGGAGCAGGGGCCCGGCCAGGCTGACACCCAGGGCCGAGTCGTCGTATTCCAGCGCGGTCGTCGCCCATTCGTTGTCCACAATCACCCCGCCCACTGTGGATGTGCCGTTATAGGCGGGCAGGTTTGGATAGAGCCGGAAATAGAGCGCCTCCAGCGCCACCGCTTCCTGATTGGTGTAACGCACCCGCTGTACACCCCGTACCATCGGCACTTCGCCGGGGATCAGTTCGGCCTGGATAAAGTAGTGGGGCGCATTGGGCAGGGCGTCCACATCTCCGGCAAAGGCGGGCTTCAGATTGGCCGTGTAGATCGAGCGGTCTGTCAGGTCCACCACCGGCGTGGGGACGGGTGGCTGGATGGGTGTGGGCGTGGGGGTGGGCGTGGGTGTCTCTGTGGGCGGCGGCAGGGGTGTGGCGGGCGGCGCGGCTGCGATGACAGTTATCTCCGGCTCGCCGGGCGCAGCCTTCTCCCCGCCGCAGCCGCTCACAACGAAAAGGGCCATCAGACAGAGAAGAAGTGAACCCCAGCGGAGAAGTCGGACTTTTTCCGAAAAGTCCGACTTCTGAACACCCGATCTGTTCATAACCGCCTGCCTGTGGGTGGGCGCATCCGGCGCAGTTCGGCAAAGCGACGCCGTTCTTCTTCGCTGAGGGGCAGGGGTAGCTCCACCACAATTTCCACCAGCAGATCGCCCCGCCCTTCCGGGTTACGGTCGGTGGGCATTCCCTGGCCCTTTAGCCGGAACGCCCGGCCATTCTGGGTATTGGGAGGAATTGCCAGGGCGAGAGTGCCTTCCAGGGTGGGAACCCGGACCTCTCCCCCCAGCAGCGCTGTGTAGAGATCAACCGCCAGGCTTGTGCGCAGATGGGCTTCGTCCACAGCAAAGGTATTGTGGGGTTTGACACGCACTTCCAACAGCAGCGCGCCCCCCGGTGTTGCCACCCGCACCTTCGATCCACTGCGCACGCCCCGGGGGATGGCAACTTCAAAGCGGGCATTGCCCTGTTGCACAGTCCGGGTTGCCCCCCAGAAAGCCTCCTCCAGAGAAATCTCCACAGGCAGACTCTGCTCTGCCCCCCGATTGGTCGGCCCACTCTCATAGATGTCCACCCGGGGGCGGGGACGCCGGGCGCCATTATTGAACAATTGTTGAAAAAGATCAGAAAAGTGAGCCTCTCCGCCCTCCGGGTCGGGGGGCGGCTCCCGGTGCGCGGAAGTCTGGTAGCCCCGTTCGGCTGCCCGGCCCGCTTCGCCACCCTGCCTGTCAAAATAGCCCGACCAGTCGAAGCCACCGCTCTGGGGGGCTTGACCCCATCGGTCATACACCTGCCGCTTTTCCGGGTCGCCCAGCACATCGTAGGCTTCATTCACCTCTTTGAAGCGCCGCTCGGCCTCCTGGTTGCCGGGATTCACGTCCGGGTGGAGTTGACGGGCCAACCCGCGGAAGGCGCGCTTAATCTCCCCGCCATCCGCGTGGCGAGGCACTCCCAGAATCGCGTAATAGTCCTTGTATTCCATCCGACGGATTCCTTCGATCAGAAAGGAGACGCAGGACTATTGTACACGTTTTTTTGAAAAAGGGGTATCGGGGATTGGGGATTGGGGATTGGGGACTGGGGGCAATTCCTCCCAGTCCCCAGTCCCAATCCCTCGTCTCTACATTACACCTGGCGGAATTCGCCTTCCACCACATCTTCGTCATCGGCTGCGCCAGCGCCCGTGCCATTGGTCTGGGCACCGCCCTGGGCTGCTTCGGCCTCGGCCTGCTGCTGGTAGATCTGCTGGGCCAGCGCGCCGCTGGCTTGCTGCAACTGCTCACTCAACTTCTTGATTTGGGCCGTATCGTCACGCTCCATAGCCGAGCGCAGGTCTACAATCGTCTGCTCGATCTGCTCCCGATCCCCCGGCTTCACCTTATCGCCCAAATCCTTCATCGACTTTTCCGTGGCGTAGATCAGGCTGTCCGCAGCGTTGCGGGCCTCCACGGCCTCTCGCTTGGCCCGGTCGTCGGCCTCGTGGGTCTTGGCATCCTGAACCAGATTATCTACCTCGTCCTTGGACAGGTTGGTAGAAGCGGTGATCTGAATGCTCTGCTCTTTGTTGGTCGCCTTGTCCCGGGCCTTCACATGCAGAATGCCGTTGGCGTCAATATCAAAGGTCACCTCGACCTGGGGAATGCCCCGGGGCGCTGTGGGAATACCGTCCAGCCGGAAGTTGCCCAGGGTTTTGTTGTCCCGGGCCATCTGGCGCTCGCCCTGCAAAACGTGAATATCCACGGCGGTCTGGTTGTCCTCAGCCGTGCTGAAGGTTTCGGTCTTCTTCGTCGGGATAGTCGTGTTGCGCTGGATGAGGGTCGTCATCACACCGCCCAGGGTTTCCAGACCCAGGCTCAGGGGTGTCACGTCCAGGAGCAACAGGTCCTTCACATCGCCGCCCAGAACACCGGCCTGCAGGGCCGCGCCCACAGCCACCACCTCATCCGGGTTGACGCCCTTGTGGGGTTCCTTACCCGTCAACCGGCGCACCAATTCCTGGGCCATCGGCATACGGGTGGAGCCACCCACCAACACCACTTCGTCCAGATCAGCGGCTTTCAGCCCGGCATCGCGCAGGGCGGCCTCGAAGGGGCGCTTCAGCCGTTCTACCAGGTCCGCGGTCAACTGCTCGAATTTGCTCTGGCTCAGGGACATCTGCAAATGCTTTGGCCCGCTGCTGTCGGCGGTAATAAAAGGCAGATTGATCTCCGATTGGGGCGTACTGGAAAGCTCGATCTTCGCCTTCTCGGCAGCCTCGCGCAGACGCTGCAAAGCCTGACGGTCCTGGCTCAGGTCGATGCCCTGCTCCTTCTTGAACTCAGCAATCAGCCAATGCACAATACGCTCGTCCCAGTCATCACCGCCCAGGTGGGTGTCGCCGTTGGTGGACTTGACTTCGATCACACCGTCGCCCACTTCCAGCACAGAGACATCAAAGGTGCCACCGCCCAGGTCAAAGACCAGAATCGTCTCGTCGTTCTGCTTGTCCAGCCCATAGGCCACAGCAGCCGCGGTCGGCTCGTTGATAATGCGCAGCACTTCCAACCCGGCGATCTGGCCGGCATCTTTGGTGGCCTGGCGCTGGCTGTCGTTGAAGTAGGCCGGCACAGTAATCACCGCCTGCTTGACATCCTCGCCCAGATAGGCTTCCGCATCCCGCTTGAGTTTGCTCAGGATCATCGCGCTGATTTCCTGAGGCGTATACATTTTGTCTTTGGCGGGAACCCGTACTCGGGCGTCGCCGTTCGGCCCTTCCCCAATGGGATAGGGAACCATTCCCTTTGTTTTTTGGGTCTCGGCATCGTCGATGCGCCGACCCATCAACCGCTTGACCGAATAGACGGTGTTTTCCGGGTTCACCACCGCCTGGCGCTTGGCAGTCACGCCCACCAGCCGCTCGCCGCTCTTGGAAAAAGCCACTACAGACGGGGTCGTCCGGTTGCCTTCCGCGTTGGCAATCACTGTGGGGGTGCCCGCTTCCATCACGGCTATCACACTGTTGGTAGTACCCAGGTCAATTCCGATAATCTTTGCCATATGTCTGATTCTCCTCGCTAAAATTTACTGCAATGAGTGCTTGTCAACCTCAATTCGCAGCTTTGCAATTCCTCTTTCACAATACACACATTTCACTATACCTGATTTTCATAAGCGTCACGTATGGCCCGCATTAGCGAAGTGTTTGAATTTTCGTAGCTACTAAGCCAAGAGAGCAGAGGGACGCAGATTTTCATGATTTGAATCGATCTGCGCTGATTTTTAGCTGCTAGGCAACTTACCCCGTCACAGCAGGCGGAGTTAGCCGCGCTGGCCGCTATGCCAGACGAGCAGATCGACACCCGAGATATTCCAGAAATGACGGAGTGGAGCGGGGTGGAGCGGGGGCTATTCTACCGTCCGGTCAAGCAGCAGATCACCCTGCGGCTGGACGCGGACCTAATCGCGTGGTTCAAAAAGCAGGGCGAAGCGCCGTCGGGGAGAGGATACCAGACCCGTATCAATCGCGCGCTGCGGGAGTATGTGGCCCAGTATACAGCAGAGGGGTCTTCCTAAACGGTCAATCACACCCGCAATCCGCCGCCTGGTGGTTGATCCCGCAGACGACGCAAATATCGTCGTACTGGCCGGGGCGCAGCAAGCCCTGCTGCTCCCGCCAGGCCACCAGTTTATCCACCTCGGCCTGGGGCAGGGGTTCGGGGCGGCGCAATTCGTAGACAGTTTTGGTGATCTGCGCGGCCTGTTCCAGCTTTTCCAGCCGCAGATAGGCTTCCAGCACACTCCCCCCGACCGTCACGCTGCCGTGGCGCTGCAAGACAATCGCATCGTAGCGTTTGATCAGCTCCCGGATCACCTCCGCTCCTTCCCGGCTGGCGGGGGTAGCGTAGTCGCTGGTGGGGATCAGCCCCAACCCCAGCACCACATCGGGGATCAGACAGTGGGCCAGGCTGATGCCGGCAATGCTCAGGGCGATGGCAATGGGCGGGTGGGCGTGGACCACCGCATCCACATCCGGGCGCTGGCGATAGGCTTCCAGGTGAAGGAGCATTTCGCTGGTAGGGCGCAGATAGCGCTTTGGCCCATAGCTGGGGCCGACGACCTCCACCTCCCCATCCACAATAATCAGCTCATCCGGCTGGATCAGCCCTTTGCTGTAGCCAGAAGGGGTGCAGAGAAAGCGGTCTGGCCCCAGCCGCACGCTCACATTGCCGTCGTTGGCGGCCACGTATTGGCGCTGCCAGAGCATCTGACAGACCTGCACAATCTCCTGGCGCAATTGCTGTTCGCTCTTGCGCGCCTTGGGCGCTGCGCTGCGCTGGTAACGGATGAGTGTCTCGCTCACAGTTTCTCCTGTCGGACTAACAGTCCGACCTACGCGATTTGTACGTCGTCCACAATGCCCACAATCACCGCCCGCACCGCGCCCTGGCCCGGCTCCGCTTTCTGGCCGAGGATCTGCTTGGCCCCGCTGCCCTCGTCCATCACCAGCACTCTGTCGCCCACGCCGGCCTGCACGCTGTCTACGCAGATGTCATATTTGGCTGTGGGCTGGCCGTCCAATCCCTGCATCACCACCAGCAACAATTTATGGCCGTCAAAAGTGGGGTGTTTGACAGTAGCAACGACTGTCGAAACGACTTTGCCGATGTACATCAGGCCACCTCGTCCACAATGCCCACAATCGCCAGGTCCACCGGCGCAAAGGTACGTTCCAGGGTCTGGGCGGCTTCCCGGCTGGCAATCAGCATCACCCGTTCGCCGGGGCCAGCCTGGCCTGTAGCGTCCGCGGCCACCTGGGGCTGGCCGCTGGCCGCGCCGTGACGGTCCAACGGCTGGACGACGAGCAGCTTCACCCCGTCCAGATTGGGTGCTTTTTGTGTGGCAACCAGTGTACCGATGACCTGTCCGAGTTGCATAGGGAGAGAAAAGGGAGCGCTGATCTGGTGGATAGAGTCAATGGTGTCTGTTCAGCCATCCCACCCTACCCCTCCCCATTCCAGGGAGGGAAGTGAATCGACTCCTCCCCCAAAGAGGGGGAGGTTGGGTGGGGGTGAACAGTTACAGTCAATGAGGGCTGCTACCTCTCTCCTCCAGTATAGCACCTTCTCGGGGCGGGCAGAAAAGGGATGGGGTGCAATTGGAACAGCTCTGACCCTGTGGTAGACTGCGGACAGAATTGGATTGTCCCATCATCCCATCATCGGTGGATACGCGTGGAAACTCTCATTGTTGCCTGTGTCCAACAGAAGATGCGTCTGCCCAGCAGCCAGGAGGAGCATAAGGACGATCTGCGCCGCTTCCTGCGTTCCGCGGCCGCCAAGCGCGCCCGGCTGGTCGTCTTTCCAGAATTGGCCGGGCTGATGACGACGCCGCCCCTGCTGGCCGGGCTGCACGCCTCCCTGCTCATGCGCGCAGACGGTGCCCGACGGCGGCAGGTTTCGCTCTGGCAGAAGATGAGCGGCAATCTGGCCGGTCTATTGGCCCGCTCGCTGAAAGCAGACTTTCGCCAACTGTTGGGCGGCCTGCTGGATGTGAAGGGGGCCGAGGTCTGGGCGGTCTACGAGGCGGTCTATGGCGGGCTGGCCAAGGAATTTGACCTGACGATTGTCGCGCCCAGCGCCTATCTGCCCGATCCCCAGGACGGGGTGATTCGCAATATCGCCGGGGTCTATGGGCCGGGGGGCGAACGGCTAGGCTATCAGGCCAAGGGGATTTTGCACCCGGAGGACGAGGACCTGGCCCAGCCCGGCAGCGCGTGGAATGTGATCCAGACCGATGTGGGACGCATTGGGCTGATGCTGGGCGGGGATGTGCTCTACCCGGAGATTGGCCGCTTGCTGGCCTATCAGGGCGCGGAAATGCTGATTGCCCAGGGCGCAGCCACGGAACGGGTGCTCTACGAGAAGCTGCGTTCGGGGATGCTGGCCCGGATGCAGGACAATCAACTCTTCGGGGCCATCAGTTTTCTGGTGGGTCACAACGACTTCAGCCGCCGGGGGCGGGCGCCTTTCGTGGGCAAGTCGGCTATTCTGGCCCCCCAGGAACTAACCCCTAATTCCAGCGGCGTGCTGGTGGAGATGTCGAATTTTCGCAGCGAGAGTGTGCTGGCCGCGGTGTGGGATTTCCCGGCCCTGGCCAACCTGTGGGAGACATCGGACACACCTGTACGCAGCCGGTTGCCTATGGAAAAGGCTGGCGCGGCCCTGGCCCAGCTATACCAAAAAATGCAACAACTGCCCCGCATGGCCGACTTGCCCGCGTTGGCACCCCCTACAACCCCTTCAGTCCGCAATCTGGACGATCTGCCTGTGTTGGCCTCCGTCACTGCCCGCTGGCCTCTGCAAGAGAGTGAGAGCGCGCCCGCAGACGAAGATAGGCGGGACGAGGGCAGCCGGGACTTTCTGAATGCAGCCAACAACTACTCCGACGAGAGCGATCCTGTGTCCGATGGAGATGACGAGACCCAGGAAATGGATGCGCTGGCAGAGGTGGAAGGAAAAGCAGAGGGGGATTCGCCCGCCCACGAAGCCTAAAGCCAGTCGGCCAATTCCCCCAAATCCTCCAACACCAGGTCTGCGTCGGCGAAGTCTGACGCTACAGCCAACCCGCCCAATACCCCACAGCGCACCGCGCCGAAGGCCTGGGCCGGGCGCAGCTTCCATTCACTGTCCCCCACGACTATCACCTGGCCCGCGGTTACGCCCATACCTTTCATTGCCAGGGCCAACGCTTCGCTGGGAGAGGTAGCCGAACGGGGATCGGCCTGGGCGGTAATGGCGCTGAAGAGTGTGGGCGAAAGCCCGGCCCGCTCCAGAAAACAGTCCACATCAGCCCGGGGGCGGCTGGTCAGCAGGCCCATATGATAGGAACGGCTCAGGTTTCGCAACAGATCGGCGACGCCGGGGCGCAGGGCCAATTGGTTGGCCTGGGGAAAGGCTCTGGCCCGGTTGAGAAAACCGGTCATCCGCTCCAAATCATCGTAGAGTTGAACCCACAGAAGAATGCCAATCCACCAATTTACCGGCCCTTCCAGCTTCAGCAACAGACGGCGAAAGGCTGTCCGTCGCACCGGGGCCGGCCAGACCCGTTCCGTCCAGCTCATTCTGTCGGCCATCCGATCCGCCAGACTGAAATCCAATTCAGTCAGTACCCCGTCCAGATCAAAGATTATCGCCTGAATGCGATGGCCGGCAATCAGACCGGGAATACGTACGTCGCTTTGGGTATAGTTGCTCTCGAAGGGTTCCTGATCCCGCAGCTTACGCATCACATAGGCCAGGAGTGTACGCACGCTGGCAATCGTCGGGGTGATGAGCAGAACACCCAGAAAGCCGAAGACCAGCGCGGCGCTGATGATGCCGGCAAAGGTGACCGCGGGGTGCAGATTCACCCGCCGCCCCACCAGCCGGGGAATCAGATAGACGCTCTCGATTTGGGTGATGACCACATACAACCCCATCACAATCAGGGCAAAAATAAAGCTGTTGACGGGCAGCCAGGTGGACCCCTGAAAGAGGGCGAAAATTGTGCCAATCGCGCCGCTGATCCCCGGACCGACGGTGGGCAGAAATTCCATAAGAGCAGCCAGCAGAGCAAAACCGGCCGCGTTGGGCAAGCCCACAATGACCATTGCGATCCACGTCATCACCCCAACGACCAATGCCAGCACAAATTGTCCCCGCAAAAAAGCATACCAGATGTTCGAGAGGTCCACAGCCAGCCGGCGCACATCCTCCCGGTAGTCCACAGGCACGCTGTTCAGCAGTGAGCGTTGCAGGATGCCAATGTCCTTGAGCAGCCAGAAACCCAACACCAGCACATAAATCGTACTCAGAACCGTAGTGGTCAGGCTAAGGGCAAAACCCAGCGCGCCGGCTGCGGCTGGCGATAACACATCCTGAATGAGTGTGCCTACCTGCTGGAAGAGGCTGTCCAGACTGATTTGGTAGCCGCCAAACTGAAAAATGGGACCCAGCGCGGCTGTTTGCAGATCGTTGACCAGTGTACCCAGGGCCGTGCTGAGCGATTGCAAGGACTCGACCAGACGGGGCAAAAAGGCGACAGGCGTGATAATAAGCAGGAGGATCAGAAAGAGATAGACACCGCCCACCGACGCTCCCCGGCTCCAGCCCGTGCGGGCCTGCACCCAATTGACCGGCTGATGCAGGATAAATGTCAATAGAAGAGCGACGATTGTCGGACGGATCATTGCCCGAAAGGTAACCAGCAGCCCCAGAGCCAGTAGGGCCAGCAGGGAGGCAACAATAATTTTTGTGGTCGAATTCCACCGTTTGGATGTCATAGATGAGATGTTTCGGGTACGGCAATAGACTGGGATGAAGGGAGGGGGGCGTTGTGGGTTCGGCAGGAGTTGGGTACGGGAATATCAATGGAAGAGTGTAAAACGGTTGAGCGGCCAGTAGCGCAGCCAGGCTTTGCCCGCAATGGCGCTGCGCGACACAGGACCAAAGGCGCGGCTGTCGTTGCTGTTGTTGCGATTGTCCCCCATCATAAAATAGGAATCCGACCCCAGGGTAATGGGTCCATAGGTTGTGCCGCCGGGCAGCAGGACAAAGGGCTGCTCTATCACCTGCCCATCGATGAGAACCACCCCCCGCCGAATTTCAACGCTCTCTCCCGGCAGACCAACCACCCGTTTGATCAGCAGTTCGGACATTTGGGGCATATCCAGCACCACAATATCTCCCCGCTGGGGGAGATCAAAATAGTAGGATACCTTCTCAATCACCAGCCGCTCCGCGGGCTGCAAATTGGGCTGCATACTCTGCCCATAGACTACCGTCGCCTGGGCCAGGAAGATGTGAATAGAAAGCGCCAGAAGAACAGCGGGGACAACGACCTGCAACACTTCCTTGACCAGTGTTCCCAGCCAGAAGCCTGGCTGGGCCTTTTCCTCTGGGGTATTCAAAGCCGGAAGCGCAGGCGGGGCGGGCGCGGCAGGTATTGGCACCCTTGCATCCTCGTCAAGCAAAGCAGTTTCCGCAGCAGAGGGATGGACTTCGGAGCTTCGAATTTGTTCGATCACGGAGATAACCTTTGGCAACGGCAGGGAGGAATCGTCCCTATCCAGCGATTACATAGTACAGAAATACTACCATTTCGCCCAAAAGTCAAGACGCCTGAAGCGGTCCTCTGCTCCCGGCGTCTTGCAATCCGCTGATCATCGATCAAAAAATGGGCGCACCCCCACAGAATTGTAACAGATCACCCCACCCAACCTCGCCCACAGTGGGGGAGGAGTCGATCCACTCCCTTCCCTGGAATGGGGAGGGGCAGGGTGGGGTGGCTGAACAGTTACACGCAACTGTACAAAAGAAGCGGTTCTCAGTCTCTTTCAGGGGTGATCTCTATTGAGAGGATAAGCACAAGGAGAAGAAGTACTCTTTGGTCGTGGGCGCTGTTGCGAAGCGGTAGGGGAGAAACTGAGAACCGTCAACTATACTTGACAAGGTGACAAAATGACCGGGTGACAGGGTGACAAAATGTCGGTTTATGCCCGTGTCGAGTATACACGCAAAGCGAGGACTGCACCGCCATCACACAGGAGGAGAGACGCGTGATGGCGGCGCATGGAAAGTGGCTGTCTGCGAAACGCTGTTTTCCCTGACCGGGAGAGCGAAGCCTGGGCTGCTGACCGCGACCAGCAGATAGAGAGCGATTACACCCAGAAATTGATGGACGCTCAATTGGGGCGCATAGCCCCCCGCGGCCAGAAGCAGCAGGCCATAGCCCACCATCCGGCCAGCCCCGTTCGCCTGGGCAGCCAGGGTCTGCCACAGCACAACCCCCGCCGCCCACAGCCCCAGAGCATAGACCCACCAGGGCAGATAGAGCGTCAACCCGGTGGACCAGACGACAATCGTGGCGGTCATACTGGGCGAGGCCAGATAGACAGCCCCAAAGATCAGCCCGGGCAGGATCGCCCCTATCTGCACCCATCGGCTGGCACTACGTCCGTAAACCCACCAGAAGGCCAGCGGGCTGACCACAACCAGTGCTTCGCCCCATTGGAAGAGAGACCCAGCCAGACCCGGCATCGCCTGGTGCAGCCCGGCCAGCAGCAACGCGCCGCCCCCAGGCAGAAAGACCCAACCAGCGCCGCGGTTCTGCCTTTGCCCCAGCCGGAAAAGCAGCAGAAAGAGTGTGGCGATCAGCAGTAGCTGGACGACCACCAGCCAACGGCCCGGCGGGACAACAATAAAGAGTGTACTGGTAGCCAGCAGACCAGCCAGCACAACGGCCAGAGGCAAACCCTGCCGCTGCTGTGCTTCGCGCCAGACAATCCAGGCCAGACAGATAAGCGCCAACAGTGTGGCCGCGTTGGCGGCCAGTTGGCCTGCCCGCCCCAGCCAGAGAAAGAGTTCCGCCAGCAGGGGCGTCTTGGGCATAAAGATGGCCGTGCGGCTGACGGTGCGCAGGAGCAGCCAGTCCACCAACGCGGCGGCCACCAGCCAGGGCGCAAGCTCCGCCAGAAGTTCTTTCCCCACGCCATCCCCACGCAGCGCTTTCACAGGTACATTACTCCGGCAGACGGTAGAAGATCAGCGCACCGATCACCACAAAGACAAGCAGTGTCACCAGAGTCACAATCATCCACCAGCCCGGTGTCTGGCCCAGAATCAGTCGTTGCGGCTTGGCTTTGGCCGCGGCGGCCGGTTGTTCTGCCGCGCTTGCTGCCATCTCTGCCTTGCCAAATTGCAGGGTCACCCACTGGGAGGTGGACTTTGTGCCGTTGCGCTCGCTGTTTGCCCCATCCCAGGCGGCAAAAGCCACGGAGTAGACTTTATCCAGGGCAAAGGAGGCGTCCTCGGCTTCACCGGAGGAGAGTGCCCGGCTGAAGATGACCCGCCAGCGCCCATCCTGCCAGACGCCGTAGCCCTGGACATTCTGCCCCCCCATCCCCTGGGAGGTCAGCCCGCCAAAGCCGCCGGCGATCAGGTCCTCCACAGCCGAGGTACGCAGGGGCGCTGCGAAGAGATTGTCCACAGCCCGGGCTGTGACATAGGCCACGTCTGTATATTCGGCTGTCCGGGGATCGTCGCTCTCCTCTGCACCGAAATAGTAGTCAATGTGCATATTGGGATAAGCCGTCTCCATATCCCCCATAGCCAGCATATCCGCCTGCCAGTCGGCCTTCCAATGCCAGATGTTGACATTGCCCCCTTCCTGGCCCATACAGAAGAAGGGCTGGCCTTCCAGCAGGGGGAACTGCATAGCCGCCCCGTCCCGGAAATCCTGCACCCGCACGGTCTGGCTGTTGTCGCTGGCGTCCTCCCATTCCAACAGAAAGGCCAGAGAATCCCCGTTGTAGAGGGAGCGGGCCGTCATCGACTTGACCCGGGCTTCGGGTGAAATCGGACGTACAATAATCTGGGCGCTCAGGGGAATCTCCACCGCCGCGCCGCCCTCCCACAGGGGCGAAGCGGGGTCATCCACGGGCAGCGCGCCCTCCACATAGGCGGCGGTGACGGTCAGCCCCTGGGAGCTGACCAGGGGCGTCTGCCAGAAGGTGAGACCGGCAGCCAGAATCAGTACAGCAAAGAGAATCAACCGTGTGTGACTGGGCATCTCTCTCTCCTTCGCGATCAGGCCATTGTGTTGGCAAGGGCACAATCCGCGCAGTTAAAGTCAGGATCAAAGGGTGTATGTTGGACCGCGTGCAGGGGCAGAACGTCTGTCTCCACCTGCAAAGCCGCGACTTCTGCCTCGACAAAAACCTGGGTCATCCGCGCCAGGGTCAGATAGGGATCCACGCCCCCATTGCGCAGGAGGCTCTGGGCAAAGAGGGGCAGCCAATGGGCCAGGTGGTCGGCCAGAAAGCTGGCCTGGGCCTCCTGACAGATGACCGCTTCCTCGGTTTTGCCGCCCATCAGCGCATAGGTCTCTTTAAGGGTCAGGATGTGCATAAATTCCAGTTCGACGGCGATGTGGTCCGGGCGCTCCCGCACATCCGCGCCCAGGTCGAAACCAAAGGCCCGGTAGAAACCGGTGAGATCGGCCAGTTCCTGGCTCTGGCGAAACTCGTGGGGCAGGCCATATTCGGTCTCGTAGCAGAGAGAACCGGCCACCCCAAAGCTCTGGCGGTAGCGCTCCTGCAGGTCGGGCAGGCTGAGGGCCAGGGGCAGCGGTCGCTCTGTGGAGACGCCGCATTCGGCCAGCACATCCCCCAGCGCGGGCAGGTCCTCGGCCCAGGCTTCCTGGGGATAGAGAAAGGCGGCGGAGAGAAAACCGTAGATTTGGGCACGCCGCACAGAAGATTCGGGATTCATTGGATTGCTCCTAAATCGAATTGGGTCGTTCCCGGGAACGCTCGATGAATGGCTCCAGAACGCTGATACGCACGGCCTCTTTGCCGTCCCGGTCAAAACCGATGACCGTATCGTTGTAGAGTTCCCAGCCCTGACCGCCCATTTCCCCGGCTTGCACCAGGGGCCCCTCTTCAATCTCGAAGCGGAAGAGCATCTTTTGAGTGGTGCGGAAGAGCTGCAAGACAGCCAGCAGCCGCCGGGACGGAGCGGTGTAACGCTCGATGGCGTGCTCGACACCGGGGCCGAACATCTGATGCAGATAGGCCCGGGGTGCCCAACGGGGCGGGATGTAATAGATGTTGGGTTCTGTGCCAAATTGGGGATAGAGCGGCAGGGCGATCTTCTCCTCCCGCACCAGAAAGTAGAGGGGATGATCGGGCTGATTCACCCAATCGCCGTTCTCGTCGATGTCCACCAGCCCATTCAGCCGGATTTTGCCGGGGCAGACCGCCATACAACGGGTCTCCATCGGCACGCCCTCGCTCATCGGATCGCTGGCCTCTACCCGGGGATAACAGCCCACACACTTTTCACTGACACCAGTCGTGCCCCGATACATCGATTTTTTGTACGGGCACTGCTCCACACATTTGCGATAGCCCCGGCAGCGGGCCTGGTCGATGAGTACAATGCCGTCTTCGGGCCGTTTGTAGATGGCTTTGCGGGGGCAGGCCGCGGCGCAGGCAGGATAGGTGCAGTGGTTGCAGATGCGCATCAGATAGAAGAACCAGGCCTGGTGTTCGGGCAGGGACGCGCCCTCCGGGCTGAGTCCCAACTGGCCGCCTTTGTAGCTGGTCGAGGTATCCTCATAGAAGTTGGGTGCGCGCCACTCTTTGTCCTCGGGCAGATAGCCCAATGCCTGCTCGTTTGGCCCGCCCGCTTCGCTGATGGTCAGCCCGTCGTAGACGCCGTAGGGCGCGGCCTCGCTCTGGCTGGCCCCGTCCCAGCGGGAGGCGACGCCAGCATCGGTGTGGGCCGCGTCCAGTTTTTGCAGGAGTTTGATGTCCCAATGCTGGGGGTAGCTGCCGTAGGGCTTCGTCTCCACATTGTTCCACCACATATACTCCTGGCCTTTGGAAAAGGTCCAGGTGGCTTTGCAAGCGCCGGTGCAGGTCTGGCAGCCGATGCAGCGGTTGATGTTGAAGACCGCCGCGAACTGTTGGTTCGGGTGGGCTTCTTCAAAAGCGTAATTCATCTCCCGGCCCAGATGCCAGTTATAGACGTTGGGCATTGGATTTCTCCTTGTAAAGAGTCCGTGATTGTGCTATAGTGCGCACACTGGTCAATCGTTCGTGAATGATGGCTGCCCTATGAGCACAACTGAACGGGACGGATTCCATTTCAAAGCCAGACAGAGCCTACAGGGCGCCGAGAGCGAACTGGCCCAGCAGCGTTTTGACAATGCGATCAATCGGGCATACTATGCAGCATTTCAGTCAGCCATTGTTGCGCTTATGGATGCAGGCATATCTGTACACGCTGAAACGGGTGGTATCCTTTCCCATCAGGCCGTACATAGCAACTTTGCAAACCTTCTGATCCATCGCCGCAAACTCTACCCGTCACGTTTTCGAAATGTGCTTCAGGACCTTTTGCGGGACCGTATTATTGCTGACTATCGATCCGTCTCGACATCTTCTGTCAGAGCAACCAGGGCCGTACAGCAATGCCGGACGTTTATTGACGAGATTCTTGCGTGACGAATTGCTGAATCGGATGAATCAGAATGAATACACTTCTTATCGAATCGCCAACCGAGACAGTTCATACACGAGTCTTGCGGTATGCCACTGAACTGATCGAACTGGTTCGCGCCCGGCATCCAGAAGCCCGGTTTTACGGTCCGACTTACTGGCCGGACGAAAGCTTGTGGGTGGTTGACGCCTTCTTCAAGCAGGGCGAAGATTTTGAACTTCAGGAACAACTCAGTGAACGAGAAACTGATATATTGCTGAAAGAGGGCATCTGGCTATGTCTTGTTCCCTCATCTTTTGCTGCGAATCCCCTATGACCTGCCCTATGTTCACATTCACGGGTCTCATTATCAAAGAAGAAGACAGCTACACTGCGCTCTGCCCGGAGCTGGACGTAGCTTCGTGGGGTGACACACCCGAAGATGCCCAGGCGATGCTGCTGGAAGCCGCTACCCTCCATCTGGAAGGTGCTTTCGAAGATGGCCTTCCTTATCTGCGCCCCGTTCCCGCAAATGACGATCCCCGCCTGAGCGACCCAAAATCAGTCCATCGGACTTTTCGCTTCCGGGTCGATGTAGCTGTGCGCGCGTATGCCTAAACTTCCTATGCTCCGAGCACCCCAGGTAGTGCGGGCGTTGGAGCGGGCTGGCTTTGTGCAGGTACGGCAGCGTGGCAGCCATTTGCGGTTGCGACGGGGCAACCTTTCGGTGACTGTGCCTATGCATCCAGGCGATCTACCGCCAACTGTACTCCGTTCTATCCTACGTCAAGCGCAATTGGATGAAGACGAGTTTCGGGGGCTGCTCTGATCCCCCATTTGGCGATGGTGCGGCGGATAAGCTGCCGCACATACTCCTCTCCCCGTATGTGATAGACCCGGTAGGTGCCCTGGAAGAAGGGATTGCGAAAGAGGGTCATCAACCGCTCCTCGTCCCAGCCCAGCCGCACATACTCATCCACAAAAGTCTCGGCCATGGCTTCCAGCATTCCTGGACCGCCGGGCAACGCCATCCCCACCAACTCCATAGGGTCTTCGGGTACAAACTCATCGTGGGGCATCGTCATCTCCTCCGCTCTGTCGATTGAGATGCCAGCGCTGCATAGCCTGCTCCCGGTGATGGATGAGCATCGGCAAACATTCCGGGCAGACGGCGAAACGGTCGCCCTGATAGCGCCATTCGGTCAGGGGCACTTCGTCTTCGCCCCGGCTGCAACTCACACACACAATCTCCATTGGCTTCTCCCAAAGCTACTTCTTCACGGTTGTAATCTCGCCAGCCAGATAGCGGCGCATAAAGTCGCTCTCGTGGGCCGGAGTAAAGCCGGTCTTCGTCGGTTCCCACGGGCCCTTGCCGTTCATTCCCCCATCCTCGGCCTTCGTCACCTTTACCAGCGTCTCTTTGGGCACAGTGTTCAGCGCGTGGTTGTCCGCCTCGCCGCCAAAGATAAAGCCCATGGCCGCCTTTGTCTTGTGAAAGAGGGTGTCGGTCTGGTGCATAGGCATAGACCAATCCCGGGTAATCGACTGCTGGGAACCGTAGCGCAGATTCGCCATATACCCCGTGCCAGCCGAGCGGGCCAGACCGTCGGGACGGCTTTCGTGGGCACGCACAGAGCGTTCGGTTGCCATAAAGGGGCCGTGCTTCAACATCACGATATTATAAGGATAGGCCGGGTTGTACTTCACCCGCAGCATCAGCCGCGAGACTTTGTAGAAGGCATCGTCCTCCTGCCAGCCGATGTAGGGCCGGTCCGCGGGGTTGGCGTCCACATAGACGTAATCGCCGTCTTCGATGCCAATATCTTTGGCCGCCTGGGGGTTCATATGCAACTGGTGATCCCCCGGCCCTGGCAGCCGCTTGTCCGCCCGATAGGGATCGCCAAAGTTGGAATCCAGAATAATCGTCCAGTCCACCGTACTCCAGGAGGAATGCACCCGGTGGCGGGTCTTGGGCGTCAGACAGTAGAAGTGGAAGCCATCCGCCCACAGGGGATTGTGGGTCTGTTTCACCTTCTCCCACTCCATCGCCAGGTTGCGTACGGTGCGCTCCTCCCAGCCCATATGCTCCGGCCCGATGCCGTAGTCGTTGGGGCGCACAAAGCGGCTGCTGCTGACAATCACATTGGGCAGATAGGGAGTCGCCTCTGGCCCCTCCCGGTGGCTGATCACATTCTCGCCATATTCGATGGCCTCCGGGATGTCGCAGTAGGAGTTCATGCGCCCGGTGTCGGTGAAGAAGGGCACAGACTCGTGAACCTGCTCCCAGAAGGGGATGCGGGGATAGGTGCGGAAGAGCATCAGCGCCGCGCCCGGCTCGCCAAATTTGCCGCTGATAATGTCGTCAAAGCGATAGCCGCTGGTAGTGGTAGACGAGTCGAGCAGCCGCTGGATATAAACTTCGCTCCGCTTCTCGTGAACGAACTTCCAATAATCCCGGAAACGGGGGTCGCCGATCTCATCGCCGATGGCCGCGGCTGTCTCGGCCAGAATGCGGGCGTCGTCTCGGGTGTTGTAGACCGGCGGGATGCCCCCCTTCCAGATTTGCAGGAAGGGATTGGAACAGGAGGCCGTAACCTCGTAGGTCTCGAATTCGGCCCAGGAGTTGGCCGCCAGAGCAAAATCTGCATACTCGACAGTGGCGGTCATTTCGATGTCTACGGTGATGATCAATTCAATGTTGGGATTGACATTTTTGATCATCTCGTAGTGGTGCTTGGCGTTGTTGAGCAGATTGACGTTCGTCACAAACTGCACTTTGGTTGGCGTGGGCATATGGGTCTGCCCGGTGAAGACTTTGCGCCCCTCGGCCGGTGTCTCCACAATCAGCGGGCGCTCCGAGTGATTCCAGTAGGCCGGTTCTTCGTCTTTGGTGTAGCCGTGGGCGTGGATATCCTTGCCGTGGGCGTCCGGGTCCAGATTCATCTCGAAGGGGTCTTCGGCCACCCAGCCCTTAAAGCCGGGTCCGGTCTGGGGCGATCCTTGAAAGAGAGCCGCTTTGTAGTTGCCTGCCCAGGTGTAGCAGCCTGCGCCCGGCTTGCCGATATTGCCCGTCAGCATCATTGGCAGGAACTGGGCCCGGTTGGCCAGGGTGGCGTGAAACCAGTGATTGATGCCCTCGCCGATGTGCAGGGCCGCCGGGCGGATGCTGGCCAAATCCTCGGCCAGACGCTCGATGAGATGTTTGGGGGCCAGGGTGATATCGGCCACTGTGTCCAGATCGTATTCTTGCAGATGCTCCCGGTAGATCGACCAGAGGGTCAGAGCTTCCACCTGGCTGCCGTCGGCCAGGGTCAGCGTGCCGCTCCATTCCAGAGCCGGGTCGATGCCTTTGGCGGCCATCGCGTCGCCCACATCATCCCGGGTGATGGCAACGGCCTCGCCTTTGGCTGCATCCCACACCACATAATCGCCCAACTTCTCGTACTGCTCCGGTTTCAGCCCCTGCTCCTGGAAGGAAGGACCATCCGGGTCCAGCCCAGGCTGGTAGCCGGGGAAGAGGTCCGCCGCGGCCAGCCGCTTGAGGGTATCGGCGCGCACCAGAAAGGGGAAGTCGGTGAAGCGCTTGACAAAGGGTGCGTCGTAGCGCTCGTTGTCCATCAGCCAGCGGGTGATGCCCAGAAAGAGGGCCGTGTCTGTAGCCGGGCGGATAGGAATCCAGTAGTCGGATTTGGTGGCGGGCGGCGAGTATTCCGGGGTGATGGTGACAATCTTTGCGCCCCGTTCGATGGCCTCGATAAAGAAGTGGGACTCGGCCATTTTGTTCTCGACCAGATTCTTGCCACACTGGATGTGCAGCATAGAATTGCGCAGGTCGTTGAAATCCTCGTCCGCAGCCTGTAGCCCATGCACAAAGGGATGGCCCGGTGCCTGATCCCCGTGCCAGGTGTAGTTGGACCAGGTGCGCCCGCCTTTGGCCTCTTCCGGCCCTACCCCGCGCAGATGGGTGTCCAGCATAGCCAGCCCGTTGGAAAAGCGGTACATCCCATATTTGCCGATGACACCCAACAGTCCCATTCCACCCCGACACTTGAAGGTGCGGGTTCCGGCGCCGTCCATGGCCGCGATCATCTCCTCCGGGTAGCCCTGCTCCCGCAGCAGATTTACGCCTTCGTCGGTGGAATAGCGACCGGCAATCGCCACCATTCCTTTGGCGATGTAGCGATAGGCCGTCTCCCAATCCACGGCCAGCAGCTCGTCGTCGGCCCGGGCATCGAACTTATATTTGGTTTTATTCTCTGGCGTGAGCAGGGGAAAGCCGTCGTCGGCCCACTGTTGCCAGCCCTTGCGCATGAGCGGACCCTTCAACCGGTGGGGGCCGTAGATGCGCCGGTGGAAGGTCTGTCCCTTCTTGCAGCCCCGGGGATGCCAGTGGGCGGTGGCTTTGTTGCCGTAGAGATCGCCGTAGTTCTGCACATCGTAATTGGTTTCGCAACGCATAATCACGCCGTTGCGCACAAAGGCGCGCAGCCTACAGGCGTGGGTGTCGTTGGGCGAGCAGACAAAGGTGAAGGAGGAATCGTAGCGGTACTGGTCCCGGTAGACCTTCTCCCAATCCCGCAGGGGGTAGTCGGCCAGGGGGTTGACCACATTCACCGGCTGCAAAAGTTGAAAGCCCAGGGGTGTGGAGGTAGCCGCCACCGTACCCAGTGCGGCAAAACCAGAGAGTTTCAGGAAATCGCGACGTGAGAGTTCAGCCATGCGTCTACCTCCGTTTGGGCAGAGATGCAATGGTAGCCAGCAGGTCCGCAGGGCGCTGGCCGATAGGATGAGAAGTGATCAATCGTACCCGGTTCTGTTGCAGATCGGTCTGGATGACCGGCAGATCAGAGCAGGCGTCGAGCAGCAGACGAAAGTCCAGGGCTGGCTCCTCTGTGGTGGCAATCAGCACCACATCCACACTCTCCTGGGCCAGTTTGGGCAATGCTTCCCGGATGGAGGGAGCGCTGCCAGCCAACGCCACACCCTCGCTCTGGTCAAGCCATTGGGCAAGAGTTTCGGCAAATAGCAAATCGCCGATGAGGAAGATGCGGTGGCGTTCAGCATCCATTTGGGAAATCTTTGTTGCCAAATAAGACTCTGGCGGTTGGCATTGGATAACGAGAAGCGTGGTTACTGCTCAGGTGCGACGCACTCGCCAGGAGTGGATTCCTGTACGAAAGATACTGTGGCGAGTGCGTCGCACCTGAAGCCTGAGTAGTTATAAGCGTGCCCTGAATTATAGAGAAGGGAGGCGTGTGTGGCTATCCGTCACAGAAGGCACAAAGAGGGATTGTAAGAGGGGTTTTTGAGGAGAAAGAACTACGTCTTTGTACGGTGATCAGTCCAGCCTACGGGCTGTCGGCCTGCCCGCTGGCGATCTGCACCGCGTGGTGGCGGTTGACCGCGTGGAGTTTGGCCAGGATATTGCGTACGTGGCTTTTGGCCGTATGCAGGCTGATGGAGAGTTGCCGGGCGATGGCCTGGTCGGTGAGGTCCTGGGCAATCAGCGCCAACACCTCCTGCTCCCGCTCGGTGAGATTGGGGGCGCTGGTCATTTCAACCGTTGGGGCGCGGCGGGCCAGCCGGGTAAATTCATCCAGCAGGCGGGCGGCCAGTTTGGGCGGCAGCAGGGCTTCGCCGGCCAGGGCAGCCCGCACAGTGCGCAGAAAGTCCGTGGCGCTGGTGTTTTTGAGCAGATAGCCGTTGGCCCCTGCCCGGATCGCCTCGAAGAGTTTGGCGTCCTCGTCATGCACAGTCAGCACCAGAATCCGCAACCCCGCCCCGGCCTGGCTCTGGCGGGTCATCCGGATGGCTTCCAGTCCATCGCAGACGGGCATGGAAATATCGGTTATCAGCAGGTCCGGGCGCAGTTGACGGGCCAGGGTGGCTGCCTCAAAGCCGTCACTGGCCTGCCCCACCACCTCCATATCCGGCTGACTGGTGATCAGCCCGGCCAATCCCTCGCGGAAGAGTTCGTGATCGTCGGCCAACAGAATGCGTGAACGGGTCATACCTGCTCCCCAACCAATCGAAAACGCGCCGTAACAGTTGTCCCCTGCCCAGGCGCGGATCCTACTTTCAGCACACCGCCGCTGCGGGCAGCCCGCTGTTGCATAATGCCCAGCCCCAGATGGCTGCGTCTGTCCACAGAAGCCGGGTCAAAGCCTCTGCCGTCATCGCCAACAGTAAGGATAACCTCCTGATTCTGCTGCTCCACCTGCACCCAGACCCGCCCCGCCTGGGCGTGGCGGTGGCTGTTGACCAGACTTTCCCGCAGAATGTGGATAACCTGTTGCCGGGCCAAAGAAGGCAGTTCGGCCAAGGCAGCCTCGTCAAGCGAAAGGTCTATAGTCAGTTGGCTATCCCGGTGAAATGCCTGAACAACTTCTGCTAACTCCTGGGCCGACGCCGAACCAGCCGCGGCCGGTTCGGCCAGACCGGTGAGGGCCTGGCGCACCTGATTATAGGCTCTGCTCACCGCGGCCTGCATTTGGTTCAACTGCTCTGCCGCGGTCGCCAATGCCCCTGCCGCCTGCATCTCCCGCACCTGATCGATCTTCAGATTGAGAAAACCCAGAGTCTGGGCCAGATTGTCGTGGAGTTCGGCGGCCATCCGCTCCCGCTCGGTGTGGATGGCCGCGTGCCGGGCCTGTTCCCGCCCCTGCTCGGCCAACCGCGCATTGACAATTGCCAGGGCTGCGGCATTTGCCAGAAGGGTGAAGCCCAGTGCGTCGTCGCCCAATGCCACAGCGGGATGGACCACGCAGAGTGCGCCCAGCATCTCATCGCCTACTTGCAGGGGCGCGACCACACACGCGCCGGGGGCAAAACTGAGCAGATAGTTGCAGTTGGTACACAGGGTTTCGGTGACGACTGTCGCGCCCTTGCCCACCACATATGGAGTCAGACCGAGGGTGATGGGTTGACGGTGACGGTTTGGACCGTTGGGTTGGCCGCTCTGGGCTTCCAGGGAGAGAATCGTCTTCTGCTCGTCCAGCAGGCAGAGGGCAGCGCCGCTGGCCTGCATCAATGCCCGCGCCCGCTCGGTCACCGAGCGCAGGAGCGCGTCCAACGCCAGTTGGCCCACAATTTCCTGGCTGAATTCAAAGGCAGCCGAGAGGGCATCCCCGGCGTGAGCAGCCTGGAGATCGGGCTGGCCTATCAGACCCGGTTGCACAGTAGCCTCCTGTTCTGAAAATAGACAGATTGTATACACGGATAAAAAGGAACACGGATTCAA
>JAHDWH010000366.1 GCA_023384455.1 Caldilineaceae bacterium | reverse complement strand
CCATTCGTACGTCGGACTGTCAGTCCGACCTGCAACAGAACAGGCCAGTCGGACTGACAGTCCGACGTACAGTATTTTCGTCGTTATCGGTGTCAGCCGGTCGTGTGGCTTGTTCTGGAAATGCACCCGCCCCACCCCATTCCAGGGAGGGAAGTGGCTCGACTCCTCCCCCACAGTGGGGGAGGTTGGGTGGGGGTAAGCAGATACTGTGTGATACAATGCCACATGGACTGAATCTTTCCACACGAGGTGACCGATGGAGCTATTGCTTGCGGGGTGCAGCCAATTGGGACTGCCCCTTTCCCAAACCCAAATCGACCAGTTCCGCCGCTACTACGAGCTACTGGCCGAATGGAATCAGAAGATCAATCTGACCGCCATCGATGACGAGACCGGTGTCCAGACAAAGCATTTCCTGGACTGTCTGACCGGACTCCCGCTGATTCGCGAGGAGATGGGCGGCGGATCGTCAACCCGCCGCTTGCGCGCCATCGACGTAGGCGCGGGGGCCGGTTTCCCCGGCCTGCCCCTGAAGATCGCCTGGCCGGAGCTGCATATGACACTCTTGGATGGCACGGGCAAGAAAGTGCGCTTTCTGCAGGAGGTGGTGACCGCCCTACAGTTGAAGGCGGTACAGGTTGTCCAGGGGCGGGCCGAGGAGCTCGGCCATCAGGAAACCTATCGGGAACAGTTCGATCTGGTGACGGCCAGGGCGGTGGCTCGCCTGGATACTCTTGTGGAATACCTGTTGCCCTTTGCCCGCCAGGGAGGGATTGTCGTGGCTTACAAAGGGCCAGGAGCAGCCGAAGAGTTTATCGAAGCCCGTAAGGCTATCGATCTGTTGGGGGGTGAAGTGGTGCGCTTTGCCCCGGTGCAAGTGCCCCTGCTGGAGGAGGAACGCCGGGTGCTGTTGATCAAAAAGCAGCGGCGCACGCCTCCCCAATACCCCCGGGGACAAGGGTTGCCCCGCAAACAGCCTCTGGGATAGGCAGATGTACAATCCACAGTGACTGAAGCGTGAAACGTGAGACAGAACGACACATTCTCACGTTTCACGCTTCAATTTTCCCGGCTCTGACAAACTCTCTGCCTAGCGCAAGTAGTAGGTCATATGCTGAAAATGGATCACCGGGTCGATATACTCCACCCGCACCCGATCCGGCACAGTCAGGGTGATGGGTGCATAGCAAAGAAGGCTATGAATCCCCACTTCGATCAACTGATCCGCCACACGCTGGGCCGCGCTGGTCGGCACAGCGATCACTGCAATCTGCGCGCCGCTCTCCTCCACCCGTTGGGCCAGGTTGGCGAAGTCCTCCACGTGGACCGGACCCATCGGCAGCCCGATTTTGCGCTGATCTTCATCAAAAATAGCTACTATACGAAAACCGCGGCTCTCGAATCCCCCGTAGTTGGCAATAGCATTGCCCAAAGAGCCTGCACCCACCAACACCACCGGCCAGATCCGATCCACATGCAGAATTTTTTGCAGTTGATTGCACAGATAAGGAATGTTATAGCCCGTGCCCTGTTTGCCAAATTCGCCAAAGTGGCTCAGGTCCTTGCGAATCTGCGCCGAGCTGATGCCCAGATGCTCTCCCAACTCCTGGCTGGAAGTCACATCCCGGCCAGCATCGGCCAGCAGGTGGAGGGTGCGTAGATAGACCGGCAACCGGCCAATCACAATATCAGGAATCTCTTTGCTGCTTCGTTTACTCACTGTTGATACAGCTTTCGTAAGACGTGGGACGACTCGACCGGCAAACTTAATGATTGGGTATGGTGCATTTTATCACAAATAGAGTATCAGGAGCAATCATTCTTTAACTTGTGCTATACTATTGGAATTCCTGCAGCCCGTGTCGGTGAGATTTCTCTCTTTATGAGTAACTGTTCAGCCACCCCACCCTACCCCTCCCCACTCTAGGGAGGGAACTGGATCGACTCCTCCCCTAAGCTGGGGGAGGTTGGGTGGGGGTGAGCAGTTATCTTTGTGATAACAAACCCAGATGCCTCCAGAACGTGCCATCTTGCCCGCCGTCGAGCCGGCAGCGCCAACCACAGCCCGCCAGCACGCCCTGCGTGACTTTGCGCTCGACTTTTTCCGCTCCTTCAGTGCCCAGATCACCGAGCGACCAGCCGACGGGTCGGTCTGGATCGACCTGCCCCCAGCCTTGTCAGCCCATTTTGGCAAGCCGGCCCTGCATCTGGCCTTTCACAACGCAGAAGTCACCTCCCACACGGATCTGGTGGCCTATGGCAGCCGTCTCTACGACCAGATGATGGACTATTTGGACGCGCAGGGCGGTGTCACGCTCCTGCAATTGCCCCGGCGCTTTCAGGGCGCAGACCAATTGCTGCGGGCTGTCCAACCCCGCAATGTGGCCGTGTTGGGGCTGAAACTGGCAGAAGAAGAGCAGCGGATCTTCGCCCTCAACTGGCACATCACCTATCGCTCGGATGACAAGCGCGAAGAACTCTACACGGTTGTTCTGAACAGCGATGGCCTGCGGATTCCCCTGGCCGAGGACGGGAGTGACGGTCTCACATTGGAACGTCTCTTGCAGGATGGCGAGCCGTTCACCGGTGAAGACAACGACGCGGCCCCGGCTTCTGCCCCCCGCCTGCCCCCAATGACCCACCTGACCCGTCTGGCCGAGAGTGCGCGCAAGTTTGCGCTCTATCACGCGGACCTGCGCTGTGTGGCCTTTGAATCGGCCATTCTGCCCCGGCTGCACAAAGTGCTCTCCCGTTTGACCAGCTATTACGAGCAGCAGATCGGCGAAGTCTACGACAGCCACGATCCCCAGGGCGAAAAGCGCCGGGTGCTGGAAGATGATTTGCAGCGCAAAATTGCTGAGGAGATCGAGAATCACCGGCTGCGGGTCCAGGTCCGTCTCTTTAGCTATGCCATCCTGCACATACCGGTTGCCCAGGCCAATCTGACCCTGGGCGATGGCAAGCGCAGCACAACAATCCAGGTGACCCGCAATCTCTATACGGGGGAGCTGACCCGTCCTGCCTGCCACGCCTGCGGGAATCCGCTCTTGGCTCTGCTGCTGGACCGGGCCGGCCATCTGATCTGCGATGACTGTTTGCGTCAATGCCGCCAATGCAACGAAATTCTGTGCGACCGCTGCGGTCTGCACCCGTGCCCTGTCTGTGCGGACGAATTGTGCGGGGAGTGCAGCGTCTACTGCTGGTCCTGTGGGCAGCGGGCCTGTCCTGCCCACAGCAGCCGCTGCCCGGTCTGCGCCGACGACGTCTGCCATAGCTGCCAGGAGCTTTGCGCCGAGTGTGGCATTCGTCAGTGCCGCAGCCACCTCCGCATGGACGGGGTGACCGGCGGTCTGATCTGCCGGGGCTGTGCCGTGCGCTGTCCGGCCTGTCACCAGGACAGCAGCCGCCTGACCAGATGCAGCACCAGCGGGCAGCGCTTCTGCAACAACTGCATTGTCTCCTGTCATAGCTGCGGTCGCGCGGTGGGGCCAGCCTTTGCCACCCAGGACCCGACGGATGGTCAAGCCTACTGTGCCGACTGTCTTTCGGCCTGTCCCAGTTGCGGGGAATTGGTCAGCAAGCGCGCCGATGTGGGCTGCCAGATATGTGGCGTGGCCGGGTGCGGTCATTGCGCCCAACGCTGCCACTTCTGCGCCAGGCTTCTCTGCGCCAGCCACGCCCAAGCCTGTCGGGAGTGTGGCCGTGTTCTCTGCCCGGAAGACCAGACCCACTGCGCATTGGGCGGCGAGGCTCTTTGCCCGACCTGCAACAGCCTGTGCGCCAGTTGTGGCTACAGCCACTGTGGCGGGCATACGCTCCAATGCACCCTCTGTCTGCAAGCCTACTGCGCCGCCTGTGTGGACGAAAGCGGGGAATGCGAAACCTGCCGGGAGTTCCCCGCCCGCTATCGGGAGATGGTCATGCCCGAAGAGCCAATTGCGGCGGACCCGCGAATTGCCAATCTGATGTACAGACATCACTGGATCGGCCACAGCAATCAGCGATACACCATCTATCTGGGCGCGAGTGCCTGGAACAGCCAGGTTCTGGTGGTGGCCGAAGGAGCGACAGTGCGCCACGTACGTCGGGGCGTATTCTTTCGGAGGCTGCTGGGCGAGGAATGAGGCTATTTCAATGAATCACAGCCACCCCACCCTAGCAGGCCTATCGGAGAGGCAAGAAATAGAACGCGGATGACGCAGAACGGGCTGACTTTCGCGGATAGATTCGAGAAA
>JAHDWH010000365.1 GCA_023384455.1 Caldilineaceae bacterium | reverse complement strand
TACTACCGCACTTGGTCTAAAAGCCGAAAGTACTCGTCTCTGGATATCCCTGCTGTCTTCAGGTTGTTGCGGATAATTGAAACGGGAACCTCATCATAGGTGGGAATCACAACGGGTCTCACAACGCCTGGCTTGGTGTAAGAGCGGTGGCTTCCTTGCTGGCGTGCAAACTGAAAACCGGATACCAAAAAGAGCCTTTCCAACAGTCGCCAAGAGATCGGTGTCATTCTGGCCATGCTCAGGCCTCAACAAGGGTAGAGTGTTGCTCCATGGCTACCCAAACCGGGCTGAACCATTCTCCCTGATTCAAGGCATACCCAGACTCTTCCAAGATTTCGTCCAAGGTATCCATTTCAGTCGCAGTCGCCAAAAAGAGGTCAACGGCCTCATAGAGGGCTGTACGCGCTTCTGCTGGCGTCGGTCCGGCACTCATCACATCCAACGGCATGGCGTGGGCTACGAACTGCTGGCCTTCCTTCCAAACCTGAATAGTATAGTCTAGTTTCATGGCTTCTCCTTACCTGTTACACTACCCTATTGCACGAAGGGTGGGGCTGAGGCTACGGGCAATTCCCCAGAATGTGGCGGGGGCCAGGATCAGCCTCAGGCAACTTGATCGTGAGTTCCCAGGCCAATCGTCGCATGCTTCGCTGGCCAAATTGCCACGCAGATAGATCCGCAAAAAACTACGTCCCCTTCTCAGCGGAACAGCCCACTCACCAGCGCGGCAAAGGTGGGGTTGGCCAGGGTCAGGGCCAGGAGGGCGATGGCGATGAAGATGTTGAGTTTGTAGTTCAGACTTGTGAACTTCTCGTCCACCACATTGAACCGCTCGTCAATCACCTTCATCCGTTCCTCGAACAACTCCCGAGTCACCAACTCCTGGCGTAGATCGTCCCGCAACTCGGCCTTGATCTGTCCCTTCTTTTCCACAATGGCGGCGTCGGGGCGCTCGTCGATGGCCTGGATCGAACGCTCCAGCGCCTGGGCGAAAATTTCAGCTTTCTGCTTTTCGCCCAGCGCCTCGACCAACAACTCGTAGGCGTCCCGAGGCAATGAATAGGCAGCCATCTCTCCCTCCTGCCCGATGATCACAGATTCGATTTGTATGGACAGTTTGCTTAGACCAGCGCCGCTGATGCCCTGACCAGCCGACTTACCACTACCAATCCGCCTGCCCTTCCCGCCGCAACCAACCGGGCTGGATAGCCATGCGGGTTCAGAAAAGCTGATACCCAAATGTTCGTATCAATGACCGCGGTGATGGGCACGGCGATACACTCGCACTTCTTCTCGGGCGGCAGTGATTTCCGATTCGATCTCTTCGCTGGTCAAACCAGTGGGCTGGCCGTGAAGCGTACTCAGCAAAGCTTCCAGTTCTTCCCATGCCCGAGTCTGATGATATGCCGTTGTGGTTTCAATCGTCCTGAGTCGTTGATATTCGTCATACGGAATCAACACGGCAAAGGGATCGCCATCACGCTCGATTACCAGGGGCACAGCAAGGTCTGTGGTCACGGCGCTTTGGTAAGCGATCGAGGCTTCAGCTATGTGCTTAGACTTGGTCATGACTTGCCTGCCTTTGCAACCACGAATTTGCAACCACGAATGGCACGAATGGGTGGGGTGGTTGATCGATGGGCTTGAATACTACAGCGCCTCGATAAACTCGGAAACGGTCAGCTCTGCGGCACGGATCAGGCTGCGTAGGCTGCCTTTGGCTATCTCTTTGTGATCGGGGGCGGATAAGGTGGCCATGTGACCTGCTTTGGTCAGGATGATATGGCTGCCTCGTTGTCGGACTACCTGCCATCCCAGAGATTCAACTTGTAATCCTGACTCATTCCGTGCCCTGAGCTTGTCGAAGGGTCAATGGCCCAACGGCGATAGGTGGAGTTGACCCACCCAGCTACGGCTTCCTGGGCGCGGATAGATGCACGAATGCGATCGACGGCCCGCTGATGTTTGAGAACGGGATGAGACTCCCAGATGGGTAGCCCCCCTACGATCTCCAGACGTACACCCAGTTCGTTGGCTTGCATCAATTGCCCGAAGGAGATATCTGGCATTTTGTTCTCCATTGGTCTCATATAGCCGCAGTTCGTTTGCTCAGACCAGTTCCCCATGCGACGGGTAGCGCCACGGGGATGAAAAGCGGACACAGATTTACGCAGAAACAACTGATCTGTTAGGCAAAACATCCCAGAAAATTGTGCCCCTGGTACTATTGCCGAACTACATCCAACAATTTATGCTACCAGACAGGGTAGCATATCTTACGGTACCGTCGATTACCCTTTGTGTTTCCTGCGCAAGCAACAATTCAACCATTTGACGGACGGGCGCAGTCAAACAAGCACAACTATCGGCGCAGATCAATGGAGATCATAACAATCTGCGTCCTGCGTCCCCTCCCTATTGAAAGGAGTCACACGTATGCCGATCTACCAACGCCCCACCAGCGACAGCGCTCGTCTGGCCCTGCTCCAGATGGCAACAGCCACCGCGGCCACGGACAATACGGCGGGTGTCGTCTACCTGGCTGCCGAGACCCAGGCCGGCCTGACCGAACACCTGCTGTCCTTCCGCACAGCCAACGAAGCAGTCACCGCGGCCCGGGCGGCCTTCGGTCAGGCCCAGCAGACCACCGACGCCGCCTTTCAGGACCTGGCCGACCATACACAACGTCTCTGGACCGAGGTGCGCAACCGGGTGCGCTTCGGCGACGACGGCCCGGCGCTACTCACCTACGCCCAGCTACCCCAACGGGGTCGGGCAGCCACACCTTGCAGCCGGGCCGAATGGCTGGAAATCTCGGAGCGGCTGCGTCTCGGCGCAGACCAGGCCGTGGAAGCGGGCCATGCGCCGCTGGCCCAGATCGACCGGTTGTCCACCCTGATCCATGCAGCACAGACCAATCTGCAGCGCTTGCTGGCCGCCAAGACAGCCCTGGGCGAAGCCCGGCAGCGTCGCAACAGGCTGCGTCGGGCAGTCGACAGTCTGGGTACCCGGCTGACGGAAGATTTGCGCTACGCCCTGCGCGATCTGCCCCCTGCCAACCAGCGCCAAATTATGCGTACCTATGGCGTGCGTTTCCAGCCCAGCCCTGGCCCGACGACCGGGCCAGACAGGGGAGCGCCCAACAGCCGCGCCGCCCTGGCAGAGACAGAGGGCGCGGTCGTGGGTTGGCAGTTGCAGCCAGAGCCGGTCGCCGTTGCCAAGTAGCCAGTCAGCGTTGACGTGTATTAAGACTTGCCAGGTCTTCTGAAACCTGGCAAGTCCCGTATATTCGATTAGAAAGGTGCTTTCCACAACTCCTATAGTGCGCTCACCGGGAAAGAGTCTATACCTGTTCGGCAGTGGAAGATCAGACGAGTAGGTCGGGTTGGCAATCCGACCTACGGTCTCTCCACTCAGGGCACGGGTGTCGCTGTTGGCTCTTCCGCGGCCGGCACAGGTGTGGGCGCTTCCGGCGTTGGTGGCGCTGGCGTGGCGGTTGGCGGCACTGGCGTAGCCGTCGGCGGAACTGGCGTAGCCGTAGGCGGCGCAGGGGTCGGTGTCGGCTCGATCAGCGTGGCCTTGCCCGCCACCGGATCGAAACCGGCGGGCCAGAAGGTGGTGATGTCATACTTCGCACCAGTCACATTGGCACCGGTCAGATTGGCTAGGGTCAGGTCCGCGCCCCGCAGGTCACTGTTCTGCAGGGATGTGCTGACCAGACTGGCCCCTTGCAAAGAAGCCCCGGTCAAATTAGCACTGACCAGATTGGCCCGTTCCAGATTGGCCCCCACCAGATTCGTATCGCTCAGATTCGCCGAGTTCAGCCGCGCTTGACGTAAATTAGCGCCGGTCAGACGTGCCCCGCCCAGGTCCACCCCTTCCAGATCGATACGCGCCAACCAAAGAGGGCCAGGTTGATTGACCAGGATGTATAGCTCCAAAGGCAACTGGTTGATGCCCTGCTGGGCCGGGGCTGCCACTGCGGATCGAGGCACAAAACGCCCATAGGCCACGCTCGCCAGGGCCAGAGCCAATCCTGCAATTACGATCCAGCGCATTCGCCACATAATCAACGCTCCCCACGGAGATAAACCGCAAAACAATAGTAGACCAAAAAAGTAAAGAAGCCAGTCTTCATACCCGTTCCAGAATTTTTATCAGCGTCAATCCGCTCTTTCCGCGTCCTATTCTCACATCAGTTGTACACGAGGGAACACACCCATAATCAATGAAAATCAGAACGCAGATTGCGCAGATTTTCGCAGAT
>JAHDWH010000364.1 GCA_023384455.1 Caldilineaceae bacterium | reverse complement strand
TTTCGATTTTCTCCCGAATTAGTAACTGCTCACCCCCACCCAACCTCCCCCACTGGGGGGGAGGAGTCGCTCCAGTTTCCTCCCCCTTCCGGGGAGGAAACTGGAGCGGGTGACTGAACAGTTGCTTTTTATTTGCGTACCGCCAACATCCGCAGCCCATTCATTACCACAATCAGCGTGCTGCCTTCGTGGCCGACAACGCCCAGAGGCAGGGGCAGGCGGAAGCCCGGCACAATCAGCGGGGCGACAATCGTCAGCAGAATGAGGGTTAGCATCACCCCCAAAGAGAAGACGAGATTTTGGCGCACAATCCTCTCGGCCTTGCGGCTCAGCCCGATGGCAAAGGGGATTCTGCTCAGGTCGTCGGACATCAGCACAATGTCCGCGGTTTCCAGGGCCACATCCGTGCCCGCCGCGCCCATCGCGATACCCACGCTGGCCGTGGCGAGCGCAGGCGCATCGTTCACCCCGTCCCCCACCATCGCCACCCGACCCTCCAGAGCCAGCCGACGCACAATCTCCACCTTCTGCTCCGGCAGCAGCTCGGCGTAGACATCCTCATCAGCCAGCCCGACCTGACGGGCAATGGCTTCGGCCACGCTGTGGTTATCCCCGGTCAGCATCGCCATCTTTCGGACACCCACTTTGCGCAGGGCAGCGATACTCGCCGCCGCGTTCTCGCGCAGGGTGTCGGCCACAGCCAGATAGCCCACCACTTCCCAGTCTCGGTCATCGCCCAGCGTATCCTCCACAGTGCTGCGCCGCACCACCAGCATAGCGGTCTTGCCCTGCTTCTGCAACGAACTGCCAACCATCCGAATCGCCGGGGAGAGGTCCATGGACTCGCTCATAAAGAGCCGATCGTTGCCGATGTAGATGATCTCCTGCTGGTTGCCCCGCTGGTAGATGGCCTGGATGCCGTGGCCGGCGATGGAACGAAATTCCTGGGGTTCCTCGATTTCCAGCCCCATTTTGAGCGCCCGGTTGAGAATCGCCCGGGCAATCGGATGCTCGCTCAGGCTCTCCGCGCCGGCGGCAATACGCACCACATCCTCCACGCTGTAGTCGTTGAGCGGGCGAATGTCGGTTAGTTCGGGCTTCCCGTAGGTCAGAGTCCCCGTCTTGTCAAAGGCCAGCACATCGATCTGCGCTGTCTTTTCCAGATAGGCCCCGCCTTTGAAAAGCACGCCGCCCCGGGCCGCCGCGGCAATCGCGCTCAGAATGCTGGCCGGTGTGCTGATGATCAGCGCGCAGGGGCTGGCGACCACCAGCAGCGTCATCGCCCGGTAGAGGGTCTCGCTGAAGGGTTCGCTGCCAAAGAGCCAGGGAATCAGCATTGCCAGCAGCGTCGCGCCGATAACTGTCAGGGTGTAGGGCTGGCTGTAGCGGTCGATGAGCCGCTGGGTGGGCGCGGCGTCCTCCTGGGCCTCCTGCACCAGTTGGATGATTTTGCTCAGGGTGCTCTCGCTGGCGAGCTTCGTCACCTGTACATCCAGCGCGCCGCTGCCATTGATGGTGGCGGAGAAGACATCGCTGCCCGGCTCTTTATAGACGGGCACGCTCTCGCCGGTGATGGGGCTTTGATCGCAGGTGCTTGTACCCCGCACCACCACCCCGTCCACGGGCAGCCGCTCGCCGGGCTTCACAACCACCACATCCCCCGGCTGCAAATCGTCCACCGCCGTCTCGATCAGTTCATCTCCCCGACGCAGCCAGGCCGTCTCCGGGCGCAGTTCGATCAGCCCCTCAATCGCCTTGCGGGTGCGATCCAGGGCAAAGCCTTCCAGCGCGCCGCTCAGGGTGAAGAGGAAGAGCAGCAGCGCGCCCTCCTCCCATTCGCCGATAAAGGCTGCGCCCAGAGCCGCTGTAACCATCAGAAAGTCGATGTTCAGCTCCCATTTCAGGGCGTCGGCCAGGGCTTCCCGTGTGCCGGTAATGCCGCCGGCCACAAAGGCAATCAGCGCGGCAACAGTTATGGCCCAGCCGGGGAGTGTATCGGTCAGACTGCCGCCGATCCAGCCCACCAGCAGGGCGATGAGGGTAATGGCGGCCAGGGCCAGTTCCGGGTTCTCCCGCCAGAAGGCGGGGGTAAGCAGGGCACGGGCCAGGCTGTTGCCGCCACCCCGTTGGGCTGATCGGACAGCGCTGGAAGTCTGTTCCAAAGTGGCATTTATCGGTTGGGTTGTCATTGCTTTGTCCCCTCTGCTGGAGAGATAGTAACTGTCAAGAACTCGGTGCGTCGCATTGTCCGCCGACATCTGGGGCCAAGATATATCTTCTGGAGAGTGCGACGCACCAGAACCAGAAAGGTATTCCTGACGGTTAAATAGTAGCCGACGCCTGTAGCTGGCGGCGGATTTCGTCCCGTTTGCGGGTCTGGCATTCGGCGCAAAAGCCCACCATTTGCACCTGGGCCGAGACGGCCTGAAAGCCAGTCTGGGCGTGGACTGTTTCGTAGAGCACGGCCAGGGGCACGTCTCCCGCGTAATCCACCACCTGTCCACAGCGTAGACAGACCAGATTGACGTGGGGTTCTGGGTTTGTGTCGTAGTGGGTGTGGTCGCCGCCCACGCTGATCTCCACAATCGCACCCAAATCCCGCAGCGCGTTGAGTGTGTTGTAGACAGTGGCCCGGCTGATCTCCGGGTGCGTCGCGCTCAATGCGCCATAGACATCCGAAGGCGTAGGGTGGGTGGGCGTGGCGGCCAGAAAATCACAGACAGCCCGGCGCTGATCGGTAATGCGATAGCCGCCGGTTTTCAGGGCGTTGAGATAATCGTGGAGTGTGTGCATTGGCTATTTCGTCGGGATATTCCCACGCAAAAACTAGAATGATTCTAAGTTGTGGAAGAATAATAGAACAACAGCAGCTATTTGTCAAATTTACTTAGAATCGTTCCAGGTAGTGAGGGATATCTAAAAAAACAGGCAAGATGTATAAAATTGGCAGCAATCGGGAAATCAGAAGAGTCGTGGGGAAAAATCGGTGGAGTTGAGCACATCCATCACGTCCTGGCCGAAGCCGAGGAGAATCAAACCGTTGCGCTCCGCAAAGCGAACGAGGCTTTCGTCTACATAGAGGGAAGCCAGCACACCGACGATACTTTTTTCGGCTGCCTCCGGGAAGAATTCCCGAGCGACGGATAGGGTATCGACAAACTGTTCTACATCTCGTGGGTTGAGATTACTTTTGGTTTCGTTGATCAAAAAATAGTTACCACAGGAGGCGATCACATCAAATTCGCGTCGAATCTCCCGATTTTGGCTGGAACGGCGGCGCACACGCACGGCGGATTGATCGATTGCATCGCCGGGGCAACCCAACATCGTGCGCAAGATACGCGGAATACTGGGCGCAACCAGGTCTTCGGCCATCGTGCCCATTTTATTGGACAACTCACCCCAGCGCCGGTTCATATCCAGCCGGGCGGCACGGGATTCGTTTTTGAAGTCCTGCATCTCCCTCTTGAAATCTTGCATCTCTCTCTTGAAGTCCTGCATCTCTCTCTTGAAGTCCTGCATCTCTCTCTTGAAGTCCTGCATCTCTCTCTTGAAGTCTTGCATCTCTCTCTTGAAATCTGCAAGTTCACGAGATGTCTGGGCAACTACACGGGACGTGCGCGCGACCTCGCGGGCCATTTCAGCCATCGCATCTTCTAATCTATCGACTTTCTGTTCCAATACATACGAAGTCGCCATAGGCATCTCCTCTCTCGCTGCCTACATCACCGTCTGGGCGCAGTATACGCTAAATTCCACGCCGAATCAAATAGCAATTTCGTATTCAGAAATCAATGTCCATACCCGACTGGGCACAATCAGGGATGAAGATAGGAGCACAGATTGCGCAGATTTTTAATCCGCGCCCATCCGTCCTTTTCGCATTATCCGCGTTCTATTTTCAAGTCAACAAATCCTACATGCGCACCTGAATGGCGCTGCCGCTCTCGTAACGGTGCAGCCCCCGGTAGAAGACGAGAATTGCCAAACCGAGAAAGAGCAGCGCGCCCAAAAGTAGCTGGCCGAGACTTGACCATTCGAAGTTCCGCACAAACTGGGCCGGCAGCGCACCCACAAAAGCGGCAGGGATGAGGGTAAAGAGCAGCAGTTTGGCTGTACCGTCAAAGAGGGTGATGGGGTAGATGGCGAAGGTGATGATGGCGTTGACCGCACTGCTGGTGAGGAGGGTGGCGCTGCCCGACCAGAAGGCCAGGCTTTGGACAATAACCAAAAAGGCGACGACAATCGTAGTGGCTGTTTTTGGTGCGTCGCACTGTCCAGATGAGGTTGCGGACTAGAGTCATTTCGTGGA
>JAHDWH010000363.1 GCA_023384455.1 Caldilineaceae bacterium | reverse complement strand
CACCCTACCCCTCCCCATTCCAGGGAAGGAACTGGATCGACGCCTCCCCCACAGTGGGGGAGGTTGGGTGGGGGTGAGCAGTTACTGTTTGCGTTACACTTCGGCCTCTTTGCGCAGCCGTTCTACATCCAGAATGACAATGCGATGGCGATCAAACTCGATAATGCCATCTGTGGTCAGGTTGCGCAAGGCCCGCCCCACCATCTCCCGCACAGTGCCCAGGCGGCTGGCGATCTCCTCCTGGGTCAACATCCGGGGCACTGCGTCGGTCTCGTTGGCCTCGGCCTGGTTCAGCAAGAGCCGGGCCAACCGTCCTTTGACACTGCGCATAGAGAGGTCCTGTACCATTCCCACCAGGTGGCGCGCCCGCTGGGCCATACTTTCAATCATTGCCCAGGCCAGGTCAGGATGCTGACGGACCGTCTCACGCAGATCGTCGCGCAGGATACAATGGATTACTGTATCAGTGTGGGCCGTGGCCGTGGCCGGGTTAGGGCCGCCGTCCAGCGCGGCCACTTCGTTGAAGGAGTCACCCGTCCCCAGCAAAAGCAGAATGTGTTCCCGCCCGTCCTGAGAGAGCCGACTGATCTTCACATGTCCCGTTTCGATGAGATAAAAACCGATAACCGGATCGCCCTCCATAAAGAGGATAGACCCCTCGGCGTACTCCCGGCGCACGGCAGAACGCACGAGCTTTTGCAGGGCACTTGGCGAGATACCCTGTAAAAAGTTCACCTTTTGCAACAGATCGGCCAGGGCTGTGGAGTGAATGCTCACTTTTTCTCCGCCGAAGGACGATTGGCTGGGGTGCGGTCCAGAACCCCGGCCAGGTCCAGGCCAAAGGTCCAACGGGCTTCTTTGCTCATCTCCCGCAGCCGGGCCTCGTCCACTTCCACCCCCAGCCCTGGCCCTTCGGGCACAATCAGGTGGCTGTTGATATATTGCACGGGCGCTTTGACCACATCGCTCGTGTAGAGATGGGGACCGGTGCTGTCGCTGGGGTAGTCCAGCACCCGGGCCGCGGCCACCAGATGGCCCACCCCGGCGGTGCCCAGATTCAATTCCTGGGTAGTGCCGATGAGGACGCTGGCGTGGGCGGCTTCGGCCAGGGCAATCAGACGCAGGCTGGCTTGCAGACCACCCAGAAGGTAGGGGGAGACGTTCAAAATATCCACGCAGCCCTGGCTGAGCAGTGCCCAGCCGTGATGGATGTGCAGTACGTGCTCGGAGACGGGCCAGCGGCTGAAGTTGCGGAAGTTTGCCAGACCGTCAAAGTCATTACGCGGGACCGGGCTTTCGATGAGCATAAAATCGCACAGGTCCGAATAGCGCTCGATGAGTTTGGACGACTCCCGCCATTTGACCAGATTGGAGAAATCCAGGGATTTGATCTGGACACGCCCGGCAAAACGGTCGGTGAAGGCGGCCAGGAATTGGGCGTCGGCCTCGGCGTTGACGCCTACATAAACCCGGATCAGGTCGAAGCCTTCGGCCAGTTTGTCCTCGATCCGTTGCAGATTTGGCTGCACCTCCTCCACCGAACGCATACGAAAGATGGGGTAGCAGACCCGGGTACGGTCGCGCAGTTTGCCGCCCAACAGGGCATAGACGGGCAGCCCATCCACCCGGCCCAGCAGATCGTGCAGGGCCAGGTCTACCCCCTGGCGCACCAGCCCGGAACGGCTGTACATATGCCCCTCGTCCGGGAAAAAGCGGATGAGGTCGTCCATCAATTTGGCGATGTTGCGGGGGTCTTTGCCCAGGAGCATCTGCTGCAGCATCTTCTCCAGTTCCGGGATATCAAACTGGTACATCGGCACGTGGGAGAGGTCGCTCATCTCGCCCCAGCCTACTGCGCCGTCCGCGGTCTCCAGCCGCACAATCACGTGCTGGTTGGCGATGCCTGTCTGCCGCTGGGTGGCGACGGGAAAAAGTTCGATACGGTCGATTTTCATCCGGGTCTCCTGATGTAGGGCGGAATGGTATTCCGTCTATTTTTGGGGGGCGGAATACCATTCCACCCTACGTATGGTGATTTCTGTTTGCTCTTTATAGCACGCGTCGGTATGATAGGCAAGGAGTGAAAGTGGCAGGTAACAAGTGGCAAGTATTCATTCAGGGAGAAGGTATGGATCCGGGGAATCAGGACGCGTTCGGCCAGTTGCTGTTGGCCCACCACACGGGTGCGCTGGCCTATGAAGTATACGAGCGGGATGACGGCTATGTGGATGTTCTGGGCGAACCATCGGCATATTTCAGCACATTTGCCCAATGGGACGATCAGCAGCAGCAGGCAATAGAGCGGGTACGCGGACGGGTGCTGGATGTGGGCGTGGGTGCCGGACGCTTTGCCCTCCATTTGCAGGCAAAGGGCCATCCGGTCGTGGGTATCGATGTTTCACCCGGCGCACTGGAGGTCTGCCGCCAGCGGGGTGTCGCTGATCTCCGCTCCCTGCCCTTTCATCAGATCGACGGCTCATTCGGCATTTTTGACACAATTCTGATGATGGGTAACAATTTTGGTCTCTTTGCCACACCCCAGCGTGCCCGCTGGCTTCTGCGCCGTCTGAAAGGATTGACCAGCCCGGACGCCCGCATTGTGGCAGAATCCCGGGACGTATACACGACCGACAAGCCGGAGCATCTGGCCTATCACCGACGCAACCAGGCCCGGGGCAAGCTGGCCGGAGAACTGCGTATCCGCTGCCGCTTCCGCCAGTATGTGGGGGATTGGATGCCATATCTAATGGTGTCGCAGACCGAACTGTCAACTATTGTGGAGGGAACCGGTTGGCATATTACTGAAATTATTCCCTCTCCGGGCAGCCAGTATATCGCCGTTCTGGAGAAGTAGGCAGCCTGATTCTTTGCATCTGTGCGTAACATTCACTGCGATACAATTATGTGATTGAATACCCTGTAAACGAAGTCATTAAGTCATTTGGCATTTTTGTAGATGCGGTTTTGAACCGCACAGTCAGCCAAAGGGGTGCTCGTCTCTTGCGCAGCTACAAGCAGCGCCTACGATAAAGCTTTCATACCCGACACGGACATAAATTGACATTCTGTCACCCGGTCACTTTGTCAAGTATACATTTCTTCTCTCATCCCAGGAGCCCAACCCAATGACCCGCAAATTACTCATTACCGGTGCAGCCGGACGCATCGGCAGTTTTTTTCTGAAGACCTACAAAGACGACTACGACTTCGTTCTCACCGACAAGCGCCAGGCCGCAGAGACCCACGGCTACCCCTTCCAGCAGGCCGACCTGAGCGACTTTGCCGCGGTGAAGAGCCTGTGCGCCGGGGTAGATACGGTTATCCATCTGGGGGCGGACCCCAGTATGGAAGCCCTGTGGGAGAGCCTGCTGCCTAATAATGTCATCGCCACCTACAACGTTTTTGAGGCAGCCCGTCTGGCCGGCTGTCGGCGGGTGATCTTTGCCAGCAGCATCAACGCGGTGTGGGGCTACCCGGCGGATGTGCAGGTACATACGGATATGCCCGTCTTTCCTGTCAATCTGTATGGGGTAACCAAATGCTGGGGGGAAGCCCTGGGCCGTTACTACGCCGCCACCCACAAGCTCTCCTCCATCTGCCTGCGCTTTGGCGCGGTGCAGCCCAGAGATTCCGAGGTGCTCGATGAGAAACACCCCTGGCTCGACATCGTTTTGACCTGGGACGATTGCGCACGGCTGATTGCCGCAGCGGTCAACGCGCCGGACAGTCTGGATTTCGGCATCTATCACGGGGTATCGGAGAACCGCTTCAAGCGGCTGGACATCAGCGACGCCCGCCTCGAGCTGGGCTACGCGCCCCAGGACGATTCCTTTGCCCTGGCGGAGGAGAGGGCGGGGGGTAACCGCGAATAGCAGGATTACGCGAATAGTTGACGGGGATGGCGATGGGTGTGCTTTGGCCCAATCGCCTCGGGCTTGACCAGTTTACCCCTTCCAACAAATCACAAGGGGTAAGTTGATGTGGGCATCCCCGTCAACTATTCGCGTAATCCTGCTATTCGCGGTTACTTCTTACGCAGTCGCCAACCCCTGCAAATCGGCGTCGATAGCCTCCAACTTCTCCTTCGTCACCCCGGCGGACGCGGCCTCCGGGTAGTACATCACCTCGCGCAGGCTCATATAGAGGGCCTGGGGCAGGTCTGGGTGACGGGATGCGCCGGGCAGATGCTTCTCCAGAATGGCTTTGGCCTCCGGGTTGGCGATCAGATCGCGAATGGTGGATTTGGTGCTTAATGCCATGACAACACTCCTTTGGGTTGAGTAAGGGCTTGTCAAGGAATAACTTCCCGTTTTGGTGCGTCGCACTGTCCAGATGAGGTTGCGGACTAGA
>JAHDWH010000362.1:2307-4409 GCA_023384455.1 Caldilineaceae bacterium | reverse complement strand
AGTTGTCCACGTCGTGCAGGTCGATCCACTCGAAGCCCTGCCAACTGGCGTCCACTTCATACAGCGCCTTCTCCTCCCGATAGAGCCGGTTGAGGTCGGCCACATACTGCTGCAACTGGCCGTGTTTGGGATGGCCCAACAGATGCCAATCCAGACTTTGGGCCTCGTTCCACTCCCGCCACTGGCCGAATTCGCCCCCCATAAAGAGCAGTTTCTTGCCCGGATGGCCGGTCATATAGCCGTAGAGGGCGCGCAGGTTGGCGAACTTCTGCCAGTGGTCGCCGGGCATTTTGTCCAGCATCGAGCGCTTCAGATGGACCACTTCGTCGTGGCTGAAGGGCAGGACAAAATTCTCGGAGAAGGCGTAGATGAGGCTGAAGGTAATCAGGTGGTGACTGTAGCGCCGGTAGATGGGGTCCTGCTTGAAATACTCCAGAATATCGTGCATCCAGCCCATATTCCACTTGTAGTCGAAGCCCAGCCCTCCGGTGTAGGTAGGGCGGGAGACCATCGGCCAGGAAGTGCTCTCCTCGGCGATGGTTATCGCACCCGGCGCGTATTCGTGTACAGCATCGTTGAATTTGCGGATAAAGTCAATGGCCTCCAGGTTCTCCCGCCCGCCGTAGCGGTTGGGCAGCCACGCGCCAGCCTCCCGGTCGTAGTCCAGATAGAGCATCGACGCCACCGCGTCCACGCGCAGACCGTCCAGATGATATTTTTGCAGCCAGAAGAGGGCGCTGGAGAGGAGGAAGTTGCGCACTTCGTTGCGGCCAAAGTTGAAGATTTTCGTACCCCAGCCTTTGTGCTCGCCGACCCGGGGGTCTTCGTGCTCGTAGAGATGGGTGCCGTCGAAGAAGCCCAGGCCGTGGCTGTCTTTGGGAAAGTGGGCGGGCACCCAATCGAGCAGGACGCCGATGCTGTGCTGGTGGCAATAGTCCACGAAATATTGGAAATCGTCGGGCGTGCCAAAGCGGCTGCTGGGGGCAAAATAGCCCGTGACCTGATAGCCCCAGGATCCGTCGTAGGGGTGCTCGGTGATGGGCAGCAGTTCCAAATGGGTATAGCCGACTTCCAGCGCGTGGGCTACCAACTGGTGAGCCAACTCCCGGTAGCCAAGAAAGCCGTTGTCCTCCGCTCCCCGTTTCCAACTGCCCAGATGGACTTCGTAGATGTTGATGGGCTGGTCGATGGCCTGTGCGGCCGCCCGCTTTTCCATCCACTCAGCGTCACTCCACTCGAAATCGTCGATGTTCCAGACCTTCGAGGCGGTGGCCGGGCGCATCTGGGAGGTAAAGCCGTAGGGGTCGGTCTTGTCGGCTTTGTGGCCCAGGGCGCGGGATTTGACCGAATACTTATACTCCGTGCCTGTGGACAGGTTGGGGAGAAAGAGTTCCCAGACGCCGCCGGGTCGGTGGTGCATCACAGCCACCCGGTCATCCCAGAAGTTGAAGGGGCCGATGACGCTCACCCGCTCGGCGTTGGGTGCCCAGACCGCAAACTGCACCCCGTCCACGCCATCCACTGTGCGGGGATGGCTGCCCAGCTTCTCAAAGCTGCGCAGAAATTGCCCCTCCCCGTGGAGATGCAGGTCGTAGTCGGTCAGCCATTCGCTCTGAAAGCGGTAGGCATCTTCGATCTCGTGCTGGTTGCCCGCCGCGTCTTCCACCAACAGGCGATAGGCAAAGGGATTTTTGCGCCTCGGGAAATGGGCGGCAAAGAGTCCGCCGGGGTGGATACGTTCCAGGGGGGTCGTGCGCCCGGTCTTCCCGTCCAGCAGAGAGACGGCCACATCCAGCGGGCGGAAGGCGCGCACCACCAGCGACTCTTTGCCGTCGGACGAAACTGCGTGCATCCCCAGCACCTCGCCCGGCGCGCTGTGATAGCCGCCGACGATAGCTTCCATTTCCTCGTTCGTCAATTCCCGTTGCGCCACACGCTTCTCCTATCGTAACGCAAGCTGTTAGCTTGCGGCTGGGGTGCGCAAGCTAACAGCTTGCGTTACACGCGCCCGCTCCAAACCCGGCACAAAATAGTCCCGCACCACCACATCCCAGCTCATCCCTTTGGCCAGGGCCTCGCCGCTTTCCATCAGCCGCGCCATC
>JAHDWH010000362.1:0-2207 GCA_023384455.1 Caldilineaceae bacterium | reverse complement strand
ATCCCAGCTCATCCCTTTGGCCAGGGCCTCGCCGCTTTCCATCAGCCGCGCCATCTCGACTTTTCTCCTATCGTAACGCAAGCTGTTAGCTTGCGGCTGGGGTGCGCAAGCTAACAGCTTGCGTTACACGCGCCCGCTCCAAACCCGGCACAAAATAGTCCCGCACCACCACATCCCAGCTCATCCCTTTGGCCAGGGCCTCGCCGCTTTCCATCAGCCGCGCCATCCCGGCTTCGTCCTGGGGCAGGCGACGGAAGATGCGCCAGGCGGTGTCGCCGCTGTTCATCCCTTCGATCCAATCCCGGGTGGGCTGATCGATAGAGAGCGCGTCCTGGGGGGAATAGACCGGGTAACTGTCGGGCAGACTGACGTAATCGGCCACCACCAGATTGGGGTTGTCATTGGGGTCAAAAGTCGAACCCTCCTCGGCAGCCAGCGTCCGGGCCACCCGGTTGACAAACCCCACACAGCCGCAGACGTTGGAGACGCAGGAGATGGCCCCAAAGTTGAGCGGCTCCACCTGGGCGATGCCAAAGGGTTCGTAGACGCTCTGGCCGAACTCCACATCGCTGCCCCGGCGCAGGTCCATAAAACTCATCCCGGCGGGCATACGCTGACCGCAGCTTTGCCGATCCCAGCCGAACTGGTTGATCAACACAATGCGGCTATCCCTGGCCCGACGGTTGAAGGGATCCACGCCGTTGAAGAAAAAGTTGACCTCCGCGTCGATCAGATCGCCATTGTCCGAGCGGTGGCCCACGGGCCAGCCGTATTGGCTCTCCCAGGCATGCACCCATTCCGAGCGGCGGCCTGCGGGCTGGCTGGTGCTGAGGACAAAGAGGACAGCGGTTTTGTTGGCCTCCCTCAGCATCCGGTCCAGATGCTCCATCACCCGAATGTCCCGCCACATCCCTTTGGAAAGCACCATCCGGGTGACGTGGCTGAAGATGTAGTCGGGCCGGTAGCCGAGCAGATTCTGGCAATAGTCCTGGAGCAGACGTCGGGAGGCCAGCTTTTCCGAGAGGCTGACCGGATGGACCGTCACGCCGTTGTAGACCAGATCGATATTTTTGTGGGCAAATTCTCCGCCCAGAAAGCGCAGTTCGGGCACCACCAGATCGCCCACCGCGAAGATATTGTCGCAGCGCGCGGCCTGGCGGATGATGGCGTGTTTGAAGAAAAAGTCGTGGTTGCCAAATACGTCGTCCAGGCTTTGGCCTGCGTCGTTGGCCCGGAAGAGTGCGTTGTAGAAGCGGGTGTCGTGGCCGCCGTGGGATTCGACCAGCAGGCGGGCGGTCGCCATTTCGTGGGCATAGAAGATTGTGCGCCACGCGCCCGGCTCGTTCATCTGCGCGGCAAAGACCACCGGCATCCCCAGCCACTCGTGGGCCACAATAAAGCGCTCGTCCTGGCTCAGCCCCACGTCCACGCCGATGGCTTTGAGGCTGGCAAAGAGGGGCTGGGCAATCGAAAAGTAGAGATTCATCTCGGCGGCGTAGGCGTAGCGGCTGCTGTCTATGCCGTAGTGCTGCCAGACGTGGAAACGGAATTCATTGACGGGTCCCGACGCGGGATTGGTGGCGTCCACCAACACCACTTCGTGCTCATAGCCCCCAAAGCGTCGGCTTCCGTAGAGAAGGGCGATCTGATAGCTCTGTTCGATCCCCTGCAGGGCCGCGGCCAGGGCTGGCTCTACCCCGTCAAAAATCCCGTGCAGGCTGCTGTAGCGGATGGTCAGTCTGTTGCGGGGGCTGTTCAGCCGCTCCATCTGCACACCGTCGCGGCCATCCAGCGGACCGACCAGCACCGAGCGGGTGACGGCTGCATTGTAGGCATCCGCGCCCAGCAGCCCGTCCAACACCGCGCCGATACCGCCGACTTTGACGCCCGCCTCGTGGGTGGCGTGGATGACAAGAGGGAAAGGAGCGGTCATAGATAACTCCTGATGGAAGTGAAGGGGAGAGCGGCTGGAAGCAGACAAATAGTACCACAGAACGAGGAAACGCGCATAGAGAAGACGGCGGACCGCAGACGGCAATCGCGCACTGCCCTGAAAAATAGAACACGGATGGACACGGCGGTGTCCTGAGCCTGTCGAAGGGAAAGAACGGATTCACACGGATAAAATCTGCGAAATCTGTGTAATCTGCGTTCTGCCCTGAAAAATAGAACACAAAAGTGGGTGAGAAGCTGAAAAAAGGCAAAAC
>JAHDWH010000361.1 GCA_023384455.1 Caldilineaceae bacterium | reverse complement strand
TCCCCAGTCCCCAATCCCCAATCCCCAATCCCCTCCTCACCCCGGATAGCGCCGAATCCCGTAGAAGCCCCGCAGCCGTTCCGCGCCCCCCTTCCAGTTGAGCAGCCCCAGCCCCAGGAAAATTACAGCCATCCCGGCCACCATCAGCCACGTCACCCGCTCGCCCAGAAAGAGCGCGCCGCAGGTGGTGGCGACGATGGGAATGATATAGGAGGTCTGGGAAGAGACCGTCGCACCGAAGCGCTGGATGATGCGGAAGCTGACGATAAAGCCGAAGAAAGTGGAGAAGGTGGCGTAGGCCAGGGCTGCGTAACCGCTGTTGACCACCCGGCTCAGGTCGTAGCCGACAGTGACGACTGTGACCAGATTGACGGCGATGGCAGCGGAGAACATCCGCACGCTGGCTACGTCAAAGCCATCCGCCTTGCCCAGAAAGCGCTTGGCATAGACGCCCCCCACCGCGGACGAAAAAATCCCCACGCCTGTCCAGGCATAGCCCCGCCAGTCGGCCTGGGCAAAGGAGGCCAGCCCCGTCTCCCCCCGCATCAGCAGCAGCCCCGCGCCGGCAAAGGCCACCAGCACACCCACCACTTTCATCCGGGTCAGGTTCTCATCCTGCAAGAAAATCTCGGCCAGAATAATTGTGACCGCTGGATTCAGCGTCAACAGCAGAGAAGTGACGCCGCTGGACTGGTATTGCAGCCCCAGAATCACACTCGTCATCGGAATCGCCGTCCCAATAATTCCCAGCACAGCCGCGTGCTTCCACAGATAAAAACTGCGGGGCCAGGCCCGGGAGCCGATGAAAAGGTAGGCGGCCAGGTGCAGGGCCGCGGCGATAGCCAGACGCAGAGAGGTGTAGACTCTGGGGTCAAACTGGCCGACGCTGAAACGGGAGACGACGAGGGACGAGCCAAAGAGCAGGCCGATAAAGAGGACATAGGGAACAGCCGAGCGGCGCAGGTTCAAGGGGGGATTCTCTCCTATAGAGCAGGTCTGATCTGTCAAGATCAGCGGCAGAACTTGGGACTTTCGGTACAGTACGCTATACTTCAAAGGTTTTGAAGACGCGCCCAAATGGTAGCGCGCAGGTTGAAATAACGCAACCTGACACACACCTTCTGGATACGAAACCGTCCTTCTATGCTTCTCGGCTCTCTTTTCGCTCTTTTTATATCCGGCGTCCTCCTCTGGCTTGTCCGCCCCCACAACAAACCAATTGTAGGCTGGCTCTCAATTCTCCCGCCGGGACTGATTACAGTCTGGCAGCTATTGCGCATCCCGGAGATCGGGGCGGGCAATTTCTACACCGAGCGCTGGGAATGGATGCCCAGCCTGGGCTTGGAGATCAGCTTCCGGCTGGACGGGCTGGCCCTGCTCTTTGGGCTGATTGTGGCCGGGGTGGGCGCGGCGGTGGCGCTCTATACCCACTACTATTTGGAGAAGCAGCCCCGCCAGGGCTACTTCTATCTGGCCCTTTTTGCTTTTATGGCATCGATGCTGGGGCTGGTTTGGGCCGACAATTTACTTACGTTATTTGTCTTCTGGGAAGGGACGAGCATCACCAGCTATTTACTGATTGGCTTCGATCACGAAAGTCCACGGGCACGGGCAGGCGCGCGCAATGCGCTGATCATCACCGGCACGGGCGGGCTGGCGATGCTGGTGGGGCTGGTGTTGCTGGGGCAGAGTGCGGGCAGTTATAGCATCTCCCAAATAATCGCCGCGGACGGGCTGCGGGAGAGCGCCTACTACACCGTCGCCGTCGTCCTGATTTTTGTGGGCGCATTCACCAAATCCGCCCAGTTCCCCTTTCACTTCTGGCTGCCCGGTGCGATGTCCGCGCCCACGCCGGCCAGTGCCTATCTCCATTCGGCCACAATGGTGAAAGCGGGTATTTTTCTCCTGGCCCGGCTGCACCCGGCCCTGAGCGACACCCCCCTCTGGTTCTGGGGTCTGCTCATCTTTGGCGGCATCACAATGCTCATCGGCGCCTTTTTCGCCATCGGCAACTACGACATCAAAGCCCTCCTGGCCTACGCTACAGTCAGCCAGTTGGGGATTCTGACAATGCTCCTGGCCTTTTCCAGTGAGTATGCGGTGCTGGCCGTGGTGGTGGGAATTTTGGCCCACGCCCTCTACAAAGGGCCGCTCTTTCTGGTGGCGGGGATTGTGGATCACGCCACGGGCAGCCGGGACATCCGTCGTCTGGCCGGGCTGCTGCGGGCCATTCCATTGACAGGTGTCGTCGGCGTGTTGGGAATCGTTTCGATGGCCGGTCTGCCCCCCACCTTTGGCTTTTTGGCCAAAGAGACGCTGCTGGAGACGGGCTGGGAAGCCATCACCCACGGGAATGCCCTGGCGGGCTGGCTGGCCTACGGCGGCGGGGCTATGGCCGGCGCGCTCTTTGTGGCCTATAGCCTGACGCTGCTCTGGGAGCTTTTTCTGCGCCGGGAAGCCGATGTCAGCGACGAGGCCCACGTCCACCACCCGCCCAGCTTTGGCTTTGTGCTGCCGCCCCTCTTTCTGGTGCTGCTGGGCACAGCCGCCCCTTTCCTGCTCGGCCCACTGGCCCAACTCATCGACCCGGCGGCCACAGCCATCCGCAACCAGACAATCTACAGCCATCTGGCCCTCTGGCACGGCTTTACGCCGGTCTTTATCACCAGTCTGCTCGCCATCGGCACAGGTACGCTGCTCTTTCTGGGCCGTAACTACTATCGACGATTCCTGGCTGTGCTGCCCCAAAGCGTGCGGGGGGTTGTGCTCTTTCAGCGCGCGCTGGATGGGCTGTATGGGCTGGCCGACCACACGGCCCGGCTTGTCCAGGGCCACACACTGGCAACCCAATCCGCTGTGGTGCTGCTGGTCTCTTTTGTCCCCGTAGCAGCGGCGCTCACCTATACGTCTCTGGGCGAATTGCTGCCGGATATGGGTAGTCAGCCCATCGGCTGGCCGGAGTTGATCCTGGCCTTTCTGCTCGCCCTGGCCGCCTGGGTGACGGTGCGGGCCGAAAGCCGGATGAGCGCCATCATCAGTCTGAGCGTCGTGGGTGTGACAGTCACCCTTTTCTACGTCTTCTTCAGCGCGCCGGATTTGGCCCTGACCCAACTGCTGATCGAAGTGTTGACACTCGTTCTGCTGGTGCTGGTCTTCTATAAATTGCCCGAAGAAAAGCGCCCGCCAATGGGTCGTCTGCGCCAGATGAGCATCCTTTTTGTCTCTCTCTGCATGGGGATGATAGGCTTTGTGCTGGTTCTCTTCAACGGCAGCGAAGCGATGAACGCGGGCACGGTCATCAGTTCTTATTTTGTGGAAAATTCCGTGCCCCTGGGCCACGGGGCCAATATTGTCAATGTCATTCTGGTGGACTTCCGCGGCTTTGACACAATGGGCGAGATTACTGTGCTGGCCCTGGCCGCGCTGGGTGGTTATGCCCTGCTGCATGCCCCCGCGGTACGGTTGCCCGATCCCACAGAACAACAGAGTACCGGCAGGGATACGGCTGAAGCCGAGGGGGAGAATCACTAATGTCTGAACTCTATTTGCACCTGCTCGACCGGGTTCTGACGCCGCTGCTGCTGATTCTCACCCTCTTTCTGCTTCTGCGCGGACACAACCTGCCCGGCGGCGGCTTTATTGCCGGGCTGATGGCCGCCGCTACCTTTCAGCTACAAATTCTGAGTCGGGGCGAACTAGTAGTGCGCCAGCAGGTGGGTCGCTTCCTGCATCCAGGCATCGGCATCGGCCTGTTGACGGCGGTGAGCGCGGGCACCGTGGGTGTGCTGGATACGGGCTTCTTCAAAGGGCTTTGGTTTGATATCCCGCTTGGGCCCCTGGGTCATCTGGAGATCGGCACGCCGGTCATCTTCGATTTGGGCGTTTTTACGGTGGTGGTCTGCGTCGTCACCTCCTACCTGCTCGGTCTGAACGCAGTGGCGGAAGGGGTGGACGAATGACTCAACTGGTTCTGGCCCTGGCAGTGGGCATCCTCTTTGCCTGCGGGGCCTATCTGGTCATGCGCCGGGGGCAGATCAAACTGATTCTGGGGCTGGGGCTGCTCAGCCACGGGGTCAATCTGCTCCTCTTTGGTTCGGGGAAATTGACGCTGGGTGAACCCCCGATTTTTACTGATAAGGAGAATTACCTGGTCCAACTGGCCCAGGGCGGTCTGGCCGATCCTCTGCCGCAAGCCCTGATTCTGACCGCGATTGTCATCAGTTTTGGCATCACGGCCTTTGTGATTGTGCTGGTCAACCGCCGCCACACCATCACCAATTCAGATCTGGTGCAGGGCGAGCTGGTTCGGTTGCTGCTGGAAGGCGATCCCTTCGCCACCGATCTGCAGGAAAATAACAGCTACGACTGGCTGGCCTACGAGGTGGATGAGGTCTACGAGCGGGGAAAAATGGGGG
>JAHDWH010000028.1 GCA_023384455.1 Caldilineaceae bacterium | reverse complement strand
ACCCCACCCTACCCCTCCCCATTCCAGGGCGGGAAGTGGATCGACTCCTCCCCCACAGTGGGGGAGGTTGGGAGGGGGTGAACAGTTACCGTTATTGTACTAACGCCCCTGGGTTTTGACAAGATCGGCGGCGCGAAACCGGGCGGTCTGGCGTCTGCGTCGCCCCCGCAAGCGGAGCGACTGGCCCACACCCATCCCCACCATCAGCCCAAAGCCCGCCGCGTAGAGCAGCAAAAAGGGCAGGGACCACCACTTGCCCTGGGCCGCGGCCAGCCAGACACTCCCCAATGCGTAGAGTGCCAGCAGCGCTTCGCCCAGAACTACCGGGTCCAGGGCCAGGGCGTAGCTGCTCCCCCGCCAGGAATCGGCCCGATCCTCTACACGAAACTTAGGCGTACGCAGAAAGGGGCCGGGGCGATTGGCGAATGCCTGCCAGACAGCCAGCGTATTGTTCAGGCAGAGACCCATCCCCAGCAGCGTCAGCACAGGCAGATAGGCCCAGCGGCGCAGCCAGAGCCGCCGCGACAGCCGCCGCTGGGCTACGGCGTAGAGCAGAGGCGGGCCAACCGAGGCCAGACTGAGCCAGGCCAACGGGCCAAAGGGATCGACGCCCAACAGCAGCAGCAGAGGTGTAATCAGCAGCAGGAACAGCAGCAGGGGATGGATCAGATAGTTGCCCAGATGGAACAGCCCGGCCAGACGGGCGGGCAGAGACCATCCGCTGCGCCAGACTGCACTGCCCAGTTTTTTGAGCGTCTGCACGCTGCCTTTGGCCCAGCGAAACTGTTGGCGTTTGAAGGCGAGCAGTTGGGGTGGAATCTCGGCGGGCGCGACCAGATCGGGCAGAAAGAGGGGCTGCCAACCGGCCAACTGCGCCCGATAGCTCAGGTCCAGGTCCTCGCAGAGGGTATCGGCCTGCCAGCCGCCCACCGCCGGGTCTTCGATGCAGGCCCGTCGCCAGACGCCACCGGAGCCATTGAAGCCGAAGGGATAGCCCGCAGCCTGGCGCGCCGTCTGCTCCACCACAAAATGGCCGTCCAGGGCCAGTGCCTGACAGTTGGTCAGGACGGAATAATTCTGGTTCAGGTGTCCCCAGCGGGCCTGGACAAAGCCGATTCCGGCCCTGCCTTCGCCCAGGAAATGGGGAATCGTGCGGGCCAGAAAATCGGCGGGGGGTTCAAAGTCGGCGTCGAAGATGGCGATGAATTCGCCTGTGGCCGAGGCCAACCCGTCCCGCAGGGCCCCGGCTTTGTAGCCCTCCCGCGCGTCCCGATGCACCAGCGCCACATTCACCCCGCGCCGCTGCCACTCTTCCACGTGACGCTGGATAAGGCTGGTGGTCTGATCTGTGGAATCGTCGAGTAATTGGATCTGTAATCTGTCCGGCGGATAGTCAAACCGGGCGCAGGCATCCAGCAGACGCACGACGACGTGGCGCTCGTTGTAGATGGGCAGTTGCACAGTGACAGCGGGCAGATCGATGGCGGACAGATCCCCGGGAGAGGGGGCTGGCAGGGGAAAGCGGGCAGGACGGTGCAGGCACAGGGTGAGCCAAAGCGCGTGAAGACCGTAGAGTCCCAGGCCGGTTGCGCCCAATGCGTACAAAATCTGGAAAATAAGCGCGAACGACCCCACACCCATACAATCCCTTTCGCTTAAATGCGTACCATTGACCGTCAGAGGCCACCTGTGACGTGCCTTGCCAACCCACCCCTGGCTGAGCCAGTTTGCCAATCCGTTGACCGCACAAAAATATACCGACGGACCTATCGCCGTCGGCAGTGTCGGAGATCAACCGTCCCAGTATAGCTGAAAGCCAAATGCCAACCAAATCCCACCCGTTCCAACACAGGAAGATTTCTCCTGAAAACCCGGCCCCTGTTGTATAATGAAAGGCAGAGCGTTGGACCGACGAAAGGAAGGCAGTAACCGTATGGAATTACATTTGACAGAAGGCCACAGCGTGCCTCATAGTCCGATAGAATACACAGTCCTCTACGCGCTGGCAGAGGATGTAGCCGATCACGACCCAGAAATTATGTTAGAACTGATCGACATCTTTGTCAACGACAGTACGGATCATCTGCGCAAGATGTCCACGGAAATCGAAAGTCAGGAGTTTCGCACACTGGAAATCAGCGCGCATTCACTCAAATCCAGCTCGGCTACCTTTGGCGCACTCGCCCTTTCCGAGTTAAGCGGACAGATTGAACGGATGGCCCGGTCCAAAACTCCAAACGGAATCGCTCCCCTTCTGGAGTCAGCCCGGGCAGAATTTAAGCTGGTGGCGGCGGTCCTGGCAACCGAGCGGAAACGATGGGTGGAGGCAACCGAAGAATGAGCGAAAAGAACAGACACATTCCGCTGAACCCGGAGATCATCCAGACATATGTCATAGATGCCTGTGGCGGAGATCGGGAGATTGTGCTGCAAATGGTGGATTACTTTCTGGAGAGCTCGGCGAAAATGGTCGGTGAGATGAAAGTGGAATTGGCCGCGGACAACCTGCCGGCCGTGTACCGGGCGGCCCATTCTCTCAAGTCCAGCGCAAAAATGTTCAGCGCGGAGGCGCTTTCAAACCTTTGCGCCCAGACCGAAGAGAGCGCTCTGCAGAAATTGAGAAGCGAAATCAGCCTGCAACTGCCAGAGCTTCAACGTGAACTGGAGAGGATCAGCGTGGAGTTGCCCATTGTCTGCCGGCAGATTTTGAACCGGAAATAGAGCGCGGCGGAAATAGTCGTGGGTTTCCCGCCCCCCGCGGGTCCGTGACCCCGCGAGAGCAGCCACACGGCTCAACTACTTGCGCCCTGATCGGCTAGACGCCTGGCGAGCCTGTCCGTGGCACTGTTTGAACTTGCGCCCGCTGCCACAGGGACAGGGATCGTTGCGGTTGGCCCGGCTGAACAATTCCTGCACCCGCTTATCCTGCTGGGCCATAAAACCCATTATATTGGCCGGGGCGCGGCGGTTGTGCAGTTCGTTGGTCATAAAATTCATGTGCGGGCGCACGTGATTGAAGAAAGCCCGATAGCCCGCGCAAAGATAATTGAGACCCGGTTGCCCGTCCGGCGTTTCGATGAAGCGGTTTTTGGGGCAGCCCCCGTTGCAGACAAATTTTACCTCGCAGTCCAGACAATATTGAGGCAGGGTATCCCGCTTGTCTGTGCCAAACTTGCGCTGGCCCGGGGACCCCACCATTTCGATCAGCGGGATTTCCTGGATGTTGCCCAGCAGATAGTTGGGTTCCACGTAGTGGTCGCAGGAGAAGAGATCGCCGTTGTGCTCCATTGCCAGGGCCGAACCGCAGGTCTCCTCGAAAATACAGAGACCGGGCCGGTTGCCGCTGTAGGCGGCCAGGGCCACATCGAAAATCTGCACGTAGACCTTCCCCACGTCCCGGCGCACCCACTCCTCGAAGATGCCAATCAGAAATTGGCCGTACTGCTCGGCAGTCACCGAGCGCTCCTTTACGTCGTCCCCTTCCTGATAGCCGGTCTCGTTGTCCCGCTCTACAATCGGGATAAACTGCATAAATTCGGTCTTCACTTCGTCCCGCAGAAAGCGGTAGACCTCCACCGGATGGGGCGCGTTGGCCGCATGGACGGTCGTCAGGATATTGAAGCGCACCCCGTGTTTGTGGAGCAGCCGGGCCGCCCGCATCACCTTTTCCCAAGTGGGTGCGCCTCCTTTGTCCACCCGGTAGGCGTCGTGGAGATGCTGGGGGCCGTCCATACTCAGACCGATCAGAAAATCGTTTTGGGCAAAAAAGGCCGCCCAATCGTCGTCCAGGAGTGTGCCGTTGGTTTGCAGGGCGTTCTCCACCCGCATCCCAGGCCGCTTGTGCTTCTGCTGGAACTCCACCGACTTCTGGAAGAATTCCAGCCCCATCAGCGTCGGCTCGCCCCCCTGCCAGGCGAAGGTGACCTCTGGAACCCGCTGGCCGGCGATATACTGCTTTGTATACTCTTCCAGCAGCGCCTCGTCCATACGGAATTTGCTGCCCGGATACATCGCCTCTTTGCTCAGAAAGTAGCAGTAGTGGCAGTCCAGGTTGCAGATGGCGCCCCGGGGCTTCAGCATTATGTGGAAGGCCGGGGGCGGCGCGATAACGCCGCTGGTCAGTTTGGATGGGGATTGCAGGGTGACGGGGGGCATAGGACTCTCTGTGGCAGTAACTGTTCAGCCACCCCACCCTACCCCTCCCCATTCCAGGGAGGGGTAGGGGATCGACTCCTCCCCCACAGTGGGGGAGGTTGGGAGGGGGTGAGCAGTTACATTTGCATAAACTGACGTAGTTCAACGATCGTTGGATAGGCGCGGCGGGCTTCTTCTCTGTCTGCCGAATCGCCGGGGTATCGGTACAACACCGCGTACCGGTCAAGAGCAACGAGCAAATCTTGCTGAAGGCTCAATCTGCTTTCAAAGGGCAGACACAGGCCAAGCAGTTCGATCAGATTGTGGGTACGCGGAACGACTGTGCCGAAGCTCAAACTTGGCTACCTACTCCGGACCAGCGAGGAAATAACGCACAGGTGTTAGTTCCCCGGTCAGACCGGTAAAACGTGAAACGTGAGGTGTCGTCATGTGATCTCACGTCCTCCCGTCTTCCGCACGCAAATCGTGGCTGCGCCACCTTATGCAATACGCAGTACGTTACAACGCCTGTACCACCAAATCCCCCATCACAACCGTCCCCACCGTCTCCGTACCGGTATGGGCGATGTCCCGGGTGCGCACGCCTTCGTTGAGGACGGAATCGACTGCGGCTTCGATGGCCGCGGCTTCGGTTTCCAGCCCCAGGCTGTGGCGCAGGAGCATCGCGCTGCTCAGGATTGCGGCCAGGGGGTTGGCGATGCCGTGGCCGGCAATGTCGGGTGCGCTGCCGTGGATGGGTTCGTAGAGTCCCAACGGGAGGTTGTGGCTGTTCATCAGATCGCCCAGACTGGCCGAGGGCAGCATCCCCATAGAACCGGCCAGCATCGACGCTTCATCGGTCAGAATATCTCCGAAGAGATTCTCGCTGACCACCACATCGAAGTCAGCCGGGCGACGGATCAGGTGCATGGCCATCGCGTCGACGAGGACGTGCTCCACTTCCAGTTCGGGATACTCTTTCAGCACCTCCACCGTCACCCGCCGCCACAGCCGGGAGGAGGCCAGGACGTTGGCCTTGTCCACACTCGTCAGCTTTTTGGAGCGGCCCATTGCCGCTTCGGCAGAGAGACGTACCACCCGTTCGATCTCCGGCGTCGTGTAGAGCATTGTGTCGTAGGCTTCGTCGCCGTCCGCGCCGGCCTCCTTGCGCGGGCCAAAGTAGGCGCCGCCGGTCAGCTCCCGCACCACCAGCAGGTCCACGCCTGCCAGCACCTCCGCTTTGATGGCGCTGGCCCCGATCAGTTGGGGATGCAACTTCACCGGGCGCAGGTTGGCGAAGAGATTGAGCGCCTTGCGGATAGCCAGCAGCCCCCGTTCCGGGCGATCTGCTGCGTTGGGGTTGTCCCATTTGGGACCGCCCACCGCGCCCAGCAACACCGCGTCGGCAGTCTTGGCTGCTTCCACAGTGGCGTCGGGTAGGCTCGTGCCCAGTTCGTCCATGGCCCGGCCACCCATCAATTGCTGGTCAAATGCGAAAGTATGGCCGAACTTCTGGCCGATGGCCGTCAAGACTTTTTCCGCCTCAGCGGTCACTTCCGGGCCGATGCCATCTCCGGCCAAAACGACGATACGTGCGTCCACAATGGATACCTTTCTAATGCTGAATATACGCTGCCCTTTTCGCCCAGATTCGTGAAATGTGAAACGTGAGATCAGGTGACTACACCTCACGTTTCACGCATCACTCTATTCCGTCACCATCGCCATCGGCGTGTCCAGTGGACGCATTTTCACAGCGGGTGCTCCTTCTTCCTCCACCCAGACGCCGCATTCGCTGCCGCCCTCGCTGACGCCCAACTCCACAGGTGTGCCGTCCATCCGCAGCACCGGGTGGTAGAACTTTGCCACCTGCTCGGCCTCGCCCACAATATAGTGGCCGATGAGGGAGCGGCGGAAGCGGTTCTGGCTGGTGTTGGGGAAGCTGCCGTGGATGAGTTGTCCGTTGAAGAAGAGGACATCCCCCGCTTTCATCAGTACCGGCTCGGCTTGCATTCCGTCGGGGATGGGTACCGTCACATCGGTAAAACTCTGGGTGGTGTCGGCCTGCACTGTACACAAAATGGGCAAATTCTGCGTTCCGGGCACCACTTGCAGACAGCCGTTTTCGATGTCGCAGTCGTCCAGGGCCATCCAGGCCGCGATGCACGTCCCCGGCTGCACCTTCAGGTAGTACTGGTCCTGATGCAGTGCCTGCCCCCTGCCGCCCGCCGGCTTGAAATAGAGCATTGTCTGCACGGCGTAGGGTTCGATGCCCAGCAGACCAGTCATCCAACGGTTGAGCCGTTCATCCAGCATCCAGCCCAGGCTGAGATCGTCCCAGCGGTGCATGTGGATCATCCGGGGGTAGCGTTTGAGGGGATCGCTGCTGGTCAGGTCCACGCCGGCAAAGTCGCCAGGATAGGTTCCCGCTGCCCGCATCTGCATAAAATGCTCCCGGTAGCTCTGCACTTCCTCTGCGCTGAACAGCCCGCGCGCAACCACATAGCCGGCTTCCTGAAATTGGTGTACAAACCCATTCTCTGCCATACGTTTTGCCTCCGAGAAATAGATAATTAGTCGAAATCGTTGATGCTCTTTTGCGGCGGCTTGCGACCACCGAAAAGGGCGAGTTCAAAGGCTTTGAAGTAACAGTCCACATCCAGAAAACCGATTTGGCGCAGCCAGTGGCACTGGCTTTCCACTGGGGTCAGAATATTGGCGGCTTTGTCATCCCGGCTGTGATAGGCCGCGGCCACCTGCGCCCGGCTCTCGCTCTCCCGTCGCCCCACCTGGCTGGCCCACAGGCTGTCGATGAAGAAGTCGTCGTGGACAGCTTCCAGCCATTTGCTGGCCGAGCGTACGTGCTCCATATTCACAAAGACGCCCCCCGGCCCCAGCAGATCAAAGACATCCCGGTAAATCTGCTGCTTCACCCGATCCGAGTGGTGGTGGATGGAGAAGCCGGAGACAATCGCATCGTAGGGGCCGTGGGCGGCGACTGTGCCAAACCAGTTGGGGTCCGCGTAATCGACGGTGGAAAAGTGGATACGCTTGCCGTAGTTCTTCAAATTGGCGATGGCAGCCTGGATCATCGGCATTGAAAAATCGACCAGCACGCCGGTAGCGTCAGGATATTCAGCCAGAATGACAGAAGCGAGAACACCGTCGCCGCAGCCCAGGTCCAGAAAATTGTGGACGGGCTGACCCCGCCCTTCGATCACCCGCATCATCACATCGAATTGGGCTTCGGCCAGGGGCACACCCTTGCGCACCCGGCCCAGAAAATTCTCCACCAGCGCCGAGTCTTTCCAGACTGCCGCGCTGGGGAATACGGGTTTTTGATAGGTCGTCATACGTGCTTATCGCTGTCGTTTCTATTGGGTTTTGCCACAAAGAAACGTGAGGCGTGAAACGCGAGATCGTTCGGCGATCTCACGCATCACGTTTCTGGTCAGAAAGATGGCATATTCGATGCAACCATTCACTCTTCCCTGTAATTTTCCGGCGTGATGAAGCGGGCCAGGGCGTAGGTCAGGGCGATTTCCAGGGCAGCGGTGCGCTCAATCAGCCCGTTCGTAAAGATGCCGATGGCCCCTTCGCCGTGCTTGACATTGCGCCGTCCGCTGAAATCGTCCATCACCGGGCCGAGTTCTTCCCCCGCCCGGATGCGTCGGGCGATGGATTCGGGCAGCAGTACCCGCCCCCCTGCACCGATGCCGAGACAGCCGTCTCGGTCCACCACCGCGGCCCAGCCGCCCACAAACATCCCGTGGGGCGTGTCCTGCACGCCGCCTTCCACGCCCATCCCAATCTGCACGCCGTCGACCGCGGCCAGGGCTTTGCGTGCCCGATTGACCGCGCCGCGGATGGTCTCGTCGTCGCTCATCGGCTGCTCCGCCACGCCGGAGGGGACAGCCACAGCCACCACTTCGCCCTGCGGCCAGACTTTGGCTGCGGCCCGGCAGGCTGCCTCCACTTTTGTCGGATTGGTCGAGCCGATGGCGATCTTCACAGAAGCCACGCCTCCTCAGTAGGGCAGGCCGGCTTCGTGGGCGACAATCGCGTCGTCTTTCGCCAGCAGATAGCCCATATCGTCCAGCCCGTCGAGCAGGCACATCTTGCGGAAACCGTCGATGGCGAAACCCATCTGCTGGCCGTCGGGCAGGGTGACGGTCTGGTTTTCCAGATCGATGGCGATGGTTGTGGTCGGGTCTTCCTCGACCAGGTCCCAGAGCATCGCCACCGTCTCTTCGGGCAGGGCTATGGGCAGCAGGCCGTTCTTCAGGCTGTTGTTGTAGAAGATGTCGGCGAAGCCCGGCGCGATGACGGCCCGGAAGCCGTACTCTGTCAGCGCCCACACCGCGTGCTCCCGGCTGGAGCCACTGCCGAAATTGCGCCCGGCGATGAGTATCTGGCTGCCGCTGTACTCCGGTTTGTTCAGTTCGAAGTCTGGGTTGGGTTTGCCATCCCGGCCATAGCGCCACCAGGAAAAGAGACCGTCGCCCATCCCGGCTTTGGTCACAGCCGTCAGATAGCGGGCGGGGATGATCTGGTCCGTGTCCACATTTTCCCGGCGCATAGGCAGGGCCGTGGTGGTCAATTGGGTAAAGGGTTGCATTGTCGTATCCTCAAATGTTTTGAAAACTACATCATCTCCCGTACATCCACCACCCGCCCGCTGACCGCAGCCGCGGCGGCCATAATCGGACTCATCAGCAGGCTGCGGGAGCCGGGTCCCTGGCGGCCCTGGAAGTTGCGGTTGCTGGTGCTGGCCACGTATTTGCCCATCCCGGCTTTGTCGTCGTTCATAGCCAGGCACATCGAACACCCCGCGCCCCGCCACTCGAAACCGGCCTCAGTGAAGATGACATCCAATCCCTCAGCCTCGGCCTGGGCTTTGATGGCTTTGGAGCCGGGCACCACCAGCGCCTGCACGTTGTCCGCCACTTTGCGCCCTTTGGCGATGGCCGCGGCTTCGCGCAGGTCTTCCATCCGGCTGTTGGTGCAGGAGCCGATAAAGACCACATCAATCGGCTGGCCCGCCATCTTCTGGCCTTCGCTCAACCCCATATACTCCAGGGCCGCGGCCAGACTGCGCCGCTCCGCCGGGTCGGCCACTTCCGCTGCCGTGGGGATATGCCCGCTGATGCCGATGCCCTGACCCGGATTTGTGCCGTAGGTGACCATCGGTTCCAGCGTGGAGGCGTCGAGTGTCAACTCCCGGTCAAAGACCGCGTCCTCGTCACTGTAAAGGGTGTTCCAGTAGGCGACGGCTTTGTCCCAGCGCTCGCCTTTGGGGGCAAACTCCCGGCCCTGAATGTAGTCGTATGTAGTCTGGTCCGGCGCAATCATCCCGGCCCGTGCCCCGCCTTCGATGGACATATTGCAGACGGTCATCCGGTTTGCCATAGACAGCCCGCGGATAGCGCTGCCCCGGTATTCGAAGACGTAGCCCTGACCGCCGCCCGCGCCATTCTTGGCGATAATCGCCAAAATAATATCTTTGGCGGTGACGCCCTTGCCCAGTTCGCCGTCTACGGTAATGGCGAAAGTCTTGGCCTTTTTCTGCATCAGACACTGGCTGGCCAGGACGTGGCCCACTTCACTTGTGCCGATGCCAAAGGCCAGCGCGCCAAACGCGCCGTGGGTGCTGGTGTGGCTGTCACCGCAGACGATCGTCATCCCCGGATGGGTGATGCCCAGTTCCGGCCCGATGACGTGGACGATGCCCTGAATTTCGTCTTTGATGTCGTAAAGAGGCACGCCGAAATCCGCGCAGTTCTTGCGCAGGGTCTCCACCTGCGTCGCCGCGTCAGCGGGCCAGAGGGAGATGTCCACGCCGATGCGGGTGGGGATGGCGTGGTCCATTGTGGCGAAGGTCTTGTCCGGCCTACGCACGGGCAGCCCCCGCTCGCGCAGTTCGGCGAAGGCTTGGGGCGAGGTTACTTCGTGGATCAGATGGGCGTCGATGTACAACACCGCCGGCGCGCCCTCGTCCTGCGCAACGACGTGGGTCTCCCAGACTTTTTCAAAGAGTGTCTTTCCCATTGCTAAATTCCCTCTATTTGCAAAACGATTGTGGTTGAAAATCAGTGAATTATTCAAACAGCGTCAAACTCCCTGCCGGCCCATCCAACATCATCCGCACGTATCGCAGGAAATTGCGTCCCAGAATCACTTCTTCGCCCTGATCGTCTTCAACGACAAGCAGTGATGGAAAGGTGCGGTCAGCGATGCGCAGATCGATATCATAGCGGCGGACTAGACGAGCTTCTCCCCACTGGCTGCGCAGCCACGCCCGGTCACGCCCTACAACAGCAATTCGTTCGAGCAACGAAGCCGGAATTATCGTCCAATCAGCGCCTGAATCCACAAACGCTTCGTCAATCTGAATCCAATCGCTCATTTCAGGGCCGGCGATTTCCAGAGGGATCACCGGAGCCGGTGGGTAGTAATTGTCCGTATAATCCGACGAAAACCAGGGGAATCTGTAGGTCGCCATCTTATGTTGAACCGATCAGCCGGGGGCGACGAATACGCAACACAGGCCACTCAGGCGTTTCCTGGACGTGGATGATTGCAATAGGAACGCGCCCGAACTTCTGCCGCACCCGCTTTGACAATACAGTTCCATCCGCATCCGCGTCGACGACCTGCCGGTGATGAATCGCTACATATTGTCCCAAGTACTTTTCAACGATCTGTGCATGACTTTCCTCATAAAAATCACACTCTTGATCGAGTTTATGCTGGCGAAGACGGAAAAGATGGCGGCGCAAGGCATCCTCAATCAGTGAAGTCAGGCTACCGTTTTCCAGCCCGCCATACGTGCGTATTTCTTGCACCAAATTAGAATCGACTTCGACAACTGCCATACCGACCCTCCTTCGTCACGAACGGAGATTACGCAGAATATCACCGTTTCTCCAGCCATGTGTCATTGCTAAAGTATACCGCCAATTGCCCATTTCGTCGATTTACAGGGATGTGCCTGGATAACACACGCCGGGCACTGATCGTAGCCGCCCGGCGGAGATGATTGGAATATCAACTTCGACTACAACGAAACAGCAGAACAGTTCTTTATGCGACGGGTGGGGCTACATGGGATGAAAAGTGGACGCTGTCCCTTGTAGGTCGCACTGGCGCAAGCTAACAGCTTGCGTTACAGGTTATGTTCAGGGCAGAAGTGCTCATCCCTGCCACCTGCCACCTGCCACATCCCTACGGCAACGCCGTCTCCCCCATCAAAAAGCGATCACACTCCCGCGCCGCGGCCCGGCCTTCGTTGATGGCCCACACCACCAGACTCTGCCCCCGGCGCATATCGCCCGCGGCGAAGATGCCGGGGACGCTGGTGGCAAAGCTGCCGTATTCGGCTTTGGCGTTGGAGCGGGGGTCCCGTTCCACGCCCAACTGCTCCAGAATCGTATCCTCCGGGCCGAGGAAGCCCATCGCCAGCAGCACCAGTTGCGCGGGCCAGACCTTCTCCGTGCCAGGAATTTCGATCAGTTGGAAGCGCCCATTGGCGTCCTTCTCCCAGCGGATGAGGACGGTGTGCAGCTCTTTGACGTTACCCTCTTCGTCGCCCACAAACTTTTTGGTGCTGATCTCAAAGGTGCGGGGGTCTGCGCCCTGTTTGGCCGCAACTTCCTCGTGGCCGTAGTCGATGCGGTGAATTTTGGGCCATTCGGGCCAGGGGTTGTCCTTGGCCCGCTCCGCCGGGGGCTGGGGCAGAATCTCAAACATATGCACGCTGTTGCAGCTATGGCGCATGGACGTGCCCAGACAGTCGTTGCCCGTGTCGCCGCCGCCGATGACAATCACATCCTTGCCCTCGGCATTGATGAAGGGATACGAAAAGCCTTCGCCCTCCACTGGCCCGTCCTGGCTGTCGAGCAGATGTTTGGTGTTGCCGTGCAGGAACTCCATCGCCATATGAATGCCCTTGAGACTGCGCCCTTCGGCGGGCAGATCTCTGGGCTTTGTGGCGCCGCAGCAGAGCACCACCGCGTCGAAGTCATCCACCAACTGCTGGGCGGGGATGTCTTTACCGATCTCCGTATTGACGACGAATTTGACACCCTCAGCCGCCAACAGATCGATGCGCCGCTGGACCGTCGCTTTGTCCAGTTTCATATTGGGAATGCCATACATCAGCAGCCCGCCGATACGGTCCGCCCGCTCGTAGACGGTGACTTCGTGGCCGGAGAGGTTCAACTGGGCCGCGGCGGCCAGACCCGACGGGCCAGACCCGACGACCGCCACACGCTTGCCCGTGCGCTTCTCCGGCGGATGGGGCGTGACCCAGCCGTGCTCGAAGCCGTAATCGATAATCGCGCGTTCGATGCTTTTGATGGCGACCGGCGGCTCAATAATTCCCAGGGTGCAGGAGCCTTCGCAGGGCGCGGGGCAGACCCGCCCGGTAAATTCCGGGAAGTTGTTGGTGGCGTGCAGCCTGTCCAGCGCATCCCGCCACAGCCCCCGGAAGACCAGATCGTTCCATTCGGGGATCAGATTGTTGACGGGGCAGCCCGAAGCCATCCCGCTGATGAGCGTGCCCGTGTGGCAGAAAGGAATGCCGCAGTCCATACAGCGCGCGCCCTGGGTTTGCAGAAAATCTGCGGACGTATGCAAGTGGAACTCGCCCCAGTCCTGAATGCGCTCCAGCGGCGGGCGCTCCGGCGCCAACTGCCGCTCAAATTCCATAAATCCGGTCGGTTTCCCCATTTTTCAGATATCTCCGCGTGTGTTGAACCGCGAGGATGACCGGGTGACAGGGTGACAAGGAGACAGGGTGATCGGCCGATCACCTTGTCTCCTTGTCACCTTGTCAGGCCACCGCGCAAATCTTCTTATTCCCTAGTTTCCGCTCACCCGCGCCGCGTCGTTCTTGTTGCGCTCGAAGGCGACGATCAGTGCCTCTTCGCCGGTGATCCCTTCGGCCTCCACCTCGGCGATAGCTTCCAGCATCCGCTCGTAGTCCGTGGGCAAGACTTTGACGAACTTGGCGGCCATTGCCGGCCAATCGCCCAGCACACGGGCGGCCACCGGGCTGGCGGTAAACTCGCCGTGGCGGCGGATCATCTGCTCCACCTCGGCAATCTCGGCGGCATCGGTCAGTCGGTGCAGCCCCACCATCTCCTGGTTGCAGCGGATGGCGAAGTCGTCCGTCTCGTCCAGCACATAAGCGATGCCGCCGGACATACCCGCGGCAAAGTTGCGCCCGGTGGGGCCAAGCACAACCACCCGGCCACCGGTCATATACTCGCAGGCGTGGTCGCCCACACCCTCCACCACCGCGTGTACACCGCTGTTGCGCACGGCGAAGCGCTCGCCCGCCTTGCCCCGGATGTAAGCCTCGCCGCTGGTCGCGCCGTAGAAAGCCACATTACCGATGATGACATTTTCCTCGGCCACAAAAGTAGCCTCGTCCAGGGGGTGGGCGATGAGCTTGCCGCCGGACAGCCCTTTTCCAAAATAGTCGTTGCCGTCGCCTTCCAGCACCAGCGTCATCCCTTTGGGCACAAATGCGCCAAAGCTCTGGCCCGCAGACCCCTGGAAGCGCAGGAGAATCGTATCCTCCGGCAGCCCGGCCCGGCCGTAGCGCCGGGTGACTTCGCTGCCTACAATTGTACCCACCACCCGGTTGGTGTTGCGGATAGACACGACCGCTGTCACCGGCTCCCGATTTTCCAGGGCCGGGCGGCAGATATCCAGGAGAGTCGTGTTGTCCAGCGCCTTGTCCAGCCCGTGATCCTGGGGAATCTGACAATAGCGGCCCACATCCGCTGGCATATCGGGCCGGTAGAGAATCGGGGCCAGATCGATGCCTTTGGCCTTCCAGTGGGTCACAGCCTTGCGCGGCTCCAGTACATCCGTGCGTCCGATCATTTCGTTGAGCGTGCGGAAGCCCAGCTTCGCCATAATCTCCCGCAGTTCTTCGGCCATAAAGAGCATAAAGTTGACGACGTGCTGGGGATCGCCGGTGAATTTTTTGCGCAGTTCCGGGTTCTGGGTAGCCACACCCACCGGACAGGTGTCCAGATGGCAGACCCGCATCATAATACAGCCCAGGGCCACCAGCGGAGTGGTGGCAAAACCGTACTCCTCTGCACCCAGCAGCGCGGCAATCGCCAGGTCACGCCCGGTTTTGAGTTGGCCGTCGGTCTCCACCACCACCCGGCTGCGCAGATTGTTCAGCACAAGCGTCTGGTGGGTTTCAGCCAGCCCCAATTCCCAGGGCAGACCCGCGTGTTTGATGCTGGTCTGGGGCGAGGCGCCCGTGCCGCCGTCGTGACCGCTGATCAGAATCACATCGGCGTGGCCCTTGGCCACACCCGCGGCAATCGTGCCCACGCCCACCTCCGATACCAGCTTTACATTGATGCGGGCGTGGTGGTTGGCGTTCTTCAGGTCGTGGATCAGTTCGGCCAGGTCCTCAATCGAGTAGATGTCGTGATGGGGAGGCGGCGAAATCAGCCCCACGCCGGGGGTGCTGTGGCGCACCCGGGCAATCCACGGGTAGACTTTGCGTCCGGGCAACTGGCCGCCCTCGCCGGGCTTGGCCCCCTGGGCCATCTTAATCTGTAACTCCTTTGCCATCACCAGATATTCGCTGGTGACGCCAAAGCGGCCCGACGCCACCTGTTTGATGGCGCTGTTTTTGGAATCGCCGTTGGCTTCCAGGGTATAGCGGGCGTTGTCCTCGCCGCCTTCGCCGGTGTTGCTCTTGCCCCCCAGCCGGTTCATGGCAATCGCCAGGGCCTCGTGGGCCTCCTGGCTGATGGAGCCGTAGCTCATCGCGCCGGTCTTGAAACGCTTGACAATCGCCGCGGCTGGCTCCACTTCCTCAATTGGAATACCCGATTCGGGGAATTTGAAATCCAGCAGACTGCGCAGGGTTGCCATCTTTTCCGACTGATCGTTGACCTGGGCCGTATACTGCTTGAATGCCTTGTAGTCGTTGCTGCGTGTCGCCTTTTGCAGAAAATGAACAGTCTGGGGATTGAAAAGATGCAGCTCCCCATCCTTGCGCCACTGGTAGTCGCCGCCCGCGGGCAGGACGTGGCCGTTCAACTGGCGCTCGGGGAAGGCTTTACGGTGGCGCATCTCCACCTCCTGGCAGATTTCGGCCAGCCCGATCCCTTCCACCCGGCTGGGTGTCCAGGTAAAGTATTTGTCGATCAGCCCGCTGCTCAGCCCCAACGCCTCGAAAATCTGCGCGCCGCAGTAGCTCTGCATTGTGGAAATGCCCATCTTGGAGAGCACTTTCATCACACCCTTCAGCGCAGCTTTGATGTACTGTTTGGTGGCCGTGTACTCGTCGATGTCAGTCAGTAGCCCCTGGCGCACCATATCGCCGATGGTTTCGTAGGCCAGATAGGGGTTGACCGCCGTGGCGCCGTAGCCGATGAGCAGGGAGAAGTGGTGGACTTCGCGAGGTTCGCCGGATTCCAGCACCAGCGCAACCTGCGTGCGCAATTCTTCCCGAATCAAAAAGTGATGCAGACCGGAGACGGCCAGCAGCGCGGGAATCGGCGCATTGAAACGGTCGATGCCCCGGTCGGAAATGATCAGCACATTCACCCCGTCGGCGATGGCCTGGCGGGCGGCTTCGCACATCTGCTCCAGCGCGCCGGCCAGCCCAGCCTCGCCCTGGTCGATGCGGAAGAGGGCCGGGATGATTCGGGATTTGAAATCAGGCCCGTCCAGATAGCGAATCTTCGCCATCTCTTTGTTGGTCAAAATCGGCGACTTAATTTTAATCTGCCGGGCATTTTCGGGCTGGGTGCTGAGCAGATTCAATTCCGTGCCCATATAAACATCGCTGGCCGTGACCAGCTCTTCCCGGATGCCATCCAGCGGCGGGTTTGTCACCTGGGCAAAGAGCTGCTTGAAGTAGTTGTAGAGCAGTTGAGGCTGGTCGGAGAGTACGGCCAGGGCCGCGTCGTTGCCCATCGCGCCCAGGGCTTCCACCCCATCCTTGGACATCGGCCCGACGATCACCCGCAGGGTTTCGTAGTTGTAGCCAAAGGCCAACTGGCGCTGGACAACCGTGCGGTGGTCCGGTTCGGCCACTGTCGGCGGTTCGGGCAGATTGTCCAGATGGACCAGATTGCGGTCCAGCCATTCCCGGTAGGGGTGCTGGGCAGCCAGACTCTCTTTGATCTCCTCGTCGGCGATGATGCGCCCCTGGGCCGTGTCCACCAGAAACATCCGCCCTGGCTGTAGCCGGGATTTGTAGAGGATACGGTCGGCGGGAATGTCCAGCACGCCCACCTCCGACGCCATCACCACCAGATCGTCCTTTGTCACGTAATAGCGGGAGGGGCGCAGACCGTTGCGGTCCAACACCGCGCCCACGACAGTGCCGTCGGTAAAGCCGATGGAGGCGGGGCCGTCCCAGGGTTCCATCAGTGTGCTGTGATATTCGTAGAAGGCCTTTTTGCTCTCGCTCATCGTGGCGTGGCCCGACCACGGCTCCGGAATCATCATCATCACCGCGTGGTGCAGGGGTCGCCCGGCCAGGTGCAGGAATTCCAGGGTTTCGTCGAACATCGCGGTATCGCTGCCGTCGGCGTTGATCACCGGCAATACCTTCGCCAGATCGTCGCTGAAAAGCTCCGATTCAAAGGTGGACTGGCGGGCGTACATCCAATTGACATTGCCGCGCAGGGTATTGATTTCGCCGTTGTGGATGATATAGCGGTAGGGGTGGGCCCGCTCCCAACTGGGGAAGGTGTTGGTGCTGAAGCGGGAATGGACCACCGCCAGCGCGCTCTCGAAGCCTTCGTCGGTCAAGTCTGTGAAAAAGCTGGGAACCTGTTCGGGCAGGAGCATCCCCTTATAGACAATCGTCCGACAGGAGAGGCTGGCGATGTAGAAACGGTCGCCGCCGGGGAAGTCGGCGTAGCGGATGGCGTGCTCGGCCCGCTTGCGGATGACGTAGAGTTTGCGCTCGAAGGCCATATCGTCGCCGGCCAGGTTGGCCTGGTTGCGCCCGACAAAGGCCTGATAGACGACAGGTTCACCCAGCAGGGCCGTCGCGCCCAGACCGGTGTTGTCCGTGGGCACTCTGCGCCAGCCCAAAAAGTGCTGCCCCTCGTCCTGTACAAACTCCTCGAAGCGCTCCATACATTCGTTGCGCTCCTGCTCGTTGGGCGAGAGAAAAACCATCCCCACGCCGTACTGCCCAGCCGCGGGCAGGCTGATATCCAGGGCCGGGCACTCCCGGCGGAAGAAGCTGTCGGGGATTTGGAGCAGGATGCCCGCGCCGTCGCCGGTGTTGGCTTCGGCCCCCCGCGCGCCCCGGTGGTCCAGATTGAGCAGGACAGTCAGGGCCTGGCTGACAATTTCGTGGGATTTCTTGCCTTTGATGTTGACCACAAAGCCAACGCCACAGGCATCCTTCTCGAAGGAAGGATCGTAGAGTCCCTGTTTCTTGGGGAGGCCAAAAGGAAGTTTGGATTGATGAGGCTCGGCAGGCTGTTTGTCTGCGAACATTGCGACGTCTCCTTACTGTGGCCGCCGCGCATCCGCGGCGGGCAATCACCGGTAGAACCGACCGACAATTTCTGAATAATCACTGGCATTTGGGTCGGCACAGACCGGGTGACGTCGTTGTCGCTGGTTGGAGTCGGGCAGATTGGGGATGAATGGTGCCGCAGGAGCGGCTCTGCCTCGATTGTTCCATTTTGCACAGATAAATGTAGCGAGTACTCTACACGATCTGCGCGAGTTCGTCAAGTCGTTTGCGGGGGCGGATTATTCCTGGAACTGCTGCACGACCTTTTCCGTCTGTTCCCGCGCCACCGCCAATGACGCGTCGCACTGAATGGCCTGGGCAAAGGCAACATCGGCCTCTTCACGCGCCCCAGCCAGCAGGTGCAGGCCGCCCAGGGCAAACTGAGCCGTGGGGTTTTGGGGATTGGCCTCCACCAACTGCCTTCCCAGGGTTAGGGCGGCCGTCATCATCTCGTCCGCTGCATCCACCTGCCCCAGCTTGCCCATCACCAGCGCCTCTTTGGCCTGGATCTGAGCGGCCAGAATGTCGTAGTTCTCCTGATCCGTGAGGGGGCGATAGACGGGCAATGCTTCCCAAGCGGTCGCATAGTGGCCCAGGGCCGTCTCCCACTCCCCCTGCCAAAGAGCCACATCCCCCAAACTCACCTGGGCCGGGATCATTGCCGGGCGCAGGGCCAACGCCCGGCTGAATTCGCTGGCCCCAGGCAAGGGCTGATCCAACAGCAGATAGAGCACGCCCAGTTCATAGGGAAGCAGGGCCGCGCCCAGCGTTCCGGGTGGCGCGGCCTCCAATGCCAGTTGGAATTCGGCCAGCGCTTCGTCCAGCCGGTCCTGGCGCAGAAGCAGGCGGGCCGCGGCCCCGTGAGCGTCGCTGTCGTTGACCGGGCTGGCCCGCAGTTCATCCAGAATCGTCTGGGCTTCAGCCTGACGGTTTTGGGCCAGATAGATAGAGGCCAGCAGCATACGGAAAAAGGGCGCCGTACCGACTTCGGCCATCTGTTTGGCCGCCTGGGCTGCGCTGGAAAGACGGCACTGCTGATAGGCCACCTGCACCAACCCCAGCAGGGGCAGGGGATCGTCGGGGCGCAGACGGGTCGAGCGCTGAAAATAGCCTTCCGCCGCGGCCAGATTGCCCGCATCCCGCTCCAGCAGACCGGCGCGCAGGAGCGCGTCGCTGTTGTCCGGCTCCAGGGCCAGGGCCGCGCCGATGGCGGCCAGACCCGCATCGATCTGGCCTACCTGCTGATAGAGCGCGGCCAGGGCGACGAAATCTAAGGCAACACTGCTCAGTCGGGCGGCTTCGGCATAGGCGGCGATGGCTTCGTCCAGCGCGCCGGCCCGGCGGCTGATCTCCCCAATGCCCCGGTATGCGCCTGCATTCTTCGGGTCCAGAGCCAGCGCCTCCCGGAAGGCGGCCAGCGCGTCTTCGTCCTCTCCCAGGCCGTCCAGGGCCATCCCCAAAGAGACGTACAACTCTGCACCCTCGGCGACGGCCAACCCCTGGCGGGCCACGGCGGCGGCCTCATCGTTGCGCCCCTGAAAGAGCAGGGCCAGGGCCAAGAATTGCCACGCCTCACTGTCATCGGGGAGCAGTTCGGTGTAGCGCCGCCACGGCCCTTCCGACTCCACCGCTTTGCCCTGGGCCGAAAGGGAGCGGGCCAGCCCGTGCAGAATCGACGGATCGTCAGGCTGGATAGCCGCGGCTCTGGCATAGGCATCTTCCGCCTGCTCCCAATCCTCCTGCAAAACATAGACACTGCCCAGGAGATAGAGGGCATTCTCATTCTCCGGGTCCAGGGCCAAGACTTTTTGAAAGGCGGCGATGGCCAGGGTGTATTCGTCCTGCAACACATATTCCCCGCCCAGAAGGAGGGCCGGTGTGGGATCGCAGGCGGTGCGCTCGGCTGCCTGGGCCAGGGCAGCCGCCGCGGCAAAACGATCCCCGGCTGCCGAGGCGGTCAGGCCCAGAAGCAGATAGCCGTCCCCGCTCTCCGGCGTCAGCGCCACGACTTTTGTATAGGCACTCTGCGCGGCATCCCACTCTTCCTGCCAAAAGTGGGCATCGCCCACGCCCTGCCAACCGTCCGGGTTCTCCGGATCGGCTTCGGTCACGGCCCGGAACGCGGCCAGCGCCTCCCCATAGCGTTCTCCCAGGAGATAGGCCGTGCCCAGCATCAACTGCTCCTGGATGCCATCACTTGGCTGGTCGGCGAGCAGAGCCAACACCTGTTCCACAGCCTCGGCCGCTTTGGCCGCTTCCCCCAATCCCGTGTAGAGCTGGGCCAGGAAGAGATACTCCTCGGCAGTGGTGGGGGCCGCTGTGCCACTCTGATCGAGCAGGGCCAGGGCATCGCCCCTGCGCCCGGCCTGCAAATAGAGGGACGCCAACAGGCTGCGGTGGCTGTCGTCGTTGGGCCGAAGTTGGGCCGCATCTTCTGCCTGGGCAATGGCCTGCTCGATGCGGGCCGGCGTGGGGCAATCGCTGGCATAGAAGATCGCCAGATTGTAGCGGGCCGGGTAATAGTCCGGGGCCAGGGCGACGGCCTGCTCCATATCGGCGATGGCCTCGTCCTGGCGGCCTTCCTCCCAGCGCAGCACCCCCCGCTGGAAGTAGAGCATCTCCCCGCCGACCAGCCGACTTGTCCCTTGCCCCAGCCCAGCCACTGCCTGATCCAACAGGGCCGACGCGCTCTCCCTCTCACCCGCCAATTGAAAGCTGACCCCCAGCACAAAGGCAGCCGCGGCGGTCATCTGCTCTGTCTCTGCCGCGGTGAAGGAGACCCGGTCGGGGATGTAGAGGGGTTGCCGCTGGAAACGACCCATCTGCCCGGCAGGCGCAGCCCGCCCGATTCCTATCCGTTCGGCCAGCCCGGAGAATTTTTGCAGAGAGAGGGCGACGCCGCCGATTTCGGCCTGGGCGGGCAGATCCATCGCCTCCAAATAGACGGTCACGCCGTCATCGCTGTAGCTGCCCCAGAGCAGGGCCACCGCGCCCCGGGCGATGCCATCGGCGCTGGCCTCGGCTGCGCTGGTATAGGTGCGAAAGGTGCGTTGGACGCTCACCCGCTCTTGCAGGGGCGCAAAGGCCCGCTCCATTGCCACGAAAAGATCGCCGGCCGGGTTGCCCACCCGGCTGCTGAAGCGTTCAAATTCGCCGATGGCAACGATCAATTTGTCGGGCGGGCGCAGCCATTGGGCCACAGTCCAGCCGCTCCAGAGCAGACCGGCCAATGCCAGCCCGACAAAAAGGCCCAACGCCCGCTGCCGGTTGAGCATCCGGTTGGGCCGGCGCAGGGCCACCAGCGCCGCGCCGGCGCCGGCCAACAGCAGCAGACCCACCAGCAGAGGCAGGCTTTGCAGGGCCAGACCGACGGGCCGCCAGGCTTTCTGCGCCAAATCTAAAAAGTCGGTGAGAAATTTGAGGAGCGCAAAGAGCAGACCGATCAGCCCCAGGGTAGTGGCCAAACGACTGCGCCCGTCCCGATAGGCGTCGGGGATAGAGTGGCCGATGAGTGGGGAGAGGACGTCCAGTTTGTCGGCCAGTTGGGCCATCCGGTCGTCGTTCGCGCTGGCGCTGATGGCTGGGGGAGCGGGCGGGGCATCGGCCTGGATTTTGGCTTTGGCGGATGTCGCCTGTTTGCCTTCAATGAGCGTCGGCTGTTCAGTCAGAGGCGCGGCGGCCCCGACCTCGCCGATAGCCGCCCGAAATGCCTGGGCCAGGGCCGCGCCGCTGGGGTAGCGCTGGGCGGGCTGCTTCGCCAATGCCCGTTGCAGAGCGTGTTCCACCGCTTCGGGCAGGTCCGCCACCCGGCTGCGGGCTGGCGGCGGCGGGCTGGCCGCGTGGCCGGTGAGGATAGCTGTGGTTGTGCCCTGGAAGGGGGGCGCGCCGGTGACCATCTCGTATAGCACAACGCCCAGGCTGTAGAGATCGCTGGATGGGCCAGCCACTTCCCCCGCGGCCTGCTCCGGGGAGAGGTAGGCGGGTGTGCCGAGGATAGTGCCCGGCTGGGTCAGGCCGCTCTGGTCGTCCAATATACGGGCGATGCCGAAATCGGCCAGCACCGGCGCACCCTCTTTGTCAAAGAGGATATTAGCTGGCTTCACATCCCGGTGGATCGCGCCCTGGCGGTGGGCGTAGTCCAGGGCCGAGGCAAGAGCGTCGGTGATGGCTGCGGTTTCGGCCAGGGGCAGCCGTTGGCCTCGGCTGCGCAGATCGTCCAGTCGATCTTTCAGCGAGCCGCCGGGCAGGTATTCCATCACCATCACCGGGCCGTCGTCGGTGACCTGATAGTCGTAGACCTGGACGATGTGGGGATGGCGCAGGCTCGCCACCAGCCGGGCCTCGAGGCGGAAGCGCGCCTCGAATTGGGCATCCACCCCCAGGCGGGGGTGAATGAGTTTGATGGCGACGGGCCGGTTCAGGTCCGGGTCCAGCCCTTCGTAGACTTCGGCCATGCCGCCCTGGCCCAGGAGACGGACGGTTGTATAATCGGTGATGGTTGGGTTCTCTTTCATCGCCAGGTCAACTCCACTCGCAAGCGCATTCGTACATCGCTGTCCACATAGAGAGAGCCGTGATGCTGTTGCACCGGGTGGATGTCCACACCGGGCAGGACCGCGCTGGCCTGGGGCACAGAATTGTCCCCCGCGTCCACCCGTTGCAGGTCCAGTTTCTGCCAGCCGCCGGCTGGGCCAAGCCGAATGCGCAGGTCTGTGAGGGTCTTCTGCGCATAGCCAAAGATACAGACCGTTGGCACACTGGGCGGCGTGTAGGCCAGCTCATTTTGGAACTCCTGGGCCAGAGCCAGCAGAGGACGCCGCTCTTCCGGCAGCCAGGCTGGATTGCTGTAAATATCCACGGGATCCCCACTTTCGTCCTGCACACAGGCATAGCGGGGCAGAATCTGATAGGCCGAGGGGAAGGTCGCCAGCACATCCCGCAGCCGCTCGCCCAGCAGCCCGAAGGGGAGCAGATTGGGACCGGAAAGCAGCGTCGTCACCGCTTCCGGCACGCCCTGATGGGGGCCGCCCATCAGCAGCAGTTTGTCCACCACCCGGCTGCCCCCCAGCCGCTCGACAAAATAGCGGGTGACGAGAGTCCCCAGGCTGTGACCGATAATCGTCACCGGCGGCGTCACACCCCAGGCTTCGATGGCTTCGCCCAGTTTACGGGCCGACTGTCGCACATCCTGCCGCCAGTCATAGGCGAATTCCAGCAGGTCCACGCCCCGGACATAGCCCAGACTCTCCACCAGAAAATCGCTCAGGCGGCTGTACTGCTCCTGACGGATCAGATTGGGGACGACCACCACCTCGTCCACAATCCCCTCCGGTCGCAGGGGCGCGTCGTCGGGCAGACGGAAAATCTCCGGGTTGGTAAAGAGGGTACGCACATTCGGCCAGACCCGCTCGTTGCCCAACCAAAGCTGGGAACCCATTATCCCCGGCACAAAGACGACGGGTCGCCGCTGCCCCTGGGGAGGGGCTTGGATGAGTGTCTCCTGCGCGTCGTGCAGCGCGCTTTTGAAGACCAGCCGGGCGTCGCCAATGCGGATGGTATCGCCGGGCGCGAGCACCCGCTCGCCGATGCGCTCCGGGCCAATCCACGTGCCGTTGCCGCTTTCCCGATCCCGCAGCAGGTAGACATCCCGCCCGCCTTCACTCCGCCGCTCGATAGATGCGTGCAGCCTCGAGACATTCGGCTGGGCCAGCACAAGGCCGTTGTCCGACTGGCGGCCAATGGACAGCCCGTCGCCGAGCGGGACCTCCCACGCCTGGCCCTGGCTGAAGACAGCCAGCCGAGGGGCTTCGGTCCCATTGATCTGCACGGGTGAAGGCGTCTGAATCAGTGTGGCGTCCAATTGGGCGGGGGTGTCGATGATTGTCTGCTGCTCAGGCAAGGGCGCAGGCGCGTCCTCAAAGCGTAGACGGCTGTCGCCCAATTGTAACTCATCGCCGGGATGCAGTCCGGCCCGCTCCACCCGCTGGCCGTTGACGTGGCTGCCGTTGCCCGAACCCAAATCGACCAGCGCCCAGCCGCCGGTCGCGTCTCTCTCCAGCCGGGCATGGAAGCGGGAGACCTTCGGGTCGAGGAGATCGATGTCGTTGGCGGTGGCCCGGCCCAGCGTCACCTGGGCGCTGTGCAGATCGAAGGCTGTATCTTCGCCCCGTTCCGGGTGGAGGAGGACCAGACGAACGGCTGTGGGCATGGGGTACCTCCGGGCAGAAGAAAAGCGTTTCAACGCAAAGATGCAAAGGCGCGCAGATGCAGAAGCATTGTAGCACGACCCCGGTCACGGGAAAAGCAGGGAACGAAGGGCACGTTGACCCCCTCCTAGCCTCCCCCGCAGCGGGGGAGGGACTGATTGAGGGGCAGGTGGCGTTCTGTCTCGTTCCCAGCGCTCCGCGTGGGAACGTCTGGCTGGCGCTCTGCGCCGTGTGTCCGCTCGGTCTGTCGGCGCTGGGGACGCGGAGCGTCCGGGGGAATGCCCACGCGGGAGCGTGGGCACGAGAATTCTTAACCCCGCACCACCGGCCGCGTACGCACCGGCCCCTGCCCCCGCTTGTAGACCAAAATCGTCCGCTGAAACTCAATCACCACCACCCCGTCCTGATTGAAGCCGCTTGTCTTGACCGTCACCAGCCCCTGGGCCGGGCGGCTCTTGGACTCGCGCAGGGCGACGACTGCGCTCTGCGCGTAGATCGTATCCCCCTCAAAGACCGGCGCGGGCAGGCGCACTTCGTCCCAGTAGGGGGTGTTCGTAGAGATCGCCGACGCTGAAATCCTCGTAGAAACGACCATTCCAGCCGGTTATTTGCGCCATATAAAATTCCCCTTTTTTCGATTTGACATACACTCCGCTTTATACTACACTGGATTTGCAAGATGTTGTAAGTTCTTACACGAGTACGCACAAAAGCCGCTCGGACTTACCATCCTGGCGGCTTTGCTGTCGTTGTTGGGAACAACCATTTTGTACCGTCAACCGTTCGTCGTAGTTTCAGTACATGGAAAAGGAGTTTTCCAACAATGAGTGACCGCGAAATAGGAACCGTCAAGTGGTTTAACGATCAGAAGGGCTTTGGATTCATTGCCCCCGATTCCGGCAGCAAAGATGTATTCGTCCATCACACTGCCATCGTCGCCGAGGGCTTCCGCAGCCTTGCCGAAGGTGATCGTGTCGAATTCACCGTCGAGCAGGGGCCGAAGGGTCCTTCCGCCGCCGGTGTGCAGAGAGTCGCAGCCTGACAATTTCGTTCTGAGATAACCCTCAGTCGAAGACCAAAAGGACCCGACAATGTCGGGTCCTTTTTTGTACTTTATGAAGGCAGATTGCTCTTCTATTCCGGTCGGAATGTCCCGATAATCTGGTCGAAGAGACCCTCTTTGGTCGCCCACTTTGTGGATTCTGTCAACTGAATCAGCACGAAAAACTTGTCGTTGGCCAGCAACCCCACCACTTTGCCCGCCATTGGCCGGTTGGACCCGGCCAGCGTGCCGGTGACTGTAGCCCGCACAGCCGGCAGATTGTTGACGGTCACATTCTCCATTTTCCCGATTACCGGATTGCTCAGAAAACCGCCCTGACCCGACAACAGACTCTCCACAGAGACCTGGGCCGTATCCTGGCTGGCGCCCTTGGCATCCACTACCATCACCTGGGCAATGGAGGGCAGGCCGCCAAAAATCATTGTGGCTATGTCGGACGCGGCCAGAATGCCCACAGACTGGCCCGCGGGTGAGTCCAGAAATTCGTTCAAGGCTGTCATCTGGCCGCCCATACCAATGGCGTTGGCCAGGTTGCGGAACTGGGCGCTGCGCAGATCGAGCAGCGTATAACCCCGGGGCAGGGCCAGGGAGTAGCCCCGCACACTGTCCGTCTGTTTTGTAAAGCCGTTGGGGATGAGGACAGTCGGCGTGGGCCTGGGCGTGGGTGTGGCTGTAGGCCGGGCACGGGGCGCTGTTGTGGCCGTTGCCGGTAGACCTGTGGCTGTGGCGGTTGCAATGGCCGTGGGCTGCCCGGCGGCGGCCACTGACACTGCGGCTTCTGTGGCCGTGGCCGTGGGTATCTCTGTGGGCGCGTCTGTCGCTGTCTCTGTTGGTTTTTCTGTTGGCTGGGTGATCACCACCTGCTCGGCAGTGGGCGTGTAGGTGGGCGCAATCGTCACCACTACCGCCGGGTTCTGGCCGATCTGCCCCATCTGCTCCCGGTGGTAGGAACTTCCGGGATGGACACAGCCGGCGAGGAGCAGGCCAGCCACAAGCAACCACACCATACGCACTGCTCTACGATTTCTATTGGGAACGGTCACGGTCTCTGCTCCTGAATCTGATTGGTCAGAAGTTCGACTTTTCCGAAAAAGTCGAACTTCTCCTGTCGGCGCAAAATCGGCAATCTGCCTACATCCCCCGGGCCGACGGGTGAGCGTAGGGTGTATCCCCCACTTTGGCCTGTAAACGATGAAGCTCCCCGGTCAGTTCCGCCTTCACCCCCGCATAGGCCGGGTGGTTGTAGACATTCATCAGCTCGTAGGGGTCTCTTTCCAGATCGAAAAGCTCCCATTCCGGCTCTTTGGAATCGTCGATTGCACCCGGCTGGCCCAGCCCGTCGGCGTAATAGTAGATGAGCTTGTGGCCCAGGGTGCGCACGCCGTAATGGGCGTAGACGTGATGGTGGGCCAGGTGCATCCAATAGCGATAATACATCGAAGATTGCCAGTTGTCCGGTGTCGTGCCTTCCAATAGGGCGCGGAATGTGCTGCCCTGAAAGTGTTCCGGGATGGCTACCCCCGCGTAGTCCAGAAAAGTGGAGGCAAAATCCACATTGAGAATCATCTGCTCGTTGACCGAACCCGGCGCGATGGAACGGGGATAGCGGATGACAAAGGGCATGCGCAGGGATTCCTCGTACATAAAACGCTTGTCATACCAGCCGTGATCCCCCAGAAAGAAGCCCTGATCCGACGTGTAGACGACGATCGTATTCTCGGCCAGCCCCTCGGCTTCCAGCCAATCGAGCAGGCGGCCCACATTGTCGTCGATGGAGGCCACGCAACGCAGATAGTCTTTGATGTAGCGCTGGTATTTCCACTTCTTCTCCTCCTCCGGCGTCAAGCCCTCTGGCGTGGGCTGTTTGAGATCGGTCAGGGTCATATCCCGGTCGATACGCATTTTAGCTGCGGCTGCGGCTACGGCCCGGTTGCTGTAGTCGTCGTTGAAGGTCTCCGGGTAGGGAATCTCTTCATTTTCATATAGCAATGCGTGTTTATCGTCCGGTTGCCAGGGGCGGTGGGGGGCTTTGTGGTGGCACATCAGAAAGAAGGGGCGTTCGGTGTCCCGCTGGCCCAGCCAGTCCAGGGAGAAGTCGGTGATCAGGTCGGTGGCATAGCCGGGAAAGACTTTGCGCTCCCCCATTTCGATCATTTCCGGGTTGTGATAGAGGCCCTGACCGGGCAGTACATTCCAATAGTCAAAGCCCGTCGGGTCCGCGTGGCCGCCGTGGCCCAGATGCCATTTGCCGATCATCGCCGTCTGGTAGCCCGCGGCCTGCAACAGTTTGGGCATTGTCACCTGGCGTCCGTCCAGATTCGAGTCGAGGGTCGTCACACCGTTGATGTGATTGTACGTGCCCGTCAAAATCACCGCCCGGCTGGGGGCACAGATGGAGTTGGTGCAGAAGCAGTTGTCAAAGCGCATCCCCCCCTCGGCGATGCGGTCCAGATTGGGGGTCTGATTGATGCGGCTGCCGTAGCAGCTCATCGCGTGGGAGGCGTGGTCGTCGGACATAATAAAGAGGATATTGGGTCGGGAATCGGGCATAGGAACTCCTTCACAGCAACGGATTGTTGAATTTACCTGTGCAAAAATTGTGCAATTACGCGAATTACGCTAAAATCGTTAATGCTATTACAGCCCGGCGGAAGAAGACATAGAACGCGGATGACGCGGCGGTGTCCTGAGCCTGTCGAAGGGAAAGGGCTGATTTTCGCGGATAAAATCGAAAAAAAGTAACTGTTCAGGCATCCACGGCTTATTAACCACGGAAGACACGGAACACACTGAAAAAAGCGAAAAATTTCCGCGTATTCTGTGTATTCAGTGGTTATTTCTGTCGTTGGCTGAGTAGTTACGAGAAAAATCCGGTTTTTTCCGTACTTTTCTCCACATCCGCGTTCTATTCTGTGCTACTCCGGCAGGCTGCTAGGGAGGGAAGTGGATCGACTCCTCCCCCACGGTGGGGGAGGCTGGGTGGGGGTGAGCAGTTACCTTTCATCGCCCTTTGCGTTGAGGAGGAATCAATGCCAACTTTTGACACATCTTTTACCGTTCCTGCGCCGCTGGAAAGAGTCGCCGCCTTTCACAACGACACCCGCGCGCTGAAAAAGCTCAACCCACCCCCCATTTTTGCCCAGTTACATCGGGTCGATCCCCTGGGCGAAGGCTCTCTCTCTGAGTTTACCCTGTGGATAGGTCTCCTGCCAATTCGCTGGCGAGCTGTACACAGCGGCGTCAGCCTCCACGGCTTCACCGACACCCAGGAGCGCGGACCTCTGGCCTATTGGAAGCATACCCATTCTTTCGCCGCGCTGGATACCAACACAACCCAAATCAGCGAACAGATCGACTATCAATACGCGCCGGGGCTGAAGGGGCTGCTCAGCCGCCTGCTCTTCGGCAAACCGGGCCTGACACTCCTCTTTGCCTGGCGCGCCTGGGCCACCCGGCGCGCGCTGGCGGGTGACGCCAACTGAATTTTTCTTGTATGCCCATCTGGAGATGAACACGGATCGATGACCACACCCTTCTTTCTCGGCACAGCCTCTTGGACCTTCCCCGACTGGCAGGGCGTCTTCTATCCCGACGGTCTGGCGGACCGGGATCGGTTGGCCTGGTATGCCACCCAAGCCAACAGCGTGGAGGTCAACACCAGCTTCTACGGTCTGCCCGCGCCTTCGACCCTTGTGCAGTGGGTGGAGAGCGTGCCGCCGGGCTTCACTTTCAGCCTGAAAGCGCCCCGGCTGATCACCCACGAGCGGCGGCTGGTAGATTGCAAGCAGGCGAGCCTGGCCTTTTTGGATGTGCTGCGTTCCCTGGGGACGGCAGCCGCGCCCGGCTTTCTCCAATTCCCGGCCAGCTTCAGCCGGGCACGGGAGGGGCGGGTGCTGGCGGGCTATCTGGACTGGCTGGCCGGGGAGTTGGACGGGCTGCCCTTTGGCGTGGAAGTGCGCTCGGCGGACCTGATGACCCCGGCCTTTGCCCGCTTTCTGAGCGAACGGGGGATGGGGCTGGTGGTGGTGGAGCGTACGGGGAGCGACGACTTCTTCGCCGCCTGGGAGGAGTCCGCTGCGCCCTGGCTCTTTCTGCGGCTGATCGGCAACGACAGCGAACCCCTGCCCAATGACCGGGAACTCCAGCGCCCTCAGGACGAGATTCTGGACCTGTGGGCGGCGCGGATCGTCAGCCTTTTGCAAAAAGGCGTCCCTGTCTACTGTTACACCCACAACACCCTGGAAGGTCACTCCCCGGCCTCTATGCGCCGCCTGCGTGAACGCATCCACGCCCGCCACCCCCTGCCCGACTGGTCGCCGGAGATGGTTGTGGCCGAGAACGACGATTCTGCATCCACTGGTCAGCTTACTCTGTTTTGAGATTTGAGATTGGGGACTGGGGATCGGACATTCCGATCCCCAGTCCCCAGTCCCCAGTCCCCAGTCCCCAGTCCCCAATCCCCGATCCCCAGTCCCCAATCCCCGATCCCCAGTCCCCAATCCCCAATCCCCGCCCCCCTCCCCTTGCCAGAAACCCCCGCTGGTGGTACTTTAATCAGCAGACAACTGCTACTCTGCACAGGACATATCCCAGCTATGGATCGCACCACACCCGCGGCCGGCAACGAAGAGATCGAACTTTACATCCGCACCATCTATTCCCTCCTGCGCAGCAGCGGACCCATCCGTCTGCGCAGCCTGGAAGAGAGCCACGCGGGCATCAATTCCAGCCTGCACCACCGGGCCGAGAGTCTGGAAATCGACGTGACCGCGCTGACCTATGCCGCGCTACGTCTGCCCGCCTGCTTCCCGGATGTATCCCTGGTGGTGATGGGCCAGATGGAGGAGGTTTTCCAGCGGCGGGGCTACCCGGATGTGGAGACGTGGCGCGCGGTGGCGGCCCGTGCCCGACGGCGCAAACTCTACTACCAAGAGAACCGACATATCCTGGCCGCCTTCATTACCAGCGTCAGCGACATCGACGATATGGTTCCCACAATGGTTGCCTATCAGATCGAGTGGAATAAACTGCACCAGAAGCTCAACCACAACCGCACGCTATTGGCCGATTTGGGGCAGGCAACGGCTACAACTACCGAAGGAAGACCACCCAGCGACAGCGCGCCGCTGGCTAGCGAGGCGTTTCTGACAGCCAAACGCAAGGAACGTATCCGCGCGACACTGGAACTTAGCGAGAGCGACTTCGAGATGCTCTGTACCCTTTGGCCGGGCTGGGAACTGGTGGAGAATTTGCGCAAAGCCGTCACCCAGCGTATGGACACCCGGGTCAATGTGCTGGGCAGCGGACTGAGCGACTACCGCCGTTCGGTGCAGCTCTGGTGGCAGCGGTTGGACGCCACCCACGAATTAGAACTTGGGGATCGTCCTCTCTACTTTGTCAGCAGCAACACCCACAGTTTAGCCAATCTCTTTTCCGGCTTTGTCCGACAAGAGGGCCAGCATATTATCGATCTGCTGGTGCGCGAGCGACCGGAAGGTCTGGATGAGGAGTATCGCCGTCTGCTGGACGAAGCACCGGAGCAGGTGGGCAATCTGCTCTACTACGCCTCGCGCTTCTATCTGAACCACGGCCCGTTTGCCCGTCAGACCCAGGCCCAGTTTGCCAAATACGAGGCTGGAATCGGTTTGCAGCGGATGCGCGACCCCCACTGTTTGGATGTAGAAGCCCAGATAGTGGAGATTTCCCAACTGCGCACGGAATGGTTGGACCCCCGGCTGGGCGACTTCACCGCCGAGGAGATCGCCCTGCTCAAAGCCAGCAATGCCCTGATTCTCAACATCGACTACCCCCTGGGCATGGCCGCCTATCACGTCTTCAGCCAGGTGAGTACAGCTGTCAGCGACCTGCTGGGTGTCTATATTATTGGCAAAGCCGCCACCCTCAACGGGCGGGTGGGGGATGTGATGATCCCCAACGTCGTCTACGACGAACACTCCAAAAACACATTCCTCTTCCGCAACTGCTTCACAGCCGTGGATGTGGCCCCCTATCTGCGCTACGGCACAGTCTTTGACAACCAGAAATCGGTCACTGTGCGGGGTACTTTTCTGCAAAACCGCAGCTTTATGCACGTCTTCTACGAGGAGAGCTACACAGACATCGAGATGGAGGCTGGCCCCTACCTGAGCGCTATCTACGAGGACATCTATCCCAAACGCCACCCGCTCAACGAAATCGTCAACATTTTTATCAACGCCCCCTATGACATCGGCGTTCTCCACTACGCCAGCGACACGCCTATCAGCCGCCGCCAGACCCTACTGAGCAAAAGCCTGAGCTATATGGGCGTGGATGCCACCTACGCCACTACCATTCCCGTGGCCCGCCGCATTCTGCGCCAGGAGATTGAGCGCCAATCCCACTTGGCCCGGACACGCACAGCCCAATCGACAGAAGGTGTAGGATGACAGAGCATCTGCGCCATTTCGCCCGTGAATTGGAATCCCAGACCGCCCACCCAGAGCGGCTGGCCCTGCACATCGGCGGCCTGGTGGATGGGGATTTGGATGTGGGGCACTATCTGGCAGCCCTGGACGATCTGGCCAATGAAGCCGAAGACCGTCTCTTGCCGGGGCTGACCGGCGGCGATCTGGCCCACGCCCTGCTCCACGTATTGGGTGAACAGATGGGCTTTCAGGGCAATTTGGGCAACTACTACGATCCGGGCAACAGCTTCCTGCATCTGGTCATCGAGAAGCGGCGGGGTCTGCCCATCACCCTCAGCCTGCTCTATATGGCCGTGGCCCGACGGATGGGCATCCGATTGGAGGGGATGGGCTTTCCCGCCCATTTTATGCTGCGCTATCAGGACGATAGGGGGAGTTGGCTGCTCGATCCTTTCCACCGCTCGGTGGTGCAGGAGAGTGAAGCCTCTTCCTACCTGACCGGCATCTTCCGCCAGCCTGTCCACCTCCACTCCGCGGTGGCCGAATACACCGTCTCCCCCCGGCTGCTGCTCCTGCGCCTGCTCCACAACCTGCGTAACGTCTACCTCTCCAACAATATCTTCCACAGCGCGCTGGCAGTGCTGGATTTTATGGTGCTGGTGGAGCCGGACGAGCCGGAGTTGTGGCGGGATCGGGGGCTGCTGCACATTCAAAACGGGAAGATGCTGGCCGCGGAGAGCGATCTGCGCCGCTACTTTAGCCGGCGGGATCGGCTGCACCTCTTCTGGCAAGCGCCGGAAGCGGCGATTCCCGGCCTGCCCGGTCTCTATTGGGAGGGCGATCCTTCGACAAGCTCAGGAGATAGCCGCTCGCCCACCAGCGAGGAGCGGGAAGTGATGGCCGCGCTCGGTCACATCCGCGCCGCGATTGAGCGGGCTAACTGAATCGTCGATAGGGGCGTGAATAAATCACGCCCCTACAACAGCTACGCCCGCACAAATTGATACGAATAAAAATCTGCCTATCTACTCCGGCCCAGGGTGCGACGCACTCGCCACACCCATTTTGCAGTAGAATCTATGCCTGGCGAGTGCGTCGCACCCTGAGTACAGTGCTCTGCGTTTCTACTTCCATCATCCCATTTCTCTGGAATCCCATCTATGCCCTGGCCGCCCAAAGATTCAACCACTGCCTGGAAAATCTGCCATTCGATTGTGAGTGGGGTGATGCCCCTTCTCGGCTCGATGACAATCGAGGGACGGGAGAATGTGCCCAAGACCGGGGGTGTGGTCCTTTCCTGCAATCACCCCGGCGGCGTGGATGTGGTGGCCCTGGGCTATGCCTCACCCCGCCAGATTTTTTATATGGCAAAGCAGGAGCTGTTCGAGTTCCAGCCCTGGTTTTCCGCGCTGATTACTTCTGTGGGCGCATTTCCCATTCGCCGGGGGGAGAACGACACGGCAGCCATCGAACACAGCATCCAACTGGTGCGGGATGGCAAAGTGCTGGGGATGTTCCCCGAAGGCACGCGCAACAAAGGCGGCCCGTTGGGGCGGCCTAAAAGCGGTGCCGTGCGCATCGCCGCGCTGACCGGTGCGCCTCTTGTCCCCTCGGCGGTCATCGGCATCCCGGCCCTGCACAAAGAGTGGAAGAACCCCCTGCGCCGCACCCCCGTCACTGTACGTTTTGGCGAGCCTATCCACTACACCGGCGACCCGGAGGACGGCGCGGCTATCCAGCGCCAGAGCGTGGAACTGATGTACGCCATTGCCCGCCTGCTCCCGCCAGAGATGCGGGGGCGGTATGGGGAAGAGTGAGAAAATAAAAAAGGGCTGACTGCAATGCAGTCAGCCCTTTTTAGTAACTGCCCACCCCCACCCGACCTCCCCCAGCTTGGGGGAGGAGTCGATTCAGTTCCCTCCCTGGAATGGGGAGGGGTAGGGTGGGGTGGCTGAACGAGTACCCTTTTTTATTGCAAAGAGAGTGGTCTAAAACCCCGCCATCAACTCCGCCAGCGCTTCCCGGCTGGGGCGCACTTTGGATTCGGGCAGGTAGGCCAGAGGCGTGCCGGTCAGATTGAGCAGTTCCAGCATATCCGGCTGGGCCTCGGAGACGTAAAAGAGGCCGGTCAGGAATTTATCTTCCTGGTGGGCACGATCCAGCGCATCAAAAGCGGCTGCACGACTGGTGGGGTCATAACTTTCGTCCATCTTCTTCAGCACAATTTTCGAGCCGTCGTGGAGCTCCACCTCCAACTCCCCCTCATACTCCTCGATCTCAATCTCGTCGTGGATGGCGGGCACGTAATTCAGTTCGTGCAGGGGAATCTCGTGCTCCTTGCCATAGCCATAGCTTTTGGTCGAGGTGTCGTGATTGTTGAAGGTGACACAGGGGCTGATAATGTCGATGACCGCAATCCCCCGATGGCTGAGCGCCGCCTTAAGCAGCGTCTCCACCTGCTTCGGGTCCCCGGCAAAGCTGCGGGCCACGAAAGTGGCGTTGGCGGCCAGGGCTTCCAGGCAGATGTCCAGGGGAGGCAGGTGGTTGACGCCCTGATATTTCAATGTCTGACCGTCGTCGGCGGTGGCGCTGAACTGGCCTTTGGTCAGGCCGTAGACGCCGTTGTTCTCCACAATATAGACCATCGGCACATTACGGCGCATGGCGTGTTTGAACTGGCCGATGCCAATCGAAGCCGTATCCCCATCACCACTTACGCCGATGCAGGTCAGCTTCTGGTTGGCGACAATCGCGCCCGTGGCAATCGAGGGCATACGCCCGTGGACGCCGTTGAAGCCGTGGCTCCAGCCCAGGTAGTAGGCGGGCGTCTTGCTGGAGCAGCCAATGCCGCTCATTTTAATCACTTGGGACTGGTCCAGGCCCAATTCCCAAGCCACATTGAGTATGCGCTGACTTATGCTGTCGTGGCCGCAGCCCTTGCACAGGGTGGACGGGCGGCCCTTATAGTCGTTCTTTTCCAACCCCAGGGGGTTGACTTTGGGGGCAACAGCACGGGCAGCCCCGGCCCGTCTGGCGACCATTTCTTGTGCGGGTGTGCTCATCTGAATGTATCCTTTCGTACGTCGGACTGACAGTCCGACCCGTGGAAGTAGTTTACCTGGCGGTCGGACTGACAGTCCGACCTACGCTTTGATCCCTGCCGTCACGCCCTCGGTGATGAAACGGGCGCTCAATGGCATCCCATCGCACTTGGTCAGAGAGATCAGCTTTGTGGCCTGGGCCGGTTCTTCGCTGGTCAGAATGTTGTGCAATTGACCGTCAAAGTTGGCCTCCACCACAAAGACTTTTTCGTAGCTGTGGATAAAGTCCCGCACGCTGTCCCCGATGGGCAGGGCGCGCAGCCGCAAATAGCTGGTGGCAATCCCCTGGGCAGCCAGCCTCGAGCGGGCCTCCTGGACCGCGCCGTCGTTGCTGCCCAGGCTGAGTATGCCGATTTCTGCGTCGTCGTCGGTCTCCACCACCGGCGCGGGCACCAGCACCCGTGCCGTGTCGAACTTGCGCCGCAGCCGCTGCAAATTGGCCTCCCAGTCATCCGACCGCTCGCTATAGATAGCGTATTCGTTGTGGCCCGTGCCCCGGGTAAAGTAGGCTGCCTGGGGATTGGGTGTGCCGGGCAAAGTGCGGTAGCCGATGCCATCCCCGTCCACATCTTTATAGCGCCCCCAACTGCCACTCAGCGCTTTGATTTCGTCCGCATTCAGTACCTTGCCCCGGTCCATTGGCTTTTCGGGATAGGGGAAAGGTTCGCTGATATGGACGTTCATCCCCAGGTCCAGATCGCTGAGAACAAGCACGAGGGTTTGCAGCCGATCGGCCAGATCGAAGGCCGTGGAGCCAAACTCGAAACACTCGGCGGGGCTGGCCGGGAAGAGCACTACGTGGCGGCAATCCCCGTGGCTGAGGTAATAGGCCGACAGAATGTCGGACTGGGCCGTGCGGGTGGGCAGGCCCGTGCTCGGCCCCATCCGCTGCACATTCCAGACCACCGCGGGAACCTCGGCAAAGTAGGCCAGCCCGGCAAACTCGGCCATCAGGCTCATCCCAGGGCCGCTGGTGCTGGTCATCGCCCGTGCCCCGGCCCAGCCCGCACCCACCACCATCCCAATCGCGGCCAGTTCGTCCTCGGCCTGGATGACGGCGTAGGTGGCCTGGCCCGTGTCCGGGTCTGTGCGCAGTTTGGCCGCATATTTGGAAACGCTCTCGGCCAGGCTGGAAGCCGGGGTGATAGGATACCAGGCGGTGACGGTCATCCCGCCAAAGATGGCCCCCAGCGCGGCCGCGGTATTGCCGTCCGCCATAATTTTGCCTTCATTGAAGCCGGTCATAGGCGCAACCCCATAGCCATCTTCTTTGGTCAGGCTCTCCTCTGCCCAGGCAAAGGCCCGGTTGACCATATCCATATTGAGCTGGGCCGGCTTCTTCTTGCCCTCAAAGTTCCAGAGCAAAGCCGCCTCGATCTCGGCCATATCGATCCCCAGCAGCCAGGCCAACACACCTACATAGACCATATTTGCCACGTAATCCCGCAGGTCGAAGGGGAGGTCTGCGGCCTTTACCAACTCCTTTACCGCCATAGGATAGTAGGTGACATCCTTGCGCCGGGCTGCGATGGGCAGGGAGTCATCGTAGAGCACAATGCCGCCCGGCGCCACCTGGGCCATATCCTCGGCCACTGTCCGTCCATTCATACAAACCTGGACTTCGATAGCCTCCCGCCGCCCGATATGCCCTTCTTTGCTCAGCCGGATGATATACCAGGTGGGCAATCCCTGGATATTGCTGGGGAAGAGATTTTTGGCTGTAACCGGTATGCCCATTTTGAAGAGGGTGCGCACCAGCACGCCGTTGCTGGTCTGGCTGCCAGAGCCGTTGGCCGTGGCTACATTAATACAGAAATCATTGATCTTCTGCTGCACTTCTGCCGGAAGTACCGGCGCTTCTCGCACTGCAATCGTCATGGGAATCTCCTTGCGTTCAGGAAAGGAACGATAATGGATGGAATCGGTTTCTCTTATGAATGAGTGCCGTCGGGAAGATCTGCTCCCGCAGGCAGTGCTTCACCTTCAAAGGATGCGCCGCGGCGGTCCAGCAATTTCATATGGGCTATATGAAGTTGCCGGGCCTCTTCCACCGTGCCCCGGCCCAGTGCTTTGACGATCTGTTCGTGATAGCCCCAAACAGCCGTGAGATAGCGGTAGTCGGCATAGGTGTTCAGGTCCACCGCTTCGTAGGCATCCCAATAGGCTTCCAGCAGACCGGTGACAAATAGATTGTCCAGCCGCCGGAAAATGGTCAGATGAAAGGCCCGATGCTCGGCATGGGGAATCTCAACCCGCTCCTGCTGGAGCTTGGCCCAGGCCTGGCTGACCAGCTGCTCCAGACAGTGCTGATCGTCGGCTGTCAATTGGCTGATCGCTTCGTCCCAGAAGGCGATTTCCAGATGTCCGCGCAGCGCGCTGAAGGTCTCAAAGAGACCTCTGTCCAGGCTTAGTCCAAACATCAAACTTTGGCGCACCGCGGGCAGAAAATTGTAGCCAGTATAGTGGATACCCCGCCGCGGGCTGGCCTCAATCAGCCCCAGCACCCGCGCAACTTCCAACTGCTCCCGCAGTTTGCCTACGCTGATTCCAATGTCGATGCTGATTTCATTAAGCGAGGGTAAGCGGCCACCGGGCGTGCAGCCCTGGGCAAGGAGATAGCGGAGGAAGTCGGACTCTATCCTGAAATGGGACATGGGTCTGCGCCGTTGCTGGAACCCGACATACGGTTGAACGAAAAATAAAGCCGATTGATTTAATTGATCCAATCAATCCAATCGGTAAACATTATATGCAGGCTCAAAGGCAAAGTCAATTTCAGCGCGCTGCTGGGTGTATCCCAGAAATAAGGAAAGCAAGTGCCGGGGAGTTGGCGCAGAAAAAAGAAAGCAGCGGGAGGGATCGTCGTCGCAACCTCTCAAGTCCCCGGTACTCTGCATCCTTCCGACCCGATTCTGGGAAGCGCCCTATTTCGTCCAGGTCGACACCACAGAAAGGGGGACTACTGGTAAGTCCGTGATATTCTCCGTAAGAATGGTCGGTGGCGATTCGTAGGTGAAAAGCCTGCCCTGCCCAAATTCACAGCCCATTTCGGCCAACTGGGCATATTGGCACTCTGTCTCCACCCCCTCGGCGATGACCTGGAGGTGAAGGTCGTGGGCAAGGGTGATAATTGTGCGTACGATTTCGAGAGCGCTGTTGTCGTTCGTCATAGCGCTCACAAAGTTGGATGCAATTTTCAGCACATCGACAGGATAGGAGTGCAGCGAGCTAAGGGACGAGTAGCCAGTGCCAAAATCGTCCAGAGAGAGTTGAATGTTCATCCCCCGCAGGCGCGCAAGCGTCTGATGCAAACTGCTCCATTCGTAAGCAATTACCCTTTCTGTAATCTCCAGTTTGATCGTTCGGGGGTCTACCTTCGTCTCCTGGAGCACAAGCCCTATAAAATCTGGCAGATCGGGCTGGTTGATCAGGCCGTCGGACAAATTCAGGCTGAGGAAAAGGTTTGCACTGTTGGGAAATTTTTCTTGCCACTTTTTGATCTGTTTTGCACCGTTCAGAATCATCCAACGGTCAATGGTCGTCAACAGCCCGGTCTCATCGGCCACGGCCAGAAATTCGCCGGGGAAGAGCAGCCCCCGCTCCGGGTGGTTCCAGCGCATCAGCGCTTCGAATCCTGCCAGTCGGCCACTTGCCAGGGAGACGATAGGCTGGTAGTGGATGCTGAATTCGTGGCGCTCAACGGCCCGCCGCAGGTCCGTTTCCAGCCGCCATATCTCCATTGCCCGGGTGTGCATAGCCGCGTCAAAGACCTGATATTGGCCCAGTCCCACCGCTTTGGCTCGATACATCGCTGTATCCGCATCCCGCAGAATCTCCTCGGGGTTCACATACTGGCTGTTGCTCAATGCAATCCCAATACAGCCGGTGGCAAAAATTGTGTGTTGCTGAACCTGAAATGGATGTTCCAGCGCGTCCAAAATGCGCTTAGCCACCCGCAGGGCATCCCCGGGGACAGAGAGCGACTCCAGCAGAATGGCGAATTCGTCGCCACCCAGCCGGGCGATTGTCCTGCCTGGGGGCAGGCAATTTTCCAGGCGGCGGGTAATGGCGCAGAGAAGCTGATCGCCTACGAGATGGCCAAGGCTGTCGTTGATGGTTTTGAAGCGATCCATATCCATAAAGAGAACCGCAAATCCCGGCCCCAGGTGGGCTTTGAAGCATTCGAACACTTCCTGTAGCCTGCGACGAAAAAGTATGCGATTGGGCAATTTGGTCAAGGAGTCGTGCAGCGCTTCGTGGAGTAGCCGCTGCTCCGTATGTTTGCGCAGGGTGATATCTGTCTGAGAACCGGCCAGCCGATAGGCTTTGCCATTTTGATCAAAAAGCGCGACACCCCGGCACTGCATCCACCGATAGGTACCGTTTTGGTGGCGCAGGCGATATTCAACTTCTACGTGTTCGGTCTGGCTTTGCAGATGGCGTTGAATAGCCGTTTGTAGCCCGGACAGGTCATCCGAATGTACACGGCTGAACCATTCGGAAGGGGTACCCGGGATTTCGCCTGGCTTGGCGCCAAGCATCCCACACCAGCGGGGAGAAAAGTAGAGGGAATCTGTGCGCAGGTTCCAGTCCCACAGTCCGTCGTTGGCAGCCTGGGCGGCCAGGGCATAGCGCTCTTCGCTCTCGCGCAGGGCTTCCATCACCTGGCCCCGCTTAATCGCATAGGCAATCGATTTGAAGATCAGATCGCTATTCACCTGGCTTTTGACAAGATAGTCCTGCGCGCCCAGGCGCACGGCTTCTACCGCCAGCTCTTCGTCGTTCAAACCGGAAAGAACGATGACCGGAATGGTACTTTGCCGCTCCAGTAGCCGAATGAGGGTTTCGCTTCCCTGGCTATCCGGCAGCACCAGATCGAGAATGATCAGATCAACCGGATTCGTGTCCAGATAGGTCAGTGCGTTCTCCAGTGTGTCGACGACAACCGTCTGGAAGTTGGCTTTGGTCATCCGTCGCAAGTAGTCGAGCAGTAAACGGGCATCCAGTGGACTGTCTTCCACCAGCAGGAGATGAATGAGGGGCAGCACTTGGGATAAAGGCATCATTTTTTTCTTGTCGGTTATGGCCCATTGAGGCTGGCGGCGGCGTTGTCCACCTGTGGGGTATCTGTTCCGCCACTCCACCCTACCCCTCCCCATTCCAGGGAGGGAACTGGAGCGACTCCTCCCCCACAGTGGGGTAGGTTGGGTGGGGGTGAGCAGTCACCCGATTGGCAGGGCGAAGTAAAAAGTCGTACCCTTGCCCGGCCTGGATTCATACCAGATTCTGCCGCCATGGGCCTCCACAATTTTTTTGGAGATTGCCAGCCCGACACCTGCCCCCCGCGCGTTTGGTCGGCTGCGTATACGGTGGGAAGGCAAGGAGAGCTGTTCCTGATACTCTGGACTGATCCCCACGCCGTTGTCTGTAATACTGAATTGGTACTCACTCTTTTCTACCCTAACCCCGATGTGTATACGTGGGGGATGGATATCCGGGAACTGTAGGGAGTTGCTGATGAGAGTATAGAGCAGTTGTTCAAACTGGATAGGGTCTACTGACAGGAGCGGCATCGGGTCGTGGGTGATCGTCGCCTGTGAATCCTGGATAATGGCCTGGAGGCTCGTCAGCGTCCGTTCCAAAATTTGTTCTGAATGGACGATGGCAAAGGACATCTCCCCCGTGTCCAAACGGGAGAATGTCAACAGATCGCCAATTAGCCCATTCATCTCCTCCACACCGGCCAGAATGTTACGCAGAAAGTCGTCCGCATCCCGGTCCTGGCCTGCCTGACGGTGAGCCAACAGTTGGGCGTAGCCCTGCAGGGTATGCAACGGTGTCTGCAAATCTCGGGAAACCACATACGCAAATTGGGTCAGTTCCGCGTTGGAACGGCTCAGATCAGCCGCCCGCTGTTCTGCTTCCTGGAACATTCCCGCATTTTCGATGGCGACGGTTGCCTGATTGGCAATCACCAACATTAACTCCATCTCCCGCTCGGTCAAGGGTGGGTCGCTGACGAGGTTGACCGCGGTCAGCACCCCCAACGCCTTTCCCTGGTGGATCAGTGGCACGGCCACCACCGCGCCAAAATCTTTCCCCTGGGGATGATCCGTAAGTGGATTCCAGACGGGGATGGCAAAGTGGCTATCGCCGAGAGGGCTACGCTGGCCCGTATCAGACCGTTGGGCCGTCCGCCGTACGTGGATGGGTCGTCGGTCCTGCAATACCAGTTCTACCAAACGGGGCCAGTGCTGGTTCGGGTCGAGCTGACCGCCCGCACTCCCCTCCTGGCCCGCTCCGAAGATCGCCGACCGCAGCTTGCCGGTCTGTTCTTTCACCATATGCAGAAAGACAAAGCGCGCCCCAACCACCTGGCCCACCCCATCCACAATGGCCTGTAAAATCTCGCGCATATTGACCGAAGACATCAACGAGCGATTGATCTGATTGTGTAATTCGGAAGTCAGCAGGGCCGTTTGGGCCTGTTCAAAGAGCGCCCGAAAGCGCTGTTCCGAAGCCACCAGCGCCTTTTCCGCATTCTTGCGCCGGCTGATATCCCGAAAGATAACCACAGAACCGACCAGCCGACCCTCATCCAGCAGGGGGGCGATGGTACAATCCACCGGAATCGATTTGCCGCTGGGGATGCGCAGGGTGGCGTCGTCGCAGGTACGCACACGGTTAATATCGCTTTGGGGCTGGACCACCGAAACAGGCTGGCTTTTGCCGCTGCTCTGGGTGTATACCTGGAGTACATTGTCAAAGAGCGTTCCGCTTACTTTGGCCGTGGGGTAGCCGGTCAGCCGTTCTGCCACCGGGTTCATAAAGCTGATACGCCCTACCGAGTCCGTGGCGATGACGGCATCGCCTATACTGCGCAGGGTCGTATCCAGCCAACGCTCATTCTCCTGCAAACGCGTTTCCATCTTGTGGCGATAGAGCGCCATTTCAATGGTTGAGTTTAGCTCCCGATCCTCAAAGGGTTTTAGCACATACCCAAAGGGTTCGGTTGTTTTGGCCCGATCCAGCGTTTTTGTATCGGCAAAGGCAGTCAAATAGACCACCGGCAAGCGCTGGTCGTGACGAATGTGGGTGGCCGCTTCGATGCCATCCATCGGGCCACGCAGCCGGATGTCCATCAGCACCAGGTCTGGCTGCCAAAAACGGGCCGCGGCCACGGCTTCTTCGCCTGTGGCTACCACCGCGGGCACCTCATATCCCAAGCGGTTCAGGCTCTGGCGAATGTCGAGAGCGACGATATTTTCGTCTTCCACCACCAGAATCTGGCCTTTGCGCACGCTTTGCTGCATTCCGCTCTCCTATGCCTTCTGCCCGTCGTACCGTTGAGCCACCCCACCCTACCCCTCTTTCAAGGGTAGGTTTTTCTAAGCTCATTG
>JAHDWH010000027.1 GCA_023384455.1 Caldilineaceae bacterium | reverse complement strand
TCTACACCAAAATTATCCCTTTTTCTACCCCCTTCGCTAAAGAGCCAAACTCAAGTACCCAACGAAACAGATTTTGTGGATTTGACTTCCCGGCCAGCGCGAGATAGAGTGTGGGTAAGATTGGGCAAAAGAAGCCACGAGAACATTGGGCCAACCCTTCACTATCCTCAACATCGCATAGCCCGGGGCGTCTGCATTGCATAGACGCTGATGTGATCTGGTCTTCTCACTATTCATTCCATCGTTAATGCCCAATCCCCTCTCTCTCTTTCACTCGACCCATTTTCCCACCGGACCAGCCAATGCGTCTCCGGTCCCAGGCATCCAGAGGAGTATGTCTTCTGTTTTTCGCGCCAATTCGAAGTCTTTGGCGGTGATACCCCCGACGCTGTGAGTTTCCAACTATTGCCTTTGTGAATTTTTGCGCACAGAATTGCATCCCAGCGCGTCCCGTGTTACACTGTGTCCTGTTTATTCTACCTTTTACCCGGTTCGTAGTCCATCCACCGAAACCGCCCTGGGCTGCACTTTCTTGTGGAGAGTATCGATGGGAAGTCTTCATAGCAATCGATTCTATCTGTTGACGGCATCCTTGCTCGTCGTCATTTTTGTTCTGGCTGCCTGTGCGCCCAATCCGCGCGCCCAGCTAATTTCGCCAGATATGGTCCCCGAAGTCAAAGGGCAAGCCTTTGTGCCGCCCATCCCCACACCTATCCCAGATATTAACACGCTGACCGATGAAGAGATATATGCTGGCTTGGCTGCGGATGTGGCAGCGCTCCTCCCTGGCGATCCGGTCAACGGCGAGCAGGTGGCTACCAGCGCTGGTTGTGTGGGTTGCCATCGGCTGGACAATTCTAATGATGTGGTTGCACCCACCTGGGGCAATGTGGCAAGCACGGCGATCACCCGTGTACAGGGCGAATCCCCGGCGCTCTATCTGTACACCAGCATCACAGCCCCCAATGCTTTTGTGACCAACGGTTACAATGGCGGTGTGATGCCGCAAACCTATAAGGACATCCTAAGCGCCCAGGATATTGTGGATATTGTCGCCTATCTGTTAACCCAACGAGGCCAATAGCAGAAGACTTCCTGCCAGATCAAAGCCCTTCAGCCGCTCTGCTGAAGGGCTTTTTGTTTGTAACTGCTCACCCCACCCAACCTCCCCCACAGTGGGGGAGGAGTCGATCCACTTCCCTCCCTGGAATGGGGAGGGGTAGGGTGGCTCAACAGTTACTTTTGTTGTGACTTTTCCGGGTAGGCTGGAGTTCCATTACAATTTGTAACACAGACTGCACTTTTTTCGTCGGTAATTCGGTTATTATCGCAAGAGACCCTTCGTACAGACGTAACTGCCCACCCTCTCCCACGGTGGGGGAGGTTGGGAGGGGGTGGGGTGGCTGAACAGTTACGTAAAGAATACGTAGCGGTTCGCATCCATCCCCTACGCGTGCTATAATTTGCCTATGATACAGAATGTTGGTACTTCCTCCAATCAACTGCACCGCTGTCCCAACTGTGGAACCCGGGTGGCAGAGAAAGCTGAGACCTGTTTCTTCTGTGGTCACGACTTGACAAAGCCGGGTCCGGGCAAGCGACAGGTCACCTGGCTGGACCTGGCGCTGGTGGTTGCGCTGTTGGCGCTTGTAGCCATTTGGTGGCAAATGGGCAACCGTTCAGACAGGCCGAATGCCCAGACCGAGACACAGATCAACACGCCAACGCCGGTTATCACAACCCCACAGAACGAGGCAGCGGCCGTTGCAATTCTGACCACGGCCACACCGATTTCAGAGAGCGAACCCACACCTGGACCCCTGCTCGTCATTCATACAGTGCAGTCCGGCGAGACGCTTTCCGCCATCGCCATTCAATACGGCGTGACAGTGGAGACGATTCAAGCGGCCAATGGGTTGAAGGACTCACTCATTCGCGCTGGCAGCGAACTGGTGATCCCTGTGCCCCAGGTGGTTTCGGAGATCACCAATCAGGTGGAGGTGCCCAGCATTTTCCGGTACACTGTTCAGCCTGGCGATACGGTTGTCTCCATTGCCGTGCGTTTTGGTGCGACAGTCGAAGGGATTTTGAAGGCCAGCGGCATTGTCGCCAGCGACTTTATCCGCCCGGAACAGGTGTTACGCATTCCAGTAGAACTGCCGCCGGGGGTCGCCGCGTCCAGTGAATCGGCGCGCAACGTGCCAGGGCTAAACAACTCCGCTGGTGGCTACGCCGCGGCACGGCTGCTGGAGCCTGGGGATGGAGTTGCTCTGCCCCGGGGCGAAGAAGTCATCTTCCGCTGGATCAGCGTGGACCTGCTGGCCCCCAACGAATGGTATGTCCTGCGCATCTGGCCAGTGGAAGGTTCGGTGGGGTTACTGCCCGCGGTGTGGACCAAAGCCACCAGCCATCGGCTACACCCGGACGCAGTGCCTGTAACCAGCGCAGCTATGCAATATGGCTGGCAAGTGACGGTCGTGCGTATTCTGCCCGATCAGGGCGAGGGGCGGGGCATTCAGGCGGCCAGTGTTCCCAGCGACGTGCGCAATTTTACCTGGCGCTGATTGTATCTTCTCAATCATTGGTGGAGCGAGACCTGTCAGGTCTATCCCACTCCCTGTTGAGAAGATACCGCTGATTTTTCTCTGTCTGGTGCCCCCCTGTCAACCGAAGCCTTCTCTGGCAGTCAAATTGTCTTTTTTCCTCTCCAATTGTATAGTGGAGCCATCACCCCGTGTGGTTCAGGCGCGGCCTGAAAACCCGCATCCACACAAATTGTTATTCATACCACAAATTATAAGGAGTCAGCCATGCCACGACCCGTTACACTCTTCACCGGCCAGTGGGCCGATCTGCCCTTTGAAGTCATCTGCCAGAAGGCCAAATCCTTTGGCTATGACGGCGTGGAACTCGCCTGCTGGGGCGATCACTTCGAGGTGGACAAGGCCCTGTCCGACGACAGCTACGTCCAGAAGCGCTGGGACACCCTCGCTCAATACGGGTTGAGCTGCTACGCCATCAGCAACCATCTGGTGGGCCAGGCCGTCTGCGACCGCATCGACGAACGCCACGCCAGCATCCTGCCCCCCCGTCTCTGGGGCGATGGCAAAGAAGACGGCGTGCGGGCCCGGGCAGCCCAGGAGATGAAGGATACGGCTATAGCCGCGGCCAAATTCGGCGTAAAGGTTGTGCCCGGCTTCACCGGCTCACCCATCTGGCATATGGTCTACTCCTTCCCGCCCAACCCGTCGGATTATCTGGAAAAAGGGCTGGCTCTCTTCGCCGAGCTGTGGACGCCGATTCTGGATGTTTTTGCGGAAAACGACGTGAAGTTCGCCCTGGAAGTCCACCCCACGGAGATCGCCTTCGACATCTACAGCGCGCAGAACGCACTCAACGCGCTCAACGACCACCCGGCCTTTGGTTTCAACTACGACCCCAGCCACTTCGGCTATCAGGGCGTGGACTACGTGGGCTTCATCCGCACCTTCGCCGAGCGCATCTTCCACGTCCATATGAAGGATGTGGGCTGGGCGAACAGCCCCACCCAGGCCGGGGTCTTTGGCGGCCACGCTCCCTTCGGCGATCACCGCCGCTTCTGGGACTTCCGCTCGGTGGGCCGGGGCAAAATCGACTTCGAGTCGATCATCCGCGCCCTGAACGACATCGGCTATGCTGGCCCCCTTTCCATTGAATGGGAAGATGCGGGGATGGACCGGGAGCACGGCGCCACCGAATCCTGCGCCTACACCCGCAAGATCGACTTCCCGTCGTCGGATCGAGCCTTCGATGCAGCCTTTGCTGACAAGTAAGTAATTGAGAAATCGGGACTGGGGATCGGGTGGTTTTGAGTCCGGCCGCCCGATCCCCAGTCCCCAATCTCCGATCTTCCATACCCACGAGGAGATGACAATGAGCGAAGCAAGTGGTTTTACTTCTATGGCCGGGGCGAAGGCCGAGGGCGAGGCCCCGGAGATCGGTGTGGGGATGCTGGGCTATGCCTTTATGGGCAAGGCCCACACCCACGCGATGTTGAATATCGGGCATATGATGTATCCGCCGCCTGCTGTGCCCAAACTGGTAGGTATTGCCGGGCGCAATCAGGAGGCGGTGAGCGAGGCTGCCAAGCGCTATGGCTATCAGCACGCCTACACCGATTGGCGGGACCTGATCAGCAACCCGGATATCCAACTCTTTGACAACGGCGGCCCCAACGACGCTCACGCCGAGCCGTGCATCGCCGCGGCAGAAGCGGGCAAGCACATCCTCTGTGAGAAGCCCCTGGCCCGCACCGCCGAGGAGTCCAAGCTGATGCTGGACGCTGTGAACAAAGCGGGCGTCAAAAATATGGTGGCCTTCAACTACCGCTTTGTGCCTGCCATCCGCCAGATTCGCAAACTGGTCGATTCCGGGCTGCTGGGCAAAATCTACCACTTCCGGGCCGTCTATCTGCAAGAGTGGATTATGCCCCACTACAATATGCCGATGATCTGGCGGCTGCAAAAGAAGATGGCGGGCAGCGGCGCGCTGGGCGATCTGGGCGCGCATATCATCGATCTGGCCCGCTACCTGGTGGGCGAAGTGCGCAGCGTATCGGGTATGGCCCGCACTTTCATTCCCCAGCGGCCCTGGGGCGACGGCACAATGGGCACGGTGGATGTGGACGACGCCTTCACCGCCCTGCTGGATTTTGAGAACGGCGCGCTGGGCACAGTGGAAGCCACCCGCTTTGCCGCCGGGCGCAAGAACGGTCAGCGCATCGAAATCAACGCGGAGAAGGCGAGTATCGTCTTCAATCTGGAGCGGCTGAACGAACTGGAGGTCTATTGGGTGGGCGACGAACCCAAAGAGACCCAGGGCTTCCGCAATGTGCTGGTCTCGGAACCCTTCCACCCCTGGTGGGAGAACTGGTGGCCCCAGGGACATATGATCGGCTGGGAGCACACATTTGTCCACGAGATTACCCACCTGCTCGATTGCATCGTCAACAACCGGGAGGTGGCCCCCATCGGGGCCGACTTCCTGGACGGCTATCGCAATTCAGTCATCTGCGACGCCATCCTGCAATCCTCCGACAGCAAACGCCAGGTGGATTGCGTCTACGAAGCGTAGGGACCAAAGAGCGGACGCAGATTTTCCTGATTTGGATTGATCGGCGCTGATTTGGAGAGATCGCAAGGCGGGGTGGCGAAAGCGCCCCGCTTTGTTCTATCTCAAGAAAAAAAGTGCTTGACAAACCTTTTGAATTGATGTACACTGTTTTTGTGTAGTTGAAATGTGTATATCAAATCGGGAAGATGGCTATGAAACGCGTACAGATGATTCTGGAAGAATGGCAGCACGAGTGGCTGTCCGAAGAGGCCCAGCGCCAGACAACCACAATGTCCGCCCTGCTGCGGGAGCTGATCACCGCGGCCATCGAGCAGCGGCAGGCGGCTACCCTGGCCGACGACCCCCTGTGGGGAATTATCGGCATTGGGGTTAGCCCGGACGACGGCGTGACCAGCGAGAATCTCGACACATTCCTCTACCGGACCGACTGGACAGAGCGGGAACCGGCACAATTCCTGGCGGTGGCAGAAGATGGCCCAAATCATAGCTGACACGAGTGGATTCTATGCACTGGTGGATCGCACGGACCCCCACCACGCGGCCGCGGCCGCCTTTCTGAAATCGATTCAGACGCCCGGTACATTGCTGGTCTCCAACCACATCTTTGACGAAGCAATGACCCTGACCAAAGCCCGGCTGGGGGTTCACGTGGCCCGCCAGTTGGGGATGCGTCTGCGCAACAGTAGTCTGATCGAACTAATCGTCGTGGATGGCGGCGAGGAGGCCGCGGCCTGGCGACTTTTCAGCAGCTACAGCGACAAAAACTGGAGCTACACCGATTGTGTCTGTCTGGCCCTGGCCCAAAACCGGGGCATCGACCAGGCATTCAGCTTTGATCACCACTTCGCCCAAATGGGTCTGCGTATGAAACCATAGCCAATAAATGTTCTCTTTTCTGGATGAAATGTCAACAGATTGACAGCTTCGAGTGTGACGGGTGGTAGTATTGTGGTACTACTCAGGGCCAAATTCGTTACACACGGGGGAACAAAAGAATGACCCAGGAAATGCTCGCAATGATTTTGCCTTTGCTCGGTTTCAGTATTCTGTTGAATGGGTTGCTATTGGCCATGCTTCTCATTCGCCCAGTCGCCCGCTTCGTGGGCCATTTTATCACCACCCACTGGCAGCGTTTTTTCACCACCTACTGGCTTGGCTTTCAATTGATAATTCGTAACTGAAACAGCGACTTCCCGCAGAAGTGCGACTTCTTGAAGAAGTTGCACTTCTGCTTTTTCCGCTCATCTCCGTTTGACCTCCTTCGGACGAGACGGGTACAATGCGGACGATGAAACGATCCGAACCATTGACCGTCCCCACCATCCGTTCCCATACCCGCCTCCGCCGCCTCTTTCCCCTGGGCGTAGGGATGGCTCTGCTCTTTCTTTCCCTCTTTTGGGCGTTGGGTCAAAGCACAGCCCTTTTGGCCCAGGAGCAGACACCCCGCCCCCCGGGCACCCCGTTCTCTCTGGACGAAGGGCCAGGGCAGGATGAATTCACGCCCACCCTTCGGCCCACTACATCTATTACAGAAACATTGCGGGCGATTGCCACAGCTACTGCCCAAGCCGCCCAAACAATGACCGCGCAGGCCACGCCGGGCGCAGCCACGCTGATGGCTACCCCATCCCCCACCCCTGGCCCCGACGACCTGCTCACCCAGGATATCAACCGGGTGATTGGGGGGATGAGTGTTGCCGACCGGGTAGGTCAACTCTTCGTTATCGACTTCCAGGGCAACCAGACAGCCGCCGCCAGTGACATTGCCGAATTGATTCAGGAGTATCGAATTGGCGGTGTAGCCATCAACCCAGAGAACCGCAATTTTAGTAATACGCCGGGGGGTGACACGCCGGTCCAGGTGGCTATCCTGACCAATCAGTTGCAAGCGCTGGCCTATGGCGTTTATCTGCGCTCTGACCAGGCGTTGAATCCCCCCGCGGCGCTGCTGCGCACGCCAGATACCCTGGACTTGGGGATATTCCAACGGGCGGCCCAACCGTTGCCTCTGCTGATTGGCGTGGAACAGATGGGGGACGATCCGAGCAACGCCAGCTTGCGCCAGGGCTTTACCAGCCTTCCCTCCCAAATGGCCCTGGGGGCCACCTGGAATCCCGAATTGGTGGAAAATGTGGGAGAAATTGTGGGCAGAGAGATAGCCGCGGTGGGTATCAATCTGCTCATCGGGCCAACGCTGGATGTGTTGGAGCAGCCCCGGCCCGATTTGGGATTGGGCCTGGGGGTACAGAGCTTTGGCGGTGACCCCTATTGGGTGGGCAAGCTGGGGCAAGCCTATATCAGCGGCATCCACAGCGGAAGCAACAACCGGATCGCCACAATGGCCTCCCACTTTCCAGGGCAGGGTGGGGCAGATCGACGCCCGGATGAAGAAGTTGCCACCATCCAGAAAAGCCTGGAAGAGCTGCGACGCACGGATCTGTTGCCCTTTGCCAGTGTGACCGACAGATCGTCAGCCATTCTGCGCAGCGACGGCGACAATGCGATGACCGAAGGGCTGATTTCCGGTCATATACGCTACAGCAGCTTTCAAGGCAGCCGGGAACGAACCCCACCCATTAGCCTGGCTACAGAACTGGGCACAATCCTGGCCCTGGAAGAGTTCGTCGCCTGGCGCTCTCAGGGCGGATTGGTGATGAGTGATGCCCTGGGATTGCCCGCGGTGCGCCGTTACTACGACCCGAAACTGGAGCGTTTCCAGCGCAAGCAGATCGCACTGGATGCCTTCCTGGCCGGTAATGACTTGCTCTATCTTTCCCGATTCTCCTTGACAGATCGCTGGGAAGATTCCCGCAACAATATCAAAGAGACAATTCTCTTCTTTCGCGATCTCTACACCCGAGACCCCAATTTTGCGTCCCGGGTAGACGACTCTCTGCGCCGGATTTTGCGGCTGAAATTTCGTCTCTATGGCTTGTCCGGCATTGCGCCGGACGCCCAGGGCAGCACAAACCCGCGCAAGATCGATCTGGAGAAGATTTTGGTGCGGCCAGAACATCTGCGCGTCTTTAGCGGGCCAAACCGGGACGAAGCCCAGGCGCTGATCGGGCAGGTAGCCCGGGAAGCGTTGACAATTCTCTATCCGGACCCATTGGGGCTGAGTGATGCGCTTCCTCAAGCGCCCCAACCCAACGACAGGCTGCTCATCTTTACGGACAGTCGTGCAATTGCCGAGTGTGTTGATTGCCCGCCCCAGCGCGCCATCGATCCCCAGGCCCTGGAAAATATCATCCTGCAACTCTATGGCCCGGACGCCACAGGCCAACTCTCACCCGAATACATCATCAGCTACACCTTTGAGCAGTTGAGCGATCTGCTGCGGGATGCGGCCGCGCCAGAGTTAGCAACGGCTATGGACGCAGCCATCGAAGAGGCTGACTGGCTGCTCTTTGCAATGTCCGATGTGGATGTGGCCCGCTTTGAATACAGCGATGCAGTTAAGCAGTTTCTGCGTCTGCGCAGCGACCAGTTGGGTGCCCGGGTGGTGGTCTTGGCCCTCAACGCTCCCTATTTTCTGGACTCCACAGAGATAAGCAAGCTGACCGCCTATCTGGGCGTCTACAGCAAAACCGACCCCTTTTTGGATGCAGCGGTGCGGGCCGTTTTTCGGGCTGTCCCGGCGACAGGAGCGCCCCCGGTCGGCGCGCCGGGCACCCGCTACGGCAATCTGCTGGAACGGTTGGAACCGAACCCGGAACAGCGGATCGAATTGCGTATTCTCAACAAAGAGGTGGTAGCCAATCGTACAGGCAACGGCGAGGTAAGCCTGCAAGCCGATGTAACCATCGGCGATATTCTGGAAGTGGAGGCCGGGCCGATTGTAGACCGTAACGGCAACCCGGCACCCGATGGCACGAATGTCAGCTTCCGACTGATCTACAGTGACGCAGACCTGGCCCTGCCTGCGGAGCCTGTGCCGACAGAAAATGGAATGGCGCACATTGCGGTTCCCCTGGAGCGTCCGGGCACACTCAACATCACCGCAACCAGTGTGGATGCCCTGCTGAGCAGCAAAATCTCCGTCAGCATCCAGGCAGGCCAAGACCTGGCCCAAATTAACATTTCCGAGCCGCCCACCCAAGTTCCGCCCACGGACACCCCCGTCCCAACATCGGCTCCGGAGCCAACACCGGTAATCGCCATCGAACCGGCTGCGCCCGCCAGACCCACGACGCGTGTTACCCTCCTCACGCTGGCGGTGGCCGCTATCACCCAACTTGTGGTCCTGGCCCTCTTTCTGGTCGTCCTGGTGCGGGTGATGCCCCGGCAGATGCTGGTTTATCGACTGCTCTGGGCCACCATCACCGGCTGGGCGGTCTACATTCTCTATGGCGTCGGTCTGATGCCAGGCGGAACCTGGCTGCAACTGAATCTCTACCCCTGGGGCGCGGCCGCGGTAGTCTTTATCGGAATGCTGATCCCGATGGTCTGGCTGCAATTGAAGACGGAGTGAGGCGTGAAGTATGCGAACGCGAGAAAGACGCTGTTCTTACGCTGTATACCTCGTGGATATACTTTGTCTGCGCGGTTGTATGCGATTTGTCGTAGCATCCGTCACCCGCTATAATAAAGTGTCAGCGTTCCACGGCTTCCGCGGTGGAACGTCGTGTGTTTGGCAATTCCGATCAGGAATCAGCGTTCTATGCTTGAAAAGCAAATAGGTATTGATCTGGGCACTGTGAATGTCCTCGTCTATGTACGGGGGCGTGGCATTGTTCTCCACGAGCCGTCGGTGGTTGCCATCCGCGCCCGAGACAGCAAAATGGTGGCCGTAGGCCACGAAGCCTATGATATGCTGGGACGCACACCGGAAAGTATCGAAGTGGCCCGCCCTATGCGGGACGGGGTCATCGCCGATTTTGTTGTCACCGAAGCGATGCTGCGCTATTTTATCAAAGCCATTGCCGGTCGTTTCAACCCCCTCTTCAAACCCAAAGTGATGATCAGCACACCCCGGGGTGTGACCAGCGTGGAGGAGCGCGCCGTCCACGACGCGGCTATGCAGGCCGGCGCGGGTGCGGCCTATCTCATTCCCGAACCCCTGGCCGCGGCCTATGGCGCTGGCTTGCCCATTGGCACGCCCACAGGAAATATGGTGGTGGATATGGGCGGTGGCACAACCGAAGCCGCCATCGTCTCGATGTACGACATTGTGGTTTGGAGCAGCGTCCGGGTGGGCGGCAACCGGCTGGATGAATCGATCACCAGTTATATCCGCAAAAAATACAATTTGCTTATCGGCGACCAGACCGCCGAGGAGATAAAAATTGCCATTGGCTCTGCCTTGCCATTGGAAGAAGAGCGGCGTATGGAAGTGCGGGGACGGGATCAGGTCAACGGCCTGCCCAAAACCATCGAAATCACCAGCGCCGAAGTGACCGAAGCGATGAGCGAGCCATTGCAGGCGATTGTCAGCACTGTGCGCGCTACCCTGGAAAAGGCGCCGCCGGAGCTGGCAGCCGACATTATTGACCGGGGAATGGTCATCACCGGTGGGGGCGCACAACTGCGCAACATCTCCCGTCTCTTCACTGCGGAAACCGGTGTGCCGGCCTACGTGGCCGAAAACCCGATGGCCTGCGTAGCACTGGGCGCGGGGCAGGCTCTGGAGAATTATGAGATTATGCGGCGCAGCCTGCCAACAGTCTACTCATAGCCTTATCATTTGCAATTCCGAGAATGCCGTATTTGATTCGGAGAGCAGATGTAGAGGTTTCGTTGACTTTTGCCGTTGCCGGTTTGACAATCTGTGTAGGGTGAATTACAATTGAAGCAACGTGCTTTGCTGACCCCCACACCCCTTGCAGAGACGTTTCCTCTTTATACGCGTAGCGCTGGAAAATGCAGTTGCAGTCCGAACAGCGCACTGAGTTCAATGTGAGATTTGTTTGTGAATCGAACAGTGATTAGTACCGAAAAAGCGCCCGCCGCTGTCGGCCCCTATTCCCAAGCAGTTGCAGTCGAACAGTTTATCTTCACATCCGGTCAAATCGGGATCAACCCCCTGACCGGGCAGTTGCGGCTTGGCATCGAAGAACAGACGCGCCAGGTGCTTGCCAATCTGGCAGCAGTTCTGGCCGCGGCCGGCTCCGGGATGGAGAGAATCGTCAAGACGACGATCTTCCTGACCGATATTGCAGAGTTCTCCACAGTCAACAAAATCTATGCCGAAGCATTCACGGGTGATCCGCCGGCCCGCAGCACCGTACAGGTGTCGGCCCTGCCTTTGGGTGCGCTGGTTGAGATCGAGGCGGTGGCACTGGCAAACTGATTTGACCCCACGCCCACTGTTGGTCTGCCTCTACTGTAGCGGTTAAGGGGGGGGAAATCAGCGGTGGCCTATGGACAAAAATCGGGCGACAGAATGATAAATCGCCCGAATCGACGATATGTGAATACTTTTTTCGTGTTGCGAATTATATTTTTGGAGGAAGTGTTAGAGCTATGAAAAGTCAGCAGGCAGTTCTGGATCCCACCCATTTTATGTTCGATTTTGCCGAGCCGGACATTGATATGGAAAACCACCCAATGGCGTTGCTTCTGGAGGAATTTGAAGATTCCTACATGAAGACGCCTGTTATGGGCGACATTCGCCAGGGCGTAATTGTGGACAAACGCTCCGGCGAATGGCTTGTGGACATTGGTTTCAAATCGGAAGGTGTCGTCTCCGGTAAAGATCTGGAACGATTGGGGGATGAGTTTGACAACCTTGCGATTGGTGACGAAGTGCCCGTTTATGTCATGCGCGAGGACAGGGACGGAAACCTGATGCTCAGCATCTCCAAAGCCAAGGCCGAGGAGGACTGGATTCTGGCCGAAAAGTTGCTGGAAAATCAGGATACGGATTCTGGTATGATCAGCGGCTACAACCGGGGTGGCGTCATCATCAAAATCGGCCAGGTGCGCGGTTTTGTGCCAGCCAGCCAGCTTAGCAGCGAAAGCCAGAGTCTGCAACGCACGGATATCGATCCGGAAGAGCGCTGGAGCAAACTGGTTGGGACAGAATTGCGTTACAAAGTCATCGACCTGGACCGCCGCCGCAACCGGCTGATCCTTTCGGAACGGTTGGCCATGCGCGAATGGCGGCAGGCCCAGAAGGAGAAGTTGCTGGAATCCCTGAAAGAGGGCGGCATGGCCGAGGGTGTGGTCAGCAGCCTGGCCGACTTTGGCGCTTTCGTCAATTTGGGCGGGGCTGACGGTCTGATCCATCTGAGCGAACTGAGTTGGGGCCGGGTAAACCACCCCAGCGAAGTGATTCAGATCGGCCAGAAGGTGAAAGTCCAGGTGTTGAGCGTGGACCTGGAACGCAAGCGCATTGGCCTGAGCCTGCGCCGGATGCAGCCGGAGCCCTGGGAGACCGTGGCCGAGAAGTATGCGGTAGGCCAGGTGGTCAAGGGTGTGATTACCAAAATGGTCAACTTTGGGGCCTTTGCCCGTCTGGAAGACGACGCGGTGGAAGGGCTTATTCACATCAGCGAGTTGTCGGATCGCCGCATTACCCACCCGCGGGAGGTTGTATCCGAGGGTGACGAGTTCGATTTGCGCATCATTCGTATCGACATTGACCGCCGCCGTATGGGGCTGAGCCTTAAGCAGGCCCTGCCCGAACCGGAGAGCAATGAGTTTGATTGGGAGATTGTCCCGTTGGATGAGAATCCCGCGGCGAATGAGGATGAGAATGTGCTGGTGGCCGAAATGGCCGTGCCTGAATTCGCATAATCCAATAGCGCATAAATTGGTTTCTAATGGCGCGCCGGTTAATTGCCGGTGCGCCATTTTTTTTGGCGCAGGATGGAACTTATTGGAGTTCTTTCGGGTTTTCTATACTAAAATGCGACAGAAAAACGGAGTTTTCGTAGGATGGATTTCCTTTCCGCTGCTGATGGCAGGTAAGAAACCTGCTCCACGAAATCCACATTTCAAAGAAAATTTGCTATAGTATGTTTGCTATAGTATGGAAGTCCTGCTACCAGGGCCATTTTGCGGAGATGATTTGCTGGATTGACAAATCCGATGGTGGGTCGGTACAATGTGAAGCGGAATACCCGTTACGGCAGCGGTTGCGAACCGCTGGTATAGTCGTGTTGTCTGCGCGAAGCAGACTAACCCTATCGACGCAATTTCTGAGGTGCAAACCCAATGTCTGACAAACTGGATCGTTTTACCAAACGGGCGCGGCGCGTATTGACGCTGGCCCAGGAAGAGGCGCTACGTCTCAATCACAATTACATCGGCACCGAACATCTGCTGCTTGGGCTTGTACGCGAAGAGAATAGCGTGGCTGTCAAAGTCCTCAAAGAGTTGGGTGTGGAACCGGGCCAGGTGGTGCGGGCTGTGGAACGCACGGTCGGACGGGGCGAACGTGCCCCCTTTGGCAAACCCACGCTGGCACCCCGCACCAAACGGGTGATCGAATTGGCCGTGGAAGAGGCCCGGATGATGGGCCATCACTACATCGGCACCGAGCATCTGTTGTTGGGGCTGGTACGGGAAGGGGAAGGGATCGCGGTCAATGTGCTGCGGGGTCTGGGCATCAACCTGGACCGGGTGCGCACCCAGACCGCACGCAATTTGCTGCAAAGCCAGGCCCAGAGCAAAGAGAAGCAGAAGAAAGAATCCAAAACGCCTCTGGTCGACCAGTTGGGTATGGACCTGACCGCAGCCGCGGAAGAGGGCAAGCTGGACCCGGTGGTTGGGCGGGTAAAGGAGATCGAGCGGGTCATCCAGATTCTCAGCCGCCGCACAAAGAACAACCCGGCGCTGATCGGCGAGCCGGGCGTAGGCAAGACGGCTATTGTGGAGGGGCTGGCCCAGCGAGTGATCGAAGGCGATGTGCCGGAGACACTGCTCAACAAACGGATTCTGATGCTGGATGTGGGCAGCCTGGTAGCCGGGACAATGTACCGGGGGCAGTTCGAGGAACGGCTGAAGAAGGTTATCGAAGAAATTATTACCAGCGGTTCGATTCTATTTATCGACGAAGTACATATGCTGGTAGGCGCGGGGTCCGCGGGCAGCAGTGTGGACGCGGCCAATATTCTCAAACCGGCCCTGAGCCGGGGCGAGTTGCAGGTTATTGGCGCGACGACCCTGGACGAATACCGCAAATATATCGAGTCTGATGCGGCCCTGGAACGGCGCTTCCAACCGATTATTGTGGATGAGCCGGGCATCGAAGATACGATTGAGATTTTGCGTGGCATTAAAAGCCGCTACGAAGAACACCACAAATTGATTATCAACGAGGACGCGCTGCACGCCGCGGCCAATCTGGCCGCTCGCTACGTCCCGGATCGCTTTATGCCGGACAAGGCCATCGACCTGATGGACGAAGCGGGCAGCCGGGTGCGTATGTACAAAGCGCCCCACGCGGCCAGCCTGCGCGAGACTTTTATGGACCTGAAGCGCTTGCAGAAGGAAAAGGACGAAGCCCTGGAAACCCAGCGCTTTGACGACGCCATCGACCTGCGCTATCGGGAGGTGGAGCTACAGAGCCGTCTGGACAAATTGCGCGAGGGCTGGCAGCAGGTGACAAACCGCCCCCACGTCACCCCGGACGACATCGCCGAAGTGGTGGCTATGTGGACGGGTGTGCCTGTGCATCGCATGGCCGGGGAAGAGAAGGTGCGTCTGCTGGATATGGAGAACGAACTCCACAAGCGCATTATCGGCCAGGAAGAACCGATCAAAGCCATCAGCCGGGCTGTGCGCCGGGCACGGGCGGGACTGAAAGACCCCAAGCGGCCCATCGGCAGTTTTATTTTCCTGGGGCCGACCGGCATCGGCAAGACGGCCCTGACCAAAACCCTGGCCGAGTTCCTCTTTGGCAGCGAAGATGCGCTGATCAAATTGGATATGAGCGAATTTATGGAGCGGCATAACGTCAGCCGTCTGGTGGGTGCGCCTCCCGGCTATGTGGGCTACGACGAGGGCGGCCAGTTGACCGAAGCCGTGCGTCGCCGCCCCTATTCGGTGATTCTGCTGGATGAGATCGAAAAGGCCCATCCCGAAGCCTTCAATATGCTGCTGCAAATTATGGAAGATGGCTATCTTTCCGACGCCAAAGGCCGCCGGGTGGACTTCCGCAACGCGCTGCTGATTATGACCAGCAATGTGGGGGCCAAACTCATCCAGGGGTCGAAGGGTCTCGGTTTTGCCATCACCGCGGACGAGACTGTGCGGCTGGAGAACGAATACGAGACGATGAAGAAGCGGGTGATGGATGCCATGAAAAAGACCTTCCGCCCGGAATTTATCAACCGGCTGGACGGGATTATGGTTTTCCATAGCCTGACGAAAGAGCAGATCACCAAAATTGTGGAGTTGGAGATGAAGACCCTTCGCCTGCAACTGGCCGAGCAGGAGATGGAACTGGTGTTGGCCGAGCCGGGCCGGTTGGCCATCGCCGATGCAGGCTACGATCCCGACTACGGCGCGCGGCCCATCCGCCGGGTGATCCAGAACGAGATACAGGACCCGCTGAGCGAGGCGATTCTGGCCGGGCGCTTTGTCCCCGGCGATACGATTCAGGTGGATCACCGCAAGCTGACCGGGGACGACGGCAAGGAGCACGGGGAGTATTTCTTCGAGACGATTGCCCACCGGGATGTGACGCCGGAAGATACAGAGACGACCGAGGCGATTGAGGCGCTGTTGCTGTAACGCAAGCTGTTAGCTTGCGTAGGCAAGAGCGCAAGCTAACAGCTTGCGTTACAGTACAAGCGACAGGCTCACTCGACAGAGTGGGCCTGTTTTGTTATCCTATAGTGGTACTGCAAGCTGTTAGCTTGCATCCACAAGAGCGCAAGCTAACAGCTTGCGTTACACATCAATCACTGAATCCCCCACAGAGGAGAGAACCCAATGAGTGAGCGTATCGGATTTGTTGGTCTGGGCATTATGGGCCGTGGAATGGTCCGCAATCTGTTGAAAAGCGGCTTTAGCGTGCGGGTCTGGAATCGTACAGTCAGCCGCTCGGAGGAGCTGGCCGCGGATGGCGCGGTCATCGGCAGCAGCCCGGCGGACGTGGCCGCCCACAGCGATATTATCATCACCTGTGTCAGCGACACGCCGGACGTGCAGGCGGTGATTTTGGGCGAGAATGGCATCATCCACGGCGCGGCGGCTGGCTCCCTGGTGATCGATATGAGCACCATCAGCCCCCAGGCCACAATTGAGATCGCCAAACAACTGAATGCCAAAGGGGTGCAGATGTTGGATGGGCCAATCAGCGGCGGCAGCGAAGGCGCGGCACGAGGCACCCTGAGCATTATGATTGGCGGCGACGGGGCGGATGTGGAGCGGGCTATGCCGGCTTTCCAGGCCATGGGCAAGACGATTACCCACGTGGGCGGCCAGGGCGCGGGCCAGACGGTAAAGCTGGTCAACCAGATTCTGGTGGTGGGCAACTGTCTGGCGATGTGCGAGGCGATGGTCTTTGCCCAGGCGGGCGGGGTGGATTTGGAAAAATGTCTGGCCGCGGTCACCGGCGGCGCGGCAGGCAGTTGGATGCTTGCCAACCGGGGACCCCAGATTATGCGCCGGGATTGGCGGCCCGGTTTCACCATCAATTTGCAGCAGAAAGATGTGCGTCTGATTCTGAAAGAGGCCGACGACCTGGGCGTGCCGGTGATGGCGACCGGGCTGATCTTCAACCTCTACCGCACGTTGCAGCAGATGGGGTTGGGCGAAGAGGGCAACCACGCGCTGGTCAAGGCGCTGGAGAATCTGAGCGGTATCACCGTAGGCTCCGAAGCCGCGTGAGTGTGCCCAACCAACCCGCAGAGGGACGGCCCGCCGTCTCTCTGCGCCCGGCTCGTCCGGACGAACGCTGGCTGATCGTCCGGCGTGTCCTGCGTGAACGGCTGGATCCTACAAAGCTGGAGTGGCGGCGTTTTGTAGTGGCCGAGGGTGCGGATGGCGCAATTCTCGGCTTTGCCCAGATGAAGGATTGGGGCGAAGGCGTACGGGAATTCGGCAGTCTGGTCGTGGAGTCGGAAGCCCGGGGTCAGGGCATCGGCGCGGCGCTGCTCAACCACTTTCTGGAAAAGTACCCCCGCCCGGTCTACCTCTTTTGTGGGCTGCGCAATGTGCGCTACTACTGGCGTTTTGGCTTTCGCCGTCTGCCCGCAGATATAGAATTGCCCGCTCCGTTGCAGAAAAAGTGGCGGGTGGCGCGCTTTCTGGTCCGGGTTTTCAAGGTAAAAGTAGCGGTGATGGTATTAGAATAGCTTTGTGGTTTGGATGTCATTTGCTCAGGAAACTGCTGTGTCGAATCGCCGAGTTGGTCATTTTCATAGTCTGATTTTGCTTCTGTGTGCGCTTGTCTTGTCCGCGTGTGGCGATGACCCCACACCCACTCCCGTTCCCGCTCCGGCTGTGAACGCCGTCCCCACTTTCACACCCACACCCGTCACCGCCGCCGCGCCTGTCTCCGCCCAATCCCAGAGCCGGGCCATCTCTCCCGAATCCAAACCGACCGTCGTCATCCCAGACACACCCACCCCCGGGGCCACGCCAGACCTCAACGAGAGGCTGGCCCAGGCCGCCCATCTCCACCGTTACGGCTACTACACCGACGAACAGTGGCTGCTGCTGGGTCTGCTGGCCGACGCGGGCGCAGACGACGCCCACCGCCTCACCGCCCGCTACCGGCTGGCAGAATCCTACCTGGCCGAGGACAGTTTCGCCCTGGCCCTGGACAGCCTGGACAAATTTCAGGGCGAAGCCATCCGCCTGCCCGCGGACGATCCCCGCCGGGTCAAGGCCATCTTCCTGCGCGGCGAGGCCCTGACCGGTCTGAACCGGATGGGCGAAGCCACGGCCGCCTACCAGACTTTTCTGGAAAGCCACCCGGACCTGACCGGTATCGTCCAGGAGATACTCGCCGATGGCTGGCTGCGGGCAGGAGATAGCAGCCGGGCCGGGTCGGCCTTCCGCCTGGCCGCCGATGCCACGGCTGATCGGGTGGAGCGGGTGCGGATTCTGGAACGGCTGGCTGGGCTGCTGGAAGGCGCGGGGCGCTGGGCCGAGGCCGGGGCTGTGCTGGAAGAGATGCTCTCCCAGAGTGTCAACCCCGGCTATCGGGTGGGGCTGCTGCGCCGGGCCGGGGACGCGCGGGCGCGGGGGGGCGACGAAGCTGCGGCCATCACCCACTGGCAGGCGGCGCTGACCGAACGGCCCGACAGCGGGGCGGCCTATCTGGCCCTCATCGAACTGGTCAACCGCAACCAGCCCGTAGACGCCCTTCTGCGCGGTCAGATCGACCTCTACGCCGAAGCCTGGCAGCCCGCGCTGGACGCCTATCAGAGCTTTCTCGCTGAATCTGCCGAGGACGACACCCGCCGGGGAGATGCCTGGCTGGGGGTGGCCCGGTCTTATATGGGGTTGGGGCGCTGGGCCGACGCGCTGGTTGCCCTGGACGGGATTACTGCCGGTGATCCGGCCTGTGGCTGTTTTGGCCTGGCCTGGCTGGAAAAGGGGCGTCTGGAGATTCTGCGCGGCGATGCGGCGGCGGGGCGGCGCATCTACCGCACCTTTGCCCGGGAACACCCGACCGACCCCAACGCGCCCGAAGCTCTCTGGCGCAGCGCGCTCTCTGCCATTGCCGCGGACAACGCGTTGGAAGCCGCCGCCGATATTCTGGCCCTGGCCGACGGCTTCCCCGGCAGCGAACGGGCCGCGGATGGGCTGTCGGTGCTGGGCATCGGCGCGTATGTCAACGGGCTGTACAATCAATCCGGGAATGCCTTTCAGCGTTTGCGGGACAGCTACCCGGAGGTACGCCCGGAGGCCAGCGCCTACTGGCTGGGTCGTGCGCTCTATGCCCAGGACCAGCGGGAAGCGGCCCGGCAGTTGTGGGCGGAAACGGTGGAGCGGGAGCCGGGGGGCTATTACGGCGTGCTGGCCGGGTTGGCCGCCCAGCGGGTGGGCTTTGCACCGCAAGAATTTATCTTTGGGGGAATGGAGCAGGTCGCGGGCGCTGCCACCACACTGGCCGGGGACGACGGCAGTGGGGCCTTTGTCGAGGGCTGGCTGGCGGGCTGGACGACCGCGCCGGCGGACGGGTGGGGCAAGCTGCCAGCGGCGGTAGCCGTCGATGCGGACCTGCGCAACGGCGAACTGCTGTTGGATTTGGGACGGCGGGGCGAAGCGTTGGCCCAACTGGAACTGGTCTACCGGCGCTATCGGGACGATCCCGCGGCCATCTACGCCCTGGCCCTGCATTTTGAGGAGTTGGAGACCTTCCGCCTGAGCCTGATCAGTGCGGTCTGGCTGATCGAACACAGCCCGGCCAAAGTGACGGAGAACGCGCCCCTCTTTCTGCAACGGATGGCCTATCCCCGCCACTTCGCCGAACTGATCGACGCCGAAGCCGGGCGCAACGCCATCGACCCGCTGATCTTCTACAGCCTCATCCGCCAGGAGAGTCTCTTTGAGGAGGGAGCGCGTTCCTTTGCCGCAGCCCAGGGGCTGGCCCAGATTATCCCCGCCACCGGTCAGGAGATCGCCGGGCGGATGGGCTTCCCCAACTATTCCAACGCCCTCATCTACCGCCCGTACATCAACATCCGTTTCGGCGCCTTCTATCTGGCCTGGGTGCGGGATTTTGTGGATGGACGGATCGCCTCGGCTTTGGCTGGCTACAACGGCGGGCCGGGCAACTCCCAGCGCTGGCGGGAGCGGGCCGGCGCGGATGATACGCTTTTTGTGGAGTTGATGGACTACTCGGAAACCCGCCTCTACTTGCAGCGGATTTTGTCCCACTATTACCACTACACGCGATTGTATGCGGAATAGAACGCGGATAAACGCAGAAAGGGCGGAAAAAGCACGGATTTTGTCTGAATCCGCGCCCATCCGGCCTTTCCGCGTTTATCCGCGTTCTATTTCTTTAGTGATCTGCTGCCTCAAACGTGCGCAGGAAGTTGACCAGATCCCAACGCTCCTCCTCGCCGATTATCGACTCCCAGGCCACCATCGCTGTCCCCTCCCGCCCGTGGGTGATGACGTGAAAGAGCGCGCCATCGGGCAATTCCTGGACGTGGGGCGCGTGAAAATCCGCCGGTTTGGGGTCCAGACCGGCCGCGGCTGAGCCGTCCCCTTCGCCCTGTTCGCCGTGGCAAACCGCACAGTAGAGGGTGTAGGTCGCCTTGCCGGCGGCCACAGACGCATCGGAGACGGCCACAGGATTCGGCACACCAGCCGCCTCTTCCGGGATGCCGTGGGTCGCGGCCGTGTGTTCACCCGCTGGCATCTGCCCAGACTCCTGCGTATGCCCAGCCGCATCTGTATGCACTGCGGCTTCTGATCGGTTCATCATCCCGGACATTCCAGTATGCCCGCCTGGCGCGGGGGCAACAGCGCTGCTCTCTGGCCCAGCGGCACACGCCCCAACCAGCAGTGCAAATGCAATCAGCGCAACAATCGTTCGTAATTTTCTCATCTTTTCCCTCCGTGGAATGTTTGGATCCGTCTGTTGTCAGGCCGCTGCGCCGGACCCACTGGCTGTTGCCAGCGCCAAGATGATACTTATACAGCACTGACCAGTGCCGCTTCAAAACCTTTATCATACGCATCCAATTCCTTCACATTTCGTTCACAACTGGGGCTTATGATTGGATCAGAACAGAAAAAGATCACCCATCTGTTCCGAACAGATTTACACAATTCATTACCTCTGCAAAGGAGATGCAAAATGTCAGGTCGAACAAAGAAAGTGGCCGTGGCCGTGCTTGTGATGGCCCTGCTTCTCATCGGCATTGTGGGCGCAGCCCAAGCCCAAACACCGGACCCGGCTACCACAGCCGACGCACCACCCAGCCGTCTGCAACGGATGCAGGAAATGTTGGGGCCGGAAGGCTTTGGGCAGATGGTCCAGCGCATGACCGAACGCCACGGGGCCGAGGCCACGGGTGAAATGCTCCAGCGCATGGCAACCAGTGAAGGTTGCAACGGCGAAGGTCACAGTAACGGTCACGGCGAAGGCCACCGTGACGGTCACAGTGGGATGATGGGAATGAGGGGTCATTCGGGCGGGATGTCGGGGCGCTTTGGCGGAATGATCGACGGCATCCAGCGGGGAATGGGCCGGATGATGGGTAGCTGGCACTAGACGACGCGGCTGTATGCTAAAGGAAGAATGAAACGTGAAACGTGAGATCGCCCGGCGATCTCACGTTTCACGTTTCTGAAACTACCGATTTACCGCATCCGATTCCTCACGTATAATTACCCCTATGAGCCAAACAATCGTTGTAATCGAAGATGACGCCCAGATTCGCCGGGTGGTAGAAGGATACTTGCAGCAGGCCGGCTACCGGGTCTTCAGCGCGGCGGACGGCACAACCGGGCTGGCTCTGGTGCGCCGGGAACGGCCCGCCCTGCTGGTGCTGGACCTGATGCTGCCCGGTCTGGACGGCTGGGAGATCACCCGCCGCCTGCGTTCCGGGGACGACCCCAGCCTGGCCGGACTCTATATTGTGATGCTGACCGCCCGTGTGGAGGAGACCGACCGGGTGGTGGGGCTGGAGATCGGCGCGGACGATTACGTGACCAAACCCTTCAGCCCCCGGGAACTGGTGGCCCGGGTGCGCGCCGCCCTGCGCCGTCTGGAAAGCGCGCCCCAGAGCGAGAGCAGCCAGATTCTGCGCGCCGGCCCCCTGCGTCTGGACCCGGTATACTACACCCTCACCCTCGACGGCGCACCGGTTGACCTGACGACGACTGAGTTCGACCTGATGGCCTATTTTATGCGTCATCCGGGCCGCCCCTTCACACGCAACGAACTGCTGGACGTTTCTCTGGACGACGCGCTGGGGGATGTCTCGGCCTACGAGCGCACGATTGATGTCCACGTCAAGAATATCCGCCGCAAGTTGGGCGACGGCGGGCGCAACAGCCGCTTTATCGAGACCGTCCACGGCGTCGGTTACCGCTTTGTGCCCCAGCCAATGGGAAGGCCACTCCAATGAGCCAACGCTTGTGGGTCAAACTGCTGGGCGCGTTTACGCTGATTATCGTCCTGGGCGTGGCAACGACGGTTCTGCTCACCCGCCAGGGCGCGGCTACCCGCTTCTCCCACTTTATGGCCGACGACCAGATGTTCCAGCCCGAACATTTGCAGGAGGACCTGGCCACCTATTACCAGCAGCAGGGCGGCTGGCAGGGCATCGACACCGGCCTGCGCCAGGTGGTGCGCAGTGCTTCCAGCGGCGGGATGATGGGCGGAATGATGGGCCATGCGATGGGGATGTATGACAGCGGGATTGCGCTGGTGGACGAAAACGGCCAAATATTGGCGCTGCTAGGCAGTCGCTCACAGAGCCGCGGCGCACAGAATCGGGCCAACCCGACCGGCCAGCCCTGGCCGATCCGGGTGGACGGGCGGCAGGTAGGGATATTGCTCATCGACGGCGAGCCGATGCGCGGGACCACCGGCGACGGCAGCGACCTGCTTTCCGGTGTCACCCGGGCCGCGCTGATTGCCGGTCTGTTGGCCGGGCTGGTGGCCTTTGCCCTGGCGATTGTGCTTGTGCGCCAGATTACCCACCCGCTGACCGCTCTGCGCGATGCCTCCAGCCGTGTGGGTCAGGGCGATCTGACGGTGCGGGTACCTGTCCAGGGGCAGGATGAGCTGGGCCAGTTGGGCAACGCCTTCAACCGGATGGCCGCCGCGCTGGAAACCCAGGAAACCCTGCGCCGCCATCTGATGGCCGATGTGGCCCACGAACTGCGCACCCCCCTCACCGCCATTCAGGGCACTGTCGAAGCGCTGCAGGACGGTATTTTCCCCTTGACCGCGGAGAGCCTGGACCCCATCCACGCGGAGACCCTGCTGCTGGGCCGTCTGGTGGAGGACCTGCGCACCCTTGCCAATGCGGAGGCCGGTCATCTTTCGCTGGACAGGGCCGAGGTGGAGATGGGGGAACTGGTCGAGCGGATCGTCAGCGGTCTGCTGCCCAGCGCCCAGCAAGCGGGTATCCGGCTGGAATGGCAGGTGACCCCAGCCACCCGGCTGTGGGCGGACAGCCAGCGTATGGGCCAGGTGCTCTCCAATCTGCTCTCCAACGCCCTGCGCCACACCCCTGCCGGGGGCAAAATCGAAGTGGCTGTCAGCGCACAGGACGGCGGACTGCTCCTTTCCGTGCAGGACAGCGGTCCCGGCATTGCCGCCGCGGACCTGCCCCACATCTTCGACCGCTTCTATCGGGGCGACCCTTCCCGCAGCCGAGGGACGGGCAGCTCTGGACTGGGGCTGACGATCGCCCGTCAACTGGTGGAGGCCCACGCCGGACGTATCTGGGCGGTGAGTCCTGCGCCGGGAGAGGAAAGAGGGAGCGTCTTTTTCGTCTGGCTGCCGGGGAATGAAAAGGTGAAACGCGAGAAGAGTTAGCCCGATCTCACGTTTCACCCTTCATCCGCTCAGACGCCCAATCAGCGCACCATCACATCCGTCCAGGCAGCGATCCAGCCTTCCCGGTTGGCCTCGATAGCTGCCGGGTCCACCACCGCCGGATCATCCGGGGTTTCGCCAAACTGGACGAAAAGATCGGGCAGGGCCGCACGGCTGTTGACCGGATAGACGAACATCTGCAGGGGGATATCCTCCTGAAATGCGCGGTCTAAGAGAAAGTCCACAAAGCGCCGGGCTGCCGCCTCCTGTTTTGTGCCCGCCACAATCCCCACAAACTCGATCTGACGGAAGGTGCCCCCCGGCGGGTTCACATTCACACTGGCCGGTTCTGTGCGCCCATCCCCGGCAAAGAGCACATCCGCAGGCGGGCTGCTGCTGTAGGAGACAACCAGCGGTCGATCCCCGCCGCCACCCACAGTAAAATGTTCAAAATAGGCTTCGCTCCAGCCATCGGTCACCAACACATCGTTGGCGCGCAAGGCCCGCCAATAGTCCAGATAGCCCTCCTCGCCAAAGTAGGCAATCGTCGCCAACAGAAAGGCCAATCCGGGGGAAGAGGAGGCTGGATTTTCGACCACCAGCAATCCTTTGTAGGCCGGCTGGGCCAGTTCTTCCAGAGTGGCAGGGATAGGCAGTCCCTTCTCGGCAAACCACCCTCGATCGGCGTTCAGATTGACAAAGCCGTAGTCCACAGGCAAGAGGCGCTGCTCCGGGTCCAGCTCGTACACATCGGGAATCTGGGCCAGGAGCGGCGAGGCATAGGGCAGAAAAATCTCCGCGGCCAGGGCCCGGCTGAGGAATGTATTGTCCACGCCAAAGAAAATATCCGCCAGAGGCGCGTCTTTGCTGAGAATCATTTTGTTCAGGGCTTCGCCTGCGTCGCCCAATGCCAGAAACTGAAGTTCAATACCCGTCTCTGCGCTGAAATCGGCCAGCACCTCTTCGCTGGCGCTGAAAGAATCGTGGGATGCCACCACCAGCGCCCCGGGTTTTGCCTGTCCCGGCAGGGACGAAAGATCGGCCACCGGCGTACACCCGGCCCCCAGGAGCCACAAAAGAGCCAAAACTGCTATACGACTCGCATACCGCGTCAACCATTCATTTTTCATACCAGTCATCCTTTCCAAAAGAAACCAATCAACCAACCGGCCAAACAAAAAAGCCTGCTCGATCTGGGCAGGCTTGGCAATTTGCTTCCTACGCTGGCATTACCCAGATCAGGTCCACGGGTCGACAACTGGTCGGTTGTCCTCTCAGCCTGGCACATCCAAGCTCCCCATCTATGCAGTTATGGCTTATTCTATAGCACAAGCGCGTGGCGGGCAAATAGCCAACCACACAAGCCCACAACATTTTTGCGCACTTATGTACTATTCCCACCAGAGACGAAAATAGCGTATGTTATACTTAATCCCAGACAACACAATGGGGTGTTGCAGGAGTCCGCGAAACCGCTGGTTTCGGAAAGGTGGTATCCTATGCGCGCACTTGTTTTGAGTGGAGGAGGAAATCGGGGGGGCTTGCAGGTCGGTGCCTTGCGCGCGCTGCTGGAGCACAACATTGCCCCGGATATGATCATCGGCTGCTCGGCGGGGGCGCTGAACGCAGCCTTCATCGCCCGAGAGTATTCGCTGACCCAAATCGAGCGACTGCTCGACGTATGGAAAAAGACGACCAAAGAGGATGTCTATCCCGGCAAGGGTCTACAGGTCCTCTGGCGAGTCGTTAGAGGAAAAGACTCCCTCTATGACAACCGGAACTTCTACGCCTATTTGCAGCGCAATGGAATCGATCCAGCGTTGACCTTTGGCGCGCTGGAAGGGAAGATCCCTCTCTACATCACAGCCACGCACCTGATCAGCGAAAAGATGCGCATCTTTGGCCAAGAGCCGGGCGACCGGGTGCTGGATGCACTGATGGCGAGTACTGCCCTGCCGCCGGTTCACCCGCCCTGGACAGTCGATGGCGAGCGCTACATTGACGGTGGCACAGTCACCCCCCTGCCCCTGCGCGTAGCGATTGAGAAAGGTGCCACCGAAATCTACGCGCTGCACATCTGGGACGAACCCAACGCCAGCGAGCAGATTCAGCGGGGGGTCTCGTCGATTATCAACCGCAGCATCAGCACAATGCTGCGTCTGCAAGCCGAACACGACCTGCTGTTGACGAGTGTAGCCCGCAAGCCCCGGCTGTATAACATCCGTCTCTGGGCCGAGAATATGCCGGATATTAACGAATGGTCCCAATCCCAGCGGCTCTACGAAGCGGGTTACACTACGACCCAAAATTATCTGGGCGCGCTGAACACCAAACACAACCATCCACTGACGGAGAAGCCTTCGGCCATACACCGACTTTCCACAGCCATCGGCGCGGGTTGGCAGAACCTGACAGGAAACCGGGGCACAACGGCCGTGGCTTCGCAAGCGCGAAAATAGGAGAAGATATCAACCGCCGCCGAGCAGTTGCTGTTCAGCGGCGCACCCGGGGCAATGGTGGGGGTCTTCCAACTGCTGGAGGTGGCGGGCGCATACTGCGAAAGTCACTTCTACACGTTCGCGCAGGAAGCCCTTCTGCACTTCGGCTTCCAAGAGCAGATCGAGACAGGTGCTTGTGTGCAGAAGCGCTGGCACGGGGCAGCTATCACAGAGTTTGCGCTGCCAGGGGCGGGCGTTGTCGGGGCTGGCTTCCAGCAACCGGCACTTTTCCAGATTGGCTCCCCGGTGATAATCGCCGAAAAAATAGCGGCAGTTGACTGGCTTCGACAATGCTCAATTGTCCCAATAGGGGGGGGCGTCGTAGTCTGACTGATCCCAATCGCCGCCATAGAACATATCGGGATCGATAAAGAGACGGGCGGCCAGGGCCTGTTTGCGTTCGGCCTGTTCGGGCATCAGATAGCCAAATTCATGCTCCAACCCCACCAGTGTCTCCAGTTCGGCCTCCAGCAGGTGATAATCCATATGGCCTAGCGGGTCTTCTGCCGGCATGAAGAGCTTGAACTCACTCAGATAGTACTGATACCCCTCGCAATGTGCCGCTTCCATATCGGAAAAATCGGTCACATTGTCTTCCACCACATCCCAGAAGCCGTCGCCATCGCCCTCGTCGTCAAAAAGGTCCGGCACCTCCCGTCCAGCGGGTTGCCTGCCGCTGCCTTGACCAGTCTCCAGCCAGGGCGGTGTCTCGCCATCATAACGACCGACACTCTTCTCGTGTTGGCGCTTCTCCCGGCGCAGATACTCCCGGCTGGCCTGGGCATAGCCCAGATCGTCCAACAGACGCAGGGTGCTGTGTTCGTGGAGCACAAAGTGCATATCGTCGGGCGCGACAGTATCGGCAAAGACACCCCGCCCGATGAGCGCGGCGGCCAGCTCCCAAACAGGCATAGCCGAGCGGGACTTGCGATCCCCGCTGACAATCGCCTCGGCAGTGCGGGCCATGTGCAGATTGCGTTCGTGGATTTCTGCTTCCTGCCGCCCTTCCCGGGGCTGCAAACGCATACTGTACTCGCCGGCGGCGGCGTCCAAGACGTGAATCAGCAGGTCATCGTAGGCCGCCCCCCCCGCTTCATCCACCCAATCCAGAAAATCCTTGCCCATACGCAAGGCCCAGGTCTCCTGATCCACCGCGGCGTGTACTTCCAGGACAGGGCCGCCCATCAGATGCAGCCGAACCAGACGGGCGTCTGGCTGATGGTCCTGAAAAAACTCGGGGAAAAAGAGTGCGTGCTCCAACTCGTCCATCAACAGATTGCCCCGTTGCATTTCGGAGTTGTTCAGAGGATGGCGAAAGGTCTGTCCCTGGAGCAGTGTAGGGAGCCAGCCGAAGGTTGCCTGGGCAACGGGGACAGCCTGATAGAGTTTGCCAATGGCCTGATAGACCGCGCTGCGCACACCTTTGCCGGTAGGCCGCTGGGCTTTGACCCGATTCACCAGTTCATCCACCAAAAGCGGCTCGGCGGAACAGCCTAAAATCCCTGCAACGCAGTCCAGATAACTGGGGTATTGCAACGTATTCGTCATGCGTAATGCCTCCTGCCCGGTATTATCCCATAGGAAAGGACAATTGTCTACCATTGGCAGAGAAAAAAATGCAGAGAGACGGCGCGCCGTCTCTCTGCATTTTGGCTATACGATTTTGCTCCCAATTAGCTGGCCACGGCCAGGGCAGGGCGGAATTTGTAGCCATAAACAATCTGGCCGTCGTTGCCCTCTTCGCGCAGCTTGCGGGTGACCATTTCTACCTTCATGCCGATACTCACATCACCTTCGGTGAGATCGGTCAACTGGGCAGTGACCATCGGCCCCTCTTCCAACTTGACCAGAGCCACAGTGTAGGGGCGCTGATCTTTGAAGCCGTCGGGCACACTGAACATCTTTGTAAAGCTGAATACTTCGCCCCGCCCGCTCATTGCGTGGACAGGTCCGGCCTGTTGGCTGCAATGGGGGCACACATCCCGGGGCGGAAAGATGGCCTGGTGACAATCCGGGCAGACTTCACCGCGCAGAGAGTAGCGTTGTTGTTTGGTGCGCCAGGCAGATGCGATTCCCATAGAAAGTGTCCTTAGTTTGTTTATGCACCCGATTGGGTGAGCTTCGTCAGCGTCGTTACACTTGTAATTAAATCTACGCAAAATACGCTGGAAGAATATCCCCCAAAAGGCACATTCGATTAGATTGTGCGTGCTGCTGTGGCAATTATGCCCAATTTCAACGCTCATTCTCTATCGAAAGCCGCCATTGGCCGGGTTTGGTAGCTTTTGGCAGTAGGAAACCATCCCTTTCTACGGCCAATCAGACCCCCAGGATGTGGGTCACAATCGTCGCGCCGCTGCCGCCGATATTCTGGGCCATCCCAATCCGGGGATTTTTCACCTGGTTCTTCCCCGCCTGTCCGGTCAATTGGAGTACAGTCTCCACAATTTGATAGACACCGGTTGCGCCCACCGGATGCCCCCGGCTTTTCAGCCCGCCCATTGTGCTGATGGGCAGCCGCCCGCCAATGCCGATCTCCACGTCGGAGGCCATACGCCAACCCTCGCCCCGCCGGGCAAAACCGGTGGCTTCCAGGCTTAACGCGCTCATAATTGTAAAGGCGTCGTGCAGCTCGAAGAAGTCGATCTCGTCCGGGGTGATACCCCCCTGCAGATAGGCCTTCTGGCTGCTCAGATAGGCGGCTTCCAGAAAGAGCGGATCCTTGCGGTCGTGTACGGCCAGGGTGTCCGTGGCGCTGGCGCTGGCAAGAATCTGCACAGCGCCCCTGTGCTGGCCGACTGTGAACTCCGAGGCCCGCTCGGTGGGGACCAGAACCAGCGCGGCCGCGCCATCGCAGACCGGGCTGCTATCCATCATATTAATCGGTGTGGATATCATCGGGGCGTTGACATATTCTTTCAACCCGATAGCCCGCTGGAACATCGCGTTGGGGTTGTTGGCCCCGTTGCGGTGGGCATTGATGCTGAAGCCGGCAAAGGCGTCCAGGGGCACATTGTATTCATAGAGATAGCGCTGCATAAGCAGTGCATTGAGACCTACAAAAGTAATGCCGTGGGCGGCCTCGTACTCGGCATCGGCTGCGGTAGCCAGCCCAGCCGTTGTACTGCCGCTGGGGGTGTCGGTCATTTTTTCAACACCCGCCACAATCACAACGTCGTGCATACCGCTGGCAACGGCCATACAGCCCACGCGCAGGGCAGCCGCACCGCTGGCACAGGCGGCCTCTACTTTGGCCGCTTCCACACCGCGCAAACCGCTGAAGTCGGCAATCAGCGTTGCCAGATGCTCTTGCTCCAGCAGGGAGCCGCTGAGCATATTGCCCACAAAGAGGGCATCGGCCCGGTCGATATTGGCGTCCTGCATAGCCGCCGAGAGCGCGCTGTGGGCCAGGTGGCGTGCGGAAAGATTCCAGTGTTCGCCTACGGGCGTCTGCCCGATACCTACGATAGAAATTCCACGCATAAAAAACCTCCGGGGGAAACACGGACGAGAGATAATTGATTGATACATTTAGAAGTACCTGCTCACCCCCACCCAACCTCCCCCACTTTGGGAGAGGAGTCGATCCAGTTCCCTCCCTGGAATGGGGAGGGGTAGGGTGGGGTGGCTGAACAGATACATTTAGAATTGTGCCAGCGTTTAACTGTCAAAAGCTATCGACTTGAGGAAAAGGAGATGGTGGAGAGGGGATGGAAGGGAGAAATAGCGAATGGTGAATAGTGAATTATGAATTGTGAATGGGGTGGACGCCTGCCACCTTCTGCCTGCCACTCTCTCATTTGAGAATATAGTAGGTAGCCCGTTTGGAGCCGATGCGGATCACCAGATTGCGTTCCACCAGATCGGAAAGGTCCCGGCGGATGGTCTCGGCGCTGACATCGGGGACCAGCTGTTGGTAATCGCTGTTGGTGATTCGGCCTGTCTGTTGCAAGAAGGCCAGCGCCATCTCCTGACGTTCGTTGAGAAATGGCTGGACGCCCGGCGGCGGCTGGGGATGGGGAGCGGTCAGGCTCTCGTTGGCGGAGTGGAGCGTGACCTGAAAACCGGCCGCGGTTTCAGCAAATTCCGGCGCGGGCAGCCCCAGCCCAGCCATTGCGCCGATCATCCGGTCGATGCCATAGCCCAGCCGTTCGATGTAGCCCAGATCGCTGAGAACGGCCACAATCGCCTCGTTGCGGCTGTAGCGCTCTTCCAGCAGATTTTCCAGGGTGACGTGACCGGGCAGCCGTCCAGGGCTATAGATTTCCAGCCGGTCACCAAACATCAGCAGACGGATACCTTCCCCCCGGATGCTGTAATCCCGATGGGCCACCGCATTGACAATCGCCTCGCGCACCACTGCCACCGGGTATTCGTGGACCTCTTCCCGGGTGATTCCGACAATGCGCATAACCCGGCGCATATTGCCCACCACAAACGCTTCGGCCTGGCGAATCTGATCCCCCAATGGTCCGCCGATCTCCTGGCGCACAAACTCATCGCTCATAACCGGGCCGGGGTAGCGCACGCAGACAATTTCGGCGCTGCGCAAAAAGCGCTGGGGATTGCGGCCAAAGAGCAGTATCCCCGCCGCGGTCGGCAGATAGTCGCCGTCGTCGCCGGCCATCACACAGCCCCGGCTGACGAGTAGCTGGCCTACATTCTCCTGGGGGCCGGCGTGAATGGATTCGAGATAGCGGCGAATCTGGGCCCGGTCCAGATCATCCAGGGTTGCGCCCTCTGCCACGCCTGTCTCGAAACCGGCGTCGGCCCGGTCAAAGAGCAGGCGGCGCAGTTCCGGGGTGGTGAGCGGGCGATTCTGCCCCCCGGTGCGGGTGAGATAGCGGCCTTGCAGACTGTAGATATGGGGCAGGCCCGGCGGCACCTGGACGACCACCAGCGGATTGCCCTCTACTTCGACGATTTGGGAGGCGGGCAGGATCAGGGGGGGATCCGTGAGCAGACCGGCCTGCACAGCCCGCTCCTGCATCTCTGTCGGGTCGTTACCACTCTGGAGCTTGCCGCCCCGGGTCACGCCGAGCAGGGCCACCCCGCCGTGGGCGTTGGCCAGGGCGGCCAGCCCCTCGGCCAGGGCGTTGGCGCTGGTTTTGGCAGAGAGAAAGAGCAATCGGTCATTTTCGCCGCCAGCCAGCAGATCGGCCACGGCCTGGGCTGTGACAGGGGAGGGGCGGCGATAGGCAAAGGTCATCCATCTACCCCTTTGGCTGAACCGGCGTAGCGCCCACGATACGCCATTGGTCGGTGGTGCGCTGGCTGTTATTGGTGGGCAGGTGTTCCAGGGTGAATTCGTAAATCCGCGCTTCCTCCCCGGTCTGGGTGGGATAGACCAGATAGGCCCGAACGGTTGTGCGCAAGGGCGCGGCACCAGGCAGCGCGATGCGGGGGCCAATGGCATCTACTGTCTGATGATATTGCAGAGCGGTCACCCGCAGCCAGCTTTCCAGGGTGGCGTCCACACTCTTACGGGCATCCTCGGCCACCATCTCCCGGTGACCCCGGGGGTCCAGCAGATAGGCCAAGACAATGGCTTCGGGGTAGAAGGGCGTTTCGGGAATGCCATAACAGAAGATAAGGGAACGGGGGCCTTCGTGATAGTATACCGCGGGCCGGAAGGCGACCTCGCTGGTAAAGTCCGGGTCCAGATAGCGGGTGAAGATGGATTCTTTGCAGAGTTGGCTGCGGTCTTCCTCGGCGTAGCGGGCCCGCACCTCGCGTATGGGGGAGCGGTTGGCCCCGCCGTCCCATTTGACTACCTTCAGCCCGCCGGAAGCAGAAATCTGCGTGCTGCCGTAGCCCTCCCGGGGGCTGCTCCACCAGAAGATGCTGATGTGGGTGACGCCGCCGATGGGGCTGGAGCCGCCATAGACCACCAGTTCGTCGTTGGCGGGCAGGGCGGCGGGGGTGGGTGTGGCCCCGGCGCTGGCGATCTGTTGGGCCGCCAGGGCTTCAAAGTAGCGATTCTTCGTCTCCTCGGCAAAGACCCGCTTGACTTCAAAAGAGGAGGGGGAAGCGGCCTGGGGGGGCGCAATAAAGCCATAGCCGGCGCCCTTCCAATAGCTGGGGAGCAACGCGTAGGGCTGTAGCCAGGGGGAAGGGGGGCGGCTGTCCGCTTCGTTGGCCGGGACAGAGGCGGGGGTCTGGCTGTCGTAGATCACCCCGCCGATAGGACCGTCGATGGCAAGGCCGTCGGCGGTAGTGCTGGCGTCGTAGGTGTAAAAGAGCAGATACTCCTGCTCGCTGTCCGCGTCGATATTGACCGGTTTCCAGTTTTCCACGGCCTTCCATTCCGCGGGCAGAATATCGCGCAGATTGATGTTTAGCTGCTCTTCGCCCCGGCTGCACCCGGCCAATAGGAACAGCGCAAAAAAGAGACAAAAACCACGTACCTGCGCACCCCCTCCCAACCTCCCCCACAGTGGGGGAGGAGCCGCTCCAGTTCCCTCCCTGGAATGGGGAGGGGCAGGATGGGGTAGCTGAACAGATACAAAACCACGAAGACACAAAGGCACAAAGGCGGCGCTCATCTCATCCCCCTGGCTGGGGTGCGGGCTGGGGCGGCACCAGGACCGGTTCTCCCGCGGCCGCGTGTACCCAATCCTGCGGCGGGAAAAGGCCAGGATGCAGGGTGTTCCAGGCTTCCCGCAGCTCTGCCGCCACGAAAACCGAGCCGCTGCCCACAAGCAGACCGCCGGGTAGGGTCATTGCGTTGGCCGCGGCGATGGCTTCGGTCATTGTAGCCGCGGCCACCGGCTGCCTGCCCGACGGCGCGGGCTGCCGGGCCACTACCTGGGCAAATTGGGCGGCCAGATCGGCCAGTTGGGTCGCTTTGGGGTGCTGGCTCTGCACCAGCACCACCCGGTCCGTGTGCTGCCAAATCAGCTCCATCTCCGGCTCTAGCTGCTTATCCCGATTGGCTCCAAAAATAAAGGTAATGGGCCGTCCGGGATAGCACTGTTGCAGGGTTAATAAGAGAAGCGTCACACTGTCCACATTGTGGGCGCAATCCACCAGCAGGGGGAAAGGGGCATTGGCCGCGTCGGGCAGCAGCTCGAAACGGCCGGGCCAGCGGGTCTCCGACAACCCCCACAACACCCCGTCCCAGTGGCTCCGAATCAAATCGCGCTCGGCCAGACTCTCAATCATCCCTTTGGCCAGGCTGGCATTGATCTGCTGGTGGGTTCCCACCAGAGGTACAGATGCGCTCTGCAAAGGCTCGACTATACGCAAAGGAGCATTCAATTCGGCAGCCCGTGCGGCCAATACGTGGGCCGCGTCCTCGTGTTGGGGCGCGCTAAAGATGGGCACACCGGCTTTGATGATACCGGCTTTTTCGTGGGCAATTTTGGTGATTGTGTCGCCCAGAATGTGCATGTGGTCCATACTGATTCGTGTAATGGCGCAGACAGCGGGCAGGAGTACATTCGTGCTGTCCAGCCGTCCGCCCAGACCGACTTCAATCACAGCAAATTCCACCCCGGCGTTGGCGAAGTGCTGAAAAGCCAGGGCGGTGATGCGGTCAAAGACGCTCAGGTCTTCTACCGCTTCCAGCGGCCCGCGCAACTGGCTGACCAGCCCGGCCAGTTCATCCCGGCTGATCAGCTGGCCGCCCACCCGAATGCGCTCGCGGAAGCTGTGCAGGTGGGGGCTGGTAAAGAGACCGGTTCGATAGCCCAGGTGACGCAGGATGGATTCGGCATAGGCGCTGGTGCTGCCCTTGCCCTTTGTGCCGGTAATGTGCAGGGCGTGGAAGCGTTGCTGGGGGTTGCCCAGGTGTGCCAGAATCTCCCGCATCCGAGCCAGGCTGCGCTCTGGGTTGTCATATTTACGCCCCCGCCCGCTAAAGCGCACATCGCGAAAGATCCAGGCTAGGCTCTCCTCATAGGTCAGGGGAATAGACAGAGAGGGCAGATAGAGTTCAGGGTTCAGGGTCACGGTCTGGGCGGGATCCACTGTCGTCGCCTCCACTGGGCGTAAAGGGTGGGTGAAACAGGAGTTGGTTTGATTGTAACCCACGGGGGAAAAGGTGACAAAATCGGGCATTCCTACACCCCTAATCGTTGCGCAAGAAAGAGGGCAGACGTATACTGGGTGTATGTTCAGACGCGCTGTTGTAAACCTTTTAACCGCAACAAAATTTGACCCGAGACAGGGGCAATCTTCCCGCGTACCTGTTGAGCCACCCCACCCTACCCCTCCCCATTCCAGGGAGGGAACTGGATCGACTCCTCCCCCACTGTGGGGGAGGTTGGGTGGGGGTGAGCGGTTACCTTCCCGCTCCCGCTGGTCGCTGCTGGTGGCGCCGGGGCTGGCCGTCAAACGCTGGATTCTGCTGCTGATGGTGGGTATCTTTGTGGCCGGGCTGGGGATGGCCTTCCTCCTGCGTAACCTGTCCTTGCCACCCTTTCTGCCCCCGCCGGTTGTGGGGTTGACCTTCCCGGATCTGTCGGATTGGCTGCGGGGTGGTCTGCTCATTGCCGCGGGCTTTGGGCTGGCCGGCGGGGCTGTCTGGCAGATCAACCGGCAGTTTGCCAGCGTATTACTGGGTCGGCAGGATTCTATGAACAGCCTGGAGTTGATGGATGTACTGGTGTCGGGCCAGGAGCGCCGCCAGCGGCTGACCGGGCCGAGAGTTGTTGTGATTGGCGGGGGCACAGGGATGCCTACCCTCCTGCGCGGGCTGCGCCACTATACCGAAAACATTACAGCCGTAGTCACAGTGGCCGACGACGGGGGCAGCAGCGGCATTCTGCGCCAGCGGATGGGTGTCTTGCCGCCAGGGGATTTCCGCAACAATATCGCCGCGCTCAGCGACGCGGAAGAGCTGATGACCCAACTGCTCCAATACCGTTTTGGTGACCGGGACGGGCTGGACAACCACAACTTTGGCAATCTCTTTATTACGACGATGACAGCCCTGAGCGGCAGCTTTGAAGCGGGCATTGCCGACAGCAGCCGGGTGTTGCGGGTGCGGGGACGCATCCTGCCCAGCACGCTGGACAATGTGGAGCTGTGCGCCGAGATCAAACGGCGCAAGACGTCCCCACTCAACGGAGACGGCCAGCCCCACGCAGAGGAGTGGCTCTTTGTGCGGGGCGAAAGCAATATCCCCGCGGCACGGGGCGAGATCGTCCGGGTGCATCTGGAGCCGTCTGCCTGTCGGGCCTACCCGGAGACTGTGCGGGCCATTTTGCAGGCGGACCTGATTTTGGCCGCGCCGGGCAGCTTCTTCACCAGCCTGATGCCCAACCTGCTTGTGCCCTACGTGCGCGAAGCTATCCGGGCCTCGAACGCCATCCGGCTCTACGTCTGCAATGTGGCGACCGAAGCGGGCGAGACCGACGGTTTTGGCGTAAGCGACCACATGCGCCATCTGCGTTTGCACGCGGGGGATGCTTTTACTACAGTGCTGGCCAATGACGCCTATCTGCGCCACCCGGCAGAGGAGGCGGGCGTGGAGTGGGTGACGCTGCCCGCAGCCGAAGAAGAACTGGGCTATCGGCTCTTCACCGGCGACATTGTGGACGACGCCACTCCCCGCCACCACCACCCGGCCAAAATGGCTGCCAAAGTGATGGAAGTATACCGGGCATTGCAGGCCGAAGGAGAAGCACACAGATCGCCATCCCCGGAAAGCAGCCCTTTTGTCTCGCATATGATAGAATAAACGCGTGGGCTGCCAGCCCTATGGATTGGGCATCGCCGACCGGTCGAAGACGTGCCGGTCAAGCTCCACAACTGAATATACTTTCTAGCGTTGCAAACAGAAGTTCGACTACAGAAGTTCGACTTTTCGGAAAAAGTCGAACTTCTAAAAGCTGCGCTAACACATTTTCACCTTTTTTGAAGGAGCAACATCAATGGCTACACGAATTGCAATCAACGGCTTCGGGCGCATCGGTCGACAGGTGACCAAAGCGTTCTTCGAGCAGCACCCCGGCGAGTTCGACATCGTTGCTATCAACGACCTGTCGGATGTCAACACCAACGCTCACCTCTTCAAATATGACAGCAACTATGGCATCTTCTCCGGCTCAGTAGAAGTGGACAGCGGCGATATTGTGATCAACGGCGACCGGCTGAAGGTCCTCAGTGAACGGGACCCCAGCAAATTGCCTTGGGGCGATCTGGGCGTGGACCTGGTGGTGGAGAGCACGGGCATCTTCACTTCCAAAGAGAAGGCCGAACTGCACATCGCGGCGGGGGCCAAGAAGGTCATTATCAGCGCCCCGGCCAAAGGCGAAGACATTACCGTCTGTATGGGCGTCAATCACACCCTCTACAATGCAGGCAAGCACCACATTATCAGCAATGCAAGCTGCACCACCAACTGTCTGGCCCCGGCGGCGAAGGTTGTCAACGACACCTTTGGCATCGAGCAGGGCGTGATGACGACTGTCCACGCCTATACCAACGACCAGCAGATTCTGGATTTGGTCCACAAAGACCTGCGCCGGGCACGGGCCGCGGGCCTGAGCATTATCCCGACGACCACCGGCGCGGCCAAGGCCGTTTCTCTGGTTGTACCCGAACTGAAGGGCAAATTCGACGGGATGGCTATGCGGGTCCCCACCTCCACCGTCTCGGTGGTCGATTTTGTGGCAAAGGTGAAGAACCCCGGCAGCACCGCCGACCTGCTGGCTGCCTTTGACGCCGCGGCCGCGGGTCCGATGGCGGGCATTCTGGCCGTCAGCCGGGAGCCCCTGGTGAGCATCGACTACAAAGGCAATGCCTTTAGCAGCACCATCGACGCCGAGTTCACCGCCTTCTACGGCGATTTGGTGAAGGTTGTCACCTGGTATGACAACGAGTGGGCCTACAGCGTGCGGGTGACGGATTTGGCCGCGTATATCGCCTCTAAAGGAATCTAACAGGCAGAAAGTGAACAGTAGTCAGTAATCAGTCGCACCGTCAATCTACTGTCTTGAAAAGTAGGACACGGATGAGTCCACTGCAAAAAGGTCTCTGCACCCCAAAAGTCCGACTTCTTCTCTCTGGTGGAAGCGTGGCGCAATGGCAGAAGTCGGACTTTTTGCAGTAGAGTCACGGATGCACACGGAAAAAACGGATTTGCACGGATTTCATCTGCGAAAATCTGTGGTTTTCTGCGAAATCTGCGTCCCGCTTTTCATCCCCCGTGGCGTATGAAAAACTGATAACTGATTACTGCTCACTGACCGGAGGCGACTATGCGCAAACAGACCATTCGTGACATCGATTGGGCGGGCAAACGGGCCCTGGTGCGGGTCGATTTCAATGTGCCCCAGGACGAGAGCGGGGCCATCACCGACGACACCCGTATTCAGGCTGCCCTGCCCACCCTCCACTATCTGCTGGACAACGGCGCAGCGCTGGTGCTGATGAGCCATTTGGGTCGCCCCAAAGGGGGGGCGGACCCGAAGTATTCCCTGCGCCCTATCGCCGAACATCTGGCCCTTCTGCTGGGACGCCCGGTGCAGTTTGTGGGTGAAACCGTCGGGTCGGAAGCAGAAAATGCGGCCCAGGCGTTGCAACCCGGCGATGTGCTGGTGATCGAAAACACCCGTTTTGACCCACGCGAGACAAAGAACGACCCGGCGATGTCCGCCCAATTGGCGAAACTGGGCGATCTCTTTGTCAACGACGCCTTTGGCAGCGCGCACCGGGCCCACGCCAGCACGACCGGTGTAGCCGACTATCTGCCCGGGGTGGCTGGTTTTTTGATGCAAAAGGAACTGGACTATCTGGGCGACGCGCTGGAAGATCCGCAACGACCTTTCGTGGCGATTCTGGGCGGGGCCAAAGTCAGCGACAAAATCCCGGTCATCGAAGCGCTGCTGGAGAAGGTGGACGCGATTCTCATCGGCGGCGGGATGGCCAATACTTTTCTGGCGGCCCAGGGCTACGCCACGGGCAAGAGTCTGGTGGAAAAAGAGGCGCTGGATACCGCCCGCTCCCTGCTGGAAAAGGGGGAGGGCTGCATCCATCTGCCCGTGGACCTGGTGGTGGCGGACGCCTTCGCCGCCGACGCCGTTCGGGAAGTGGTGGCGGTAGACGCCATCCCCGAGGGCTGGATGGCTCTGGACATCGGCCCGGCGTCGATTGCCCACTTTGCCAACCGGCTGGCCGGGGCCAAAACCGTCGTCTGGAATGGGCCGATGGGCGTCTTTGAGATGCCCGCCTTTGCTACGGGCACGGTCGCCATCGCCGAAATTCTGGCGGGGCTGTCCAACGCCACGACAGTCATCGGCGGCGGCGACAGTGCGGCGGCTGTGCGCCAGGCCGGGCTGGACGGGAAAATCTCCCACGTCAGCACCGGCGGCGGGGCCAGTCTGGAATTTTTGGAAGGCAAAGTGCTGCCCGGTGTGGCAGCGTTGAAGGATCGATAGAGGCTGGGGACTGGGGATCGGGGATCGGGGATTGGAAATTCGCCCCAGTCCCCAGTCTCCAGTCCCCAATCCCCAATCCCCGGTTTCCAACTATGTCATTTCTCAAACGACTCGCATCTCTCTTTACAGGCAAATCCTCCAGCGGTGGCCGCAACCTGACGGTTTATGTGTTGAGCACCCGCTGCAACGAACCGCTGAGCGCGCAGGTGGATACGCTCAACGCGCTCAGTGGCAGCGACGACGGCGACGCCGCGCTCTATACCCGTAAGGTGATCCAGGGCACGGGCAAGAATCGCTGCTTTGCCCAGGTGGAGGTGGAACTCTGGTTCAACAGCCAACGGGGGCTACTGCGCCACGCGGTGACAGGTGGGCGTTGGCTGACCGCGGAGGAATACGAAACCGAACTGGAGCGCTTCAATGCACCGCCGGAAGAAGAAGAGGACGACGAGATAGCCGGGGCGGATACGGGCGGTTCGGGTGGTTTTGGATAACAGATGGGACGCAGATTTTCATGATTTGGATTGATGAACGCAGATAGGAGTCTGCTTAATTCAGGCTCTAACCGCGCAGCTTTGTAACCACGGAAAATCCTCTTTCGGCTTTTCTTCTGTGTATTCCGTGTTTTCTGTGGTCAGATCAAGAGCCTGTTTGATAATTCAGGCTCAAGAATAGAACGCGGATTTGGCTGATTGAGCGGATATAAGATTTCCATCTGCGTCAATCCTCTTTTTCAGCGTCATCTGCGTCCGCTTTTTTACCACAACTTTGGAGCAAATCCTATGCGCAAACCAATGATGGCCGGAAACTGGAAGATGAACAAGACGGTTGCCGAGGCCACGGCCCTGGCAGGCCAGATTGTTGAGTTGACTTCTGGCTATACGAATGTGGATCGGGTGATCTGCCCGACTTTTATCTCTCTCTCCGCGGTGAAGGCTGCGGTGGGCAGCGCGCCGATTGGGGTGGGCGCGCAGAACTGCTATTGGGAAGAGAGCGGCGCGTTCACGGGGGAAGTGGCCGCGGCGATGCTGGCGGGGCTGGCGGAGTATGTGATCATCGGCCACAGCGAGCGTCGCCAGTTCTTCGGCGAGACCGACGAGACGGTCAACAAAAAGACCAAAGCCGCCCTGACCGCGGGGTTAACGCCGATTGTCTGCATCGGCGAGAGCCTGGCCCAGAACGAAGCGGGGGAGACCCAGAGTTTTGTCAGCGGACAGGTGCGGGGTGCGCTGGAAGGATTGAGCGGCGAGCAGGTACAGTCGCTGGTCCTGGCCTACGAACCGATCTGGGCGATTGGCACGGGTCTGGCGGCGACATCCCAGCAGGCCGGCGATATCTGCGGCGGGGTGGTGCGGGCGACGGTGCGGGAACTCTACGGGGAGGCGGTGGCCGAGGCCACACGGGTTCTCTACGGGGGCAGCACGAAGCCAGGCAACATCGCCGAGATTATGCAGCAGCCCGACATCGACGGCGCGCTCATCGGCGGCGCGGCGCTGGATGGGAAGAGCTACGGGGAGATGGTGCGGATTACGAGCGAAGTTTACCAGAAATAGAACGCGGATGGACGCGGAAAGAGCGGATTTGCGCGGATAAGAGGGGAGAGGCCCGCTGCTGAATGGCAGCGGGCTTATTTTAGGCTGAAATAGGGACGGTAGGCCACCAGCAGTTCCACCAGCGCAATCAGAAATGGTTTGCGGTGCATACTTGTCATCTTTTGCGTGGATTTTGTACGGAATGGTGCTCATCCGCTAATACTTTGATTATGATTTTGCTCAAAATTGGTAACTACTCAGCCAACGACAGAAATAACCACTGAATACACAGAATACGCGGAAATTCTTCGCTTTTTTCAGTGTTTTCCGTGTTTTCCGTGGTTAATAAGCCGTGAACGTATCATTGGAAGGCCCAAAACAGCGTTTTTCGGTTTAATTTCTAAATCAAAGGATTAGCGGATGAGCACTGACCTTACTGACATATGAAATAAATGTATCAGTCAATCAGGGTGATGGGGGTGCAGAGCGCTGTTTCTTTGCCGATTTCTATGATACACTGGGCGGGAAGGGTAATCAATCTAGCAATCTGCCTGGCTGGGTTGTGGTAAAATACAACCCTGATTATACTCAAACTTCGGAAAGGCTTGCGCCTTGATTGTCTCCAGCGAAAAAAATGTGGATGCGTCTGTCGAGAAGGTCAGGGAGAGCACACCCCCGCCCCGCATGACTTATCTCTTTCTGATTCGCCACGGGGAGAACGAGTGGGTGGAAACGGGTAAACTGGCCGGGCGCACACCGGGGGTTCATCTCAACGAGAAGGGCCACCAACAGTCAGCGGCCTTGGCCGAGCGGCTGGCAAACCAGCCCATCAGCGCCATCTACTCCAGCCCTCTGGTGCGCTGTGTGGAGACGGCGCAACCGCTGGCCCAGCGCCTGGGCCTGCCCGTCACCGAGGAGCCGGGGCTGCTGGAAGTGGATTATGGCGAGTGGCGGGGTGGGGAACTGAAGGAGCTTTCCAAGCAGCCCGATTGGCAGTTGGTGCAGATATATCCCAGCGGCTTTCGCTTTCCTGGGGGCGAAACCCTGCGCGAAGTGCAAAGCCGGGTGGTGGAAACCCTGGAGCGCATCCGTACCCAACACCTGGGCGAAGCCGTGGCCCTTTTTGCCCACGGCGACATTCTGCGCACCACTCTGGCCTGGTATCTGGGCGCACCCCTGGACCTTTTCCAGCGCATTGTGATCAGCACAGCGTCGGTCAGCGTCATCAGCTTTCATCACTTCGGGCCGCGCATTTTGCTGATGAACGAGACCGGAGAGATTCCACAGGTTCGTTGGGAAGCGGCCTCGTAGGTCGGACTGTTAGTCCGACCAGCCCTTTCTATCAGCGGTCGGACTAACAGTCCGACCTATATTTCTGGATAGGTTTGTTGTTGTAGCTGGCTGTTATGAGTATCGAGGCGAAGAATGAGTCCCAATTTTACCTACGACTTTGAATCCGTAACCCATATTGTGGCTGATGCCCTGGGCCAACCGGGGCGGCGTACCTTTTTCCTCCAGGCTCGCCAGGGGCGACGCACGGCCAGCCTGATTATGGAAAAGCAGCAGGTGGCCGCGCTGGCCGCTTCCGTGCTCCAACTCCTGGACGAATTGCAGTCCCAGCACCCGGAACTGGAGCCGGCCGACTCCCCTTCCCAACTGCCCCGGCTGGTAGAGCCTATCGATCCGGCTTTTCGTGTCGGTCAATTAGGGCTGGGCTATGACGAAGATCGAGACCTGATCGTTGTGGTGGCCCAAGCCCTGCCCACGGAAGAACCGGATGAAGACGACGAAGAGGGGGGCGTGCTGACAAAGGACGATCTGCCCCGTGCCCGTTTTTTTGCTACACGTAGCCAGATGCGGGCCTTGAGCGAGAAGGCACTGCGGGCAGTGGGGTCTGGTCGCCCGGATTGCCCCCTGTGCGGTCGCCCCATCGACGCGGCCGGTCATTTCTGCCCGCGCACCAACGGCCACGCCTTCCCGCTGGCTTTCTGAATCGTACCTGTTCAGCCACCCCACCCTACCCCTCCCCATTCCAGGGAGGGAACT
>JAHDWH010000360.1 GCA_023384455.1 Caldilineaceae bacterium | reverse complement strand
ACCATTTTTCATCCCCCGTGGCGCAACGAAGTCGCATGGAGAACTGCCCTGAAAAAAGGCTTGTATACACGGATAAAAGAGAACACGGATTAATAAAAATCTGTGTTCCTTCCGATCCGTGTATACAAAATTTCATCCCCCGTGGCGCAACCCGTCGCATGGAGAACTGTTCTGGTGTTGTGTCAAATCTTTCGGCAATGTCGTTGAGTATCATCACAAAAACTCCCTGCCCGCGCGCAGTGAAAATATGTGATTCTATTCTATCGATCCGTGCCAGTGGAAGTCAAAGTAGCCCGCAATCAGCTTCGTGCAAAGGAGAACCCGCATGGCCCGTATCAGCACCCTCGCCGACGTGGAAGCAGTAGAGGCCACCCCCCTGGCCGGGCAGGGATTGGCGGACAGCACCTACGCCACCATCCGCCGCAGCGCCGAGCAGTATCCCGACAACCCCGCGCTCCTCTTTTTCTTGCAGGCCAAAGCCTATGAGAAAACCGTGGGCTACAGCTATCGGGAGCTGCTGGCCGCGCTGCACCGTACGGCCAACCTCTTCCACGAGCTGGGCATCGGGCCAAAGGATACGGTCGCCTACATTCTGCCCAACCTGCCCCAGACCTACCTGACCCTCTACGGCGGCGAGGCCGCGGGCATCGCCTGCCCCATCAACCCCCTGCTGGAAGCCGACACCCTGGCCGAGATTCTCAATGCGGCCCAGGCCAAAGTGCTGGTGACGATTGGCCCCTTCCCCAAAACCGATGTGTGGGAGAAGGTGGCCTCGATTGCCGACCGGGTGACGACCCTGCAAACGATTGTGCAGGTGGACCTGGCCAACTATCTGAGCGGGCCGCTGAAGCTGGTTGTCAAACTGAGCCGGGCGCTGAAGAAGGGGCCAACCGTGCGCGCCCGCATCCTTGACTTTGACAGCGCTGTCGCCCGCCAGCCCAGGGACCGGCTGGTGAGCGGACGGGTGATTGGGCCAGAGGAGATCGCCTCCTATTTCCACACCGGCGGCACAACCGGCGTGCCCAAACTGGCCCAGCACACCCATTTCAACGAAGTCTTCGACGCCTGGGCCGCCAGTGTTGTGGCTGTGGACGCGCAGCCCGGCGATCTGAATTACCTGGGCCTGCCCCTCTTCCACAACTACGGCGCCATCGCCATCGGTCTGGGCGCGTGGAGCGCCGGTGCCGGCGTCGTCATCGGCACGCCCCAGGGCTTCCGGGGCGAAGGGGTCATCGTCAACTTCTGGAAGATTCTGGCCCACTACCGCTGCGCGATGTTCAGCGGCGTGCCCACCCTCTACAAAGCCCTGCTCAATGTGCCCACCGACGGCGTTGACCTGAGCTTTGTCCAATTGACCACCTCCGGCGCAGCCCCCCTGCCTGTGGAACTGGCCCGCCAGTTTACCGAAAAGAGTGGCATCCCCATTCTGGAGGGCTATGGGCTGACCGAAGGCACGTCGGTGGGATCGGTGAACCCCCGCTACGGCGAGGCGCGCATCGGCTCCGTGGGCTTTCGCCTGGCCTATCAGCGCTGGACCACGGCCCTGCTGGACGGCCACACTTTTGTGCGCTTTTGCGAGCCGGGGGAAGTGGGTGTGCTGCTGATGAACGGGCCAAATGTCTTCCCCGGCTATCGGGACGGCTTTCACAACCGCACCGCCTTTGTGGAGATCGACGGGGAGCGCTGGCTCAACACCGGCGACCTGGGCCGCCTGGACGCCGACGGCTATCTCTGGCTGACCGGGCGTCAGAAGGAGATTATCATCCGGGGCGGTCACAACATCGACCCCCAGATGATCGAAGAACCGCTCATGCGCCACCCGGCCGTGGCCCTGACCGCGGCCGTGGGACGGCCCGACCCCCGGGTGGGGGAAGTGCCGGTGCTCTATGTGGAGCTGAAGCCGGGCGCCACCGCCACCAGCGACGAACTGATGGCCTTTGCCCAGAAAGAGATCGGCGAACGGGCCGCGCTGCCCAAAGAAGTGCGCATTCTGAATGCCATTCCCCTGACCGCTGTGGGCAAAGTCTACAAACCAGCGCTCTTCCACGAACAGGTGGAGGAGGTGCTGCGGGAGGATGTCAAGAAAGTGGCGGGGGTTATCTCTCTGCACGTGAAAGCCGATGTGGACAAGCGGCTGGGCACTGTGGCTCAGATCGAAGTCACTACCCGCTCCGGTGTGGACCCGAAGGAGATGGCGGCGGCATTACGCGCCGCGCTGGCAGGTTATGCGGTCCACTGCCGGGTGACGGTCAACGGGGAGGCGATGGGGTAGGGCAGATAGCTCACAGGGCAGGTTTCCAACCGGCCATCATCGATGCAGAGGAAGCCTGCCCTGGGATCCCGACCCCGCGTTACAAAACCCACGCCCCACATTGACACCCCACAGAGCGCCGGTTACAATAGCCCTACAAATCCGTCGCATTTTCCCACCCCCGCCAGAAGGCACCCAATGCCCACACTCAATTGGATCGGTAAAGACGCGGTGGTCAACCACCACGAGGAAGTCCCCTTTCATCTCTTGCGCTGCGACGATGCCCTTTCGGTGGGCGAGCCGGGCAGCGGCAATCTGCTGGTGCAGGGGGACAACCTGACCGCGCTCAAGAGCCTGCTCCCCTACTACGCCGGCAAAGTCAAGTGCATTTACATCGACCCGCCCTACAATACAGGCAACGAAGGCTGGAGCTACAACGACAATGTGAACAGCCCGGAGATGCAGGCCTGGCTGGGCGCGGTGGTGGGCAAAGAGGCCGAAGACCTGAGCCGCCACGACAAGTGGCTTTCGATGATGTATCCCCGGTTGACGCTGCTGCGGGATCTGCTGGGTGAGGATGGCAGCATTTGGGTGAGTATTGACGACAACGAAGTTCAAAACGTTCGAGCAATTCTTGATGAGGTCTTTGGTGCATCGAATTTTGTCGCTACGATTATCTGGCAAATGATGGACAGTCCAAAGAATACTGCTGTACAATTCAGCACAGATCACGAATACATTCTACTCTACGCGAAAAGCGCAAGTGTTTGGCGGCCAAACAAACTTGAACGAACTGATGCAATGCTCAAGCGTTACAAAAATCCTGACAATGACCCAAGAGGGCCGTGGCTACTAAGCGATCTTGCGGCAAGAAATTCTTATTCAGCGGGCCGTTATTCTATTCACACGCCATCTGGAAGGGTAATCGAAGGTCCGCCAGCAGGTAGTTACTGGCGAGTTAGCAAAGATAGATTTGATCAACTCGATGCAGATAATCGAATTTGGTGGGGAGAAGCTGGAGATAATCGGCCCGGAATTAAACGTTTTCTGTCTGAGGTGCAAGCGGGTGTAGTTCCACGGACTCTGTGGCTCTGGGAAGATGTGGGAAGTACACGCCATTCAAAACAAGAATTAAGCAAAATTATGACTGCAAGTGCATCAGAGGATTTGTTTATTACGCCCAAACCAAGCACCCTAATTCAAAGAATTCTGAATATCGCAACCAGTAATGACGATATTGTGCTGGATTCCTTCGCTGGGACGGGTACGACCGGCCACGCGGTGTTGGCGCAGAATGAGGCCGACGGCGGCAATCGGCGCTTTATTCTCGTGGAGATGGAAGAATCGGTGGCTGTGCCTGTCACCCGTCAGCGGGTGCAGCGTGTGATGGAAGGCTATCCCCACACGGGCAATGAGCGCACACAACTTTTCAGCGAGAAGTTGACGGTGACAAATGTGCGCAAGTCCGCGGACCTTTTCGCCGAAATTGAACGCATCAAAAAGGAGCACAAAGACGCCTACGACAAATTCGAAAACCGCATCGAAAACGGGCAATTGGCTCTCTACGGCGTCAAACGCATCGACGGTTTCAAACCCGGTCTCGGCGGCGGCTTCCGCTACTGTCGGCTCGGCCCTACCCTTTTCGACGCCGAGGGGCAGATTCGGCCCGATGTCAGCTACGAGGAATTGGCCCGCCACGTCTTCTTCAGCGAAACGGGGGAACCGCTGACCGGGGAACCGCTGCAAGCGCCGCTGGTGGGCGTCCACAAAGAGCGCGCGGTCTATCTCCTTTTCAATGGGGTGCTGGGCGACGACCGACCCGAAAGGGGCAATCTGCTCACCCGGCAGGCGCTGGCGGCGTTGCCCGCCCACAACGGCCCGCGCATCGTCTATGCCGAAGGCTGCGCGCTCTCGGCAGATTATCTAACCCGCCACCACACCACCTTCCGCCAGACGCCCTATCAGATTCGGGTGCGATAGAGGGAGAAAGTCTCTCGCAGAGCCGCAAAGGCGCAGAGGAGGGAATGGCAACGGATGAGCGCTTTTCTCTGCGACTCCGCGGCTTGGCGAGAGGAAAGGGAAGCAAATCTCTCGCGGAGGCGCAAAGGCGCAGAGGAGAAAGAAGAAAGTGACCTGTGCTTTTCTCTGCGACTCTGCGGCTCTGCGAGAGTAAAAACCCAGAATA
>JAHDWH010000026.1:25979-42247 GCA_023384455.1 Caldilineaceae bacterium | reverse complement strand
TTCTGTTGCAGGTCGGACTAACAGTCCGACGTACGAATGGCTATTTTCAGGGCAGCCCTACACGGCAATCTGGGGCAGGATCACCCGGCAGCCGATCGCTCCCAGGGCGGCGCGCAGGCGGTTGAGCATCGCCTCGCCCTGATAGACGCCCACAATCCCGCCGCCGGAACCGGCAAATTTGGCGCTGGCCCCGCAGGCGCGAGCCGTCTCCACCATTTCCACCTGCCAGGGGGGCAGGCTGTAAATCGTGCGTCGGGTATCGAAGTTTTCGTCGATCAGTTGCGAGAGCCGCGCCACATCCCGGCCCAGCAGCGCGTCCCGGCCCTGGGCGGCCAGATGGGCAAAGCGTTCCATTGCAGCGATAATTGTTGGCTCCCCCCGATTATACCGCCCCCGGATGTCATTGTGAAACGTCTCTGTCGGCTCAGACAGGGCCGCGTGATAGGCAATGTAGAGGGGCGGCAGCCAATCGATGGGCAGGGGTTCGTAGGCATAGGCGGTCAGACCGGCCACAGTGCGTTCCTGCGCCCGGTCAAAATCCATAGAAACCAGCCCCTCGTAGCACTGGATCACCCGGTCCTGCAGGCCCGCGGCGATGCCCAGTTCGTCCCGTTCCACCGAAAGCACAAAACTGGGCTGGGCGGCCTGGGGAATTTCCACCCCGTAAAACTCGCAGAGGGCGCGCATTGTGGCTGTAATAATCGCGCTGGAACCGGCCAGCCCCACCTGCATCGGGATATTTGTGCTGTAGCGGATGGAGAAAAGATTGTCGTGGAGGGCAACCTGCTGCTGACCGCAGTAGTCCACAAAGCGTTTGATCGTCGCCTTCACCAGCCGGATGCCGCCGTAGTAGCCGTGGAGTTGCACGTCCCGGGCCAGGTCGTGGATGGAGCGGAAGCGGGCCCGGTCGTGTTCGGCCAGCACAATCTCCACCGTATCCCACTCATACAGCACCACCTCGGCCCAGAAATTGCGCACAATCAGGGAGATCGTCTTGCCGTTGTAGCCGTCCGAGGGGTTGCCCAGCAGACCGGCCCGGGCGTAGGCCCGTTTACGTATGATCTGCACGGATCACCTCCTGCAAATAGCGGCGCAGGGCGGGGCCGTGCTTCTCGTCGGCCAGGGCAAACTCCACAAAGGCCCGGAAATAGGAGTCGAAGTTGCCGATGTCGTAGCGGGTTTCCGTGGGGTGCAGAGAGATCCCGTAGACCGGCGCGCCCTGCTGGATGAGCAGGCGCACCGCGTCGGTCAGCTGAATCTCGCCCCCTTTGCCGGGCTGGGTGCGTTCCAGCGCGGGGAAAATGGAAGGGGCAAAGACGTAGCGGGCGGCAATGGCAAAGTTGCTGGGCGCTTCGTCGGCGCTGGGCTTCTCCACCACATCGGCCAACTCAAAGATCGCGCCGCTCTCCTTTGGCTGGGCAATGCCGTAGTGGTGGACTTCGCTGTCGGGCACTTCCTCAAAGGCGATGACCGCGGCCGCCTTCTTCTCCTCAAAGAGGTGGGTCATCCGGGCCACCACATCGCTCTGGGCGTTCATCCCGATAATCGAATCGCCCAGGGCCACCACAAAGGGCTGGTTGCCCACAAAAGGCTCGGCACAGAGGACGGCGTGGCCCAGCCCCAGCAGTTGGCGCTGGCGGGTGAAGAAGTAGCGGATGGGCGCGCGCTCGAAGTCCAGCTCGGCCAGCAGCTCCTCTTTGCCCGTCTCGCGCAAAGTCTGGATCAACTCCTGGTTCAGGTCGAAGTGGTTTTCGATGGAGCTTTTGCCCGGCCCGGTAATAAAGAGCAGACGGCGCATCCCCACACGGGTCAACTCGTCCACCACATATTGGACCACAGGTCGGCGGCCCACGGGCAGCATCTCTTTGGGCTGGGATTTGGTGGCGGGCAGCAGCCGGGAGCCAAGCCCGGCCACGGGTACAACGGCAATGTCAATTGTCACAGAAAGGTCCTTATCACTGGTTCAAACAGCTTTGCGCCCACTCGGCGTCGGTCTGACTCAAGTGGGGTTCGGGCGGCTGGCTGTAGTCTATCACCAGCCGGTAGCGCGCCCGGTCATAGACAGTCTGCAGGAGCGCGCCCAGATCGACCAGCGGCTCCTCGTCGTCGGGCAGCAGGGGCAAGGGGAAGATGGGGATCCGGTGACGCACGGAGAAGGGATAGATCTGTAAACTCTGGGGATGCTCCTTGCGCCGCACCACAATCCGATAATCGGCGGGGCGTTCAGCCGTGTAGGGCATAGCCTCCCCCGCCCGCAGCAGGTCGATCTCCACAAAGTGAACATCGCTGCTGAGAAACTCTTTGCGTTTTCGCAGATAGATTCGCCGCTCGTTCCCCGCCCGTTTGTTGGTGTGGGACAAGAGTTCGATCACCGTTACCACTTCGCCCTCCGGCACTAGCTGCACTTCCAGATAGGGTTCGTCGTAGGGTTCGGGCAGGGGGATTTCAACCAGATAGGGCGTGGCGCTTTCGGCCACGGCCCGGGTCTGGACAGCGCCGCCACCCGTATAGATGACACTGACATCCGGATAGCGGCTTTGCACGGGCCGGGTGGGGAGGGTGGAGATGTATGTGTGTGTGCCCACGCCCACGAAATAGCGCGGTTCTAGCTGCCCTCCCAAAGATTCGGCAAGCGTTGTAATCAGACGCTGATGGACATCACTCCACAGCCGATGATTCTCCAGCCACGGATTCATCCCAGGAAATGGATAGGGCATAGAGTCACTCCTTTTATCAAAACAAAACCACAGCCCAGGCCGAAAGGCTGACGACGCAACGCCCGGTACGACGCACTCGCCACAGAATCCTTCTATGCGAAAACTCTCCTGGCGAGTGCGTCGCACCTGAGTAGGTACGATTGCACAGGCAAATCATAGCGCAGTTGAGACCCAAGCGCAATCAGATTCCCCAGTCGTCTTACTGTCCCCCCGCCTCCGGCCCTTTGCCTGTATAGATTTGGGGGTCTCTGCCGTAGAGAATCGTTGCTTCCCGCAGGCGAGAAGCGGTAAAAGCGTCGATCTGCCCGGCACGCAGACGCCACTGCCAGTTCCCCTCACTCGTCCCTGGCAGATTCATACGCGCCTCCGTGTCCAGATTCAGCACATCCTGCAAGGGCACGACCGCGACCTGGGCCACGCTGCGCAGGGCGGCTTCGATGAGCGTCCAGGCCACTTCCCGGCCATCCGTGCGCAAATAGCGGCGCAGGTGATCCCGCTCCCGCTCGGCGCTGGAAGCGCGATACCAGCCCCGGGTCGTGTCGTTGTCGTGGGTGCCGGTGTAGACAATAAAGTTGGGTGTGTAGTTGTGGGGCAGGAATTTGTCGGCGGCGTCGCTGGCAAAGGCGAATTGCAGAATTTTCATCCCTGGCAGGTGGAAACGGTCGCGCAGTTCGATCACATCCGGCGTAATCTCGCCCAAATCTTCGGCGATAATCGGCAGTTCGCCCAACTCGGCCTGGATAACTTCAAAGAGACGGCTGCCCGGCCCCGTCACCCAGCGCCCATTTTCCGCCGTTGCTTCGCCTGCGGGCACTTCCCAATAGCCGGCAAAGCCCCGGAAGTGGTCGATACGCACGATGTCATACATCCCCAGGCTGGCCCGGATGCGGGCGATCCACCAGGGAAAGCCCTTTTCCGCCATCTGCGCCCAGCGGTAGATGGGGTTGCCCCACAGTTGGCCCGTGGTGCTGAAGTAGTCCGGCGGCACCCCGGCCACAACCGTTGGCTGGTATTCGTCGTCGAAGAAGAACTGTTCCGGGCGGCTCCAGGCGTCGGCGCTGTCCAGGGCTACATAAATGGGGATGTCGCCGACAATGCGGATCTCCCGCTGGTTGGCATATTCCTTCAGGGCCAGCCACTGGCGGAAGAAGATCCACTGGATGAAACGATAGGCGTGGATGCGGGCAGCGTGTGCTGTGCGGGCGGCGGTCAGGGCGGTCGCGTCCCGGCTGCGCAGGGGCATTTCCCAGCCATTCCAGGCCGCGCCGTCGTGGGCATCCTTCAGGGCCATAAAGAGGCTGTAGTCGTCCAGCCAGGCCGTGTGCTCGGCGCAGAAAGCCCGAAACTCGGCCTGTTCCGCTGATTTGTCCGCCTGGGCAAAGACCGTCGCAGCCCGAAAGAGCAAAGGTAGCTTCCATTCATACAGAAGTCCAAAATCGACTTTTTCGTCGGAGAAAACCGGAGCGTCGGCCAGTTCAGCCGGGTCCAACAACCCCTGCTCCACCAGCGTTTCCAGACAGATGAGATAGGGATTGCCCGCAAAGGTGCTAAAGCTCTGATAGGGGCTGTCTCCATAACCGGTCGGCCCCAGGGGGAGCACCTGCCAGATGCTCTGTCGGCTCTCTTGCAAAAAGTCTACCCAGGCATAGGCCGCCTGGCCCAGCACGCCCACCCCATAGGGTCCGGGCAGGGATGTGGGATGTAAAATGATACCGCTACAACGGGGAATATCCACGCAAAAACCTCCAGAAATGTATATGACAGGGTGACAGGGTGACAAGGAGACAAGGTGACAAGGTGAAAGGTCGTCGTCACCCGGTCACCTTGCCACCCGGTCATCCTCTCTAGTCTTCCAACTTCAGTGTCTTCCAATGCCCCCGGCGAAAGAGAAACCAGAGCAGAATCGTGCGGCCAGTCCAGTCGATGGCCGTACCCCACCAGACGCCGGCCAGCCCCCAGCCCAGAGTAATCGCCAGCAGATAGACCACCGGCAGACGAAAGAGCAGCACACCGGCAATCGTCACGTACATCGGCGTGCGGGTATCCCCCGCGCCCCGCATCCCCCCGGCCAGGATCATCTCCACGCCGATGCCCAACAGCTCGGCAGCGGAGATGGCGACGGCCAGGGCAGCCAGGGAGAGCACCTCCGGCGTACTGCCAAAGATGGAGACAATCGAGCGGGAAAAGAGGACAAACGACAGGCCGAGCAGCCCGTTGAAGATCAGCGAAAAGAGAATCGTGCGCCGGATCGTTTCCTCGGCCCGCTCCATCCGGCCCGCGCCCAGGGCCTGGCCCACAATCGTCGTGGCGGCCGCGGCCAGCCCCCAGGCGGGCATATAACTGAGCGATTCCACCCGCAGCGCGATCTGATGGGCGGCCAGGGTCGCCGTGCCCAGGGAAGCCACCATCCGGGTAAAAAGGATGAAGCCGGATTGGGCGATGCTGCCTTCGATGGCCGTGGGGATCGCCAGTTGCAATACCCGGCGCACCACCCGTCCATCCCAGCGCAAGAAGGCCCGCCAGGGGATGAGCAGGGGGGTACGCTTGCCCAGCAGCGCGCCCACGGCCAGAATCCCGCCCACGGCTCTGGCGCTGGTTGTGCCGATGGCCGCGCCGGCCAGCCCCATCTCTGGGAAGCCAAACGCGCCAAAGATCAGCACATAGCTGACGACGATATTCCAGCAGTTCATCGCCAGGGTATTCCACATAGGCGTGCGGGTATCCCCCGCGCCCCGCATCGCGCCGTTGGCAACCATCATCGGGAAGTTGAAGACCGACGACCAGAGCACAATGCGGATGTACTGGGTGCCCAGGGCCACCACTTCGGCATCGCCCCCCATCAGTCGCAGATAGTCCGGGGCAATGGGAATGAGGAGCAGGGTGCCCACCACCGACAGCGCCCCGCACAGAATCAGCGACTGGGCTGCCACCGTCTGCGCCCGGGGTCTGTCCCCTGCGCCCCAGGCCCGGGCCACCAGCGCGGTGGCGCTGACCGCCAGGCTGCCAAAAAGGGTCATCAGCAGGTAAAAGAGGGTCCCGGCCAGACCCACCGCGGCCAGGGCTGCCGGGTTGCGGATCCAGCCGATCATCACCGTATCGCTGAAAAAGACGACGGTCTGGAGCAGGTTTTCGACAACTGCGGGCAAGGCCAGGGTCAGAATTGCCCGATTCAAAGAGATTGTAGGGCTAAGCAGGGCCGGCGCGTCCGGCAAGCGAGTACGGGTCACGCCGTTGGTTTCCTATCGAAGGGGTGGGCCAGCCTGGGTTGCCAGCCAAAAGGTGAGGAGGAGCAGCACAATACACAGAAGAACCCAGCCGGTTTGACGGGCCAGATTGGATTCGCGCACCAGAGGCTGGCGTCCGGCCTGAATCACCTCGGGCAGACGGTAGCGGGGGAAGAGACCGACGCATACGAGCAAACCGCCCACCAGACCGCCGATATGCCCCCAGTTGTCCACATTGGCCACAGCGCCGCCCAGCACCAGATTGATCACCAGCACAACGAGCATCGACTGCAATATCTCCCGCCCCCGCGCGCCAAAGTTCTCGCGAAAGCGAAAGAAATAAAGAACCGTCGCACCCAGCAGGGCAAAGACCGCGCCTGACGCCCCCGCCGAAAGCGCGGGGGAAAAGGCGTAGCTGGCTACACTGCCAAAGAGACCGCCGATGAGATAGATGGCGGCATAGCGCCAGTGTCCCAAATGGCCTTCCAGAATCGGCCCCAGCATAAAGAGACCGATGAGATTGGAGATGAGATGGGTGGGTCCGATGTGCAGAAACATCGCAGTCAGAAGTCGCCAGACTTCGCCGTTCAGAATATCGACGTTGGACTTCATCCCCAGCAGATAGAGAACACGAATATCCACCGGACCGCTCCACGTATTGAAGACGACCAGACCAAAGACGAATGTGGCGGCAAAGGCCAGCAGATTCAACCCGATCATCACTTTGTTGACGGTCGGTGCTGTCAGGGAAATATAAAATTCAGGACGGATGGGGGCGTCGAAGCCCAGTGGCTGGCCGCTTGGTTGGCCGCTTGGTTGATCGTACACAAAAGGTCCTTCGTCGGTAGGGGCGCTGTCGGCTGCGCCTGTATGTGGCGGGCGCAGCAAGCAGCGCCCTACGGATGCTCAAGAATCAGAGTGACACAGGCTTCCAGTCGGTTCGGCATTTCTCCGCGTGGATAATGCTGATCACCTGATCGACCGTGCGTTCCAGGCAATCTTCCCGGTTGATCACCACATAATCAAATTCGCCGATGCGCTTCATCTCCTGGCGGGCTGTGGCAATACGCATTTTAAGCCGGTCCGGGGTCTCGGTTTTGCGCTCCTGCAAACGCTCTACCAGTTTTTCTTCGCTCTCTGCTGCCAGAAAGATGGAAACCGATTCGGGGATCAGCTTGCGGATGGTGGCCGCGCCCTGCACATCGATGCGCAGCACTACATCCTTGCCGCTGGCCAGGGCCGCGCGCACATGCTTTTTGGGGATGCCTTTATAGTCGCCGTAGACCACTGCATATTCCAGCAGCTCCCCATCTTCGATCATCCCGGCAAACTCGCCCACAGAGACAAAGTGATAGTCCACCCCCTCCTCTTCGTTGGGACGGATGGGCCGGGTGGTGGCCGTGACTACAAAATAAAAGGGCTGCTCCCGACGCTTCATCAGCGCCAGAGTAGCATCCTTGCCCACACCGCTGGGGCCAGAAATCACTACCAACACCGGACGCAAGCGGGTAAAATTTCGGTAAATCTCGTCAACGTCATCTGTTTGGGTCGTGCCGGAAGTCTCAATAGACACTGTGCTTGTCCCACCCTCCCTGTACGGTTTATAATTATCAGCGACTGTTCAGTATAGACCACCACCCGATCCCCGGAAAAATCGGGAGAGCGGTGGCTTCGTTTTCAAGAAAATATCGGAGAGGATTTTCTATGCCAATTTATGAATACTATTGCTATGATTGCGCAAAACGGGTGAATGTCTTTTTTCGCACAATGTCCGCAGCCAGCGACGAGGCCGCGGTCTGTCCCGCCTGCACAGGTCGTCGTCTGCGCCGTCTCGTCAGCCGGGTGCGGATGTTGCGCTCGGAGGAGAGCCGGATGGAATCCATGGCCGACGACGCCTCGTTGATGTCCGGTTTGGAGAGCGAAGACCCCCGGGCCCTGGCCGGTTTTATGCGCCGGATGAGCGACGAAATGGGCGAACCCCTGGACCCGGAGATGTCGGAAATGATGGATCGATTGGAGGCCGGGGAAAGCCCGGACGCCATCGAGCAATCTATGCCCGATCTGGCCGGGGATGCCGGCGGGGGAATGATGGGGATGGACGGATTGGGGTGATGCGGAAATATGAAGACGTGAAACGTGAGGCCGCGTGACGAAACGTAACTGCTCACCCCCACCCAACCTCCCCCACAGTGGGGGAGGAGTCGATCTGCTTCCCTCCCTAGAATGGGGCGGGGCGGGTGGCTGAACAGCTACACGTAAACTCACGTTTCACGGGTCAGACTGACACTCTTTCACTCGGTCACCCGGTCATTCTGTCACCTTGTCAAATATCCCGGCGCGTTGGCCTGCGGTCACAACGCGCCGGGCCGCCAGAACCACCGGCATATCGATCATTTTTCCGTCCATCTCAAAGACGCCAGCCCCGGCGGCCTGCTGGCTCTCGAAAGCGTCGATCAACCGCTGGGCCTGGGCCACCTCTTCGGCTGAAGGGGAGAAGGCCCGGTTGATCGCATCCACCTGCCGGGGGTGGATAGCCAGTTTTCCCGTAAAGCCCAACCCCTGAGCAAAACGACACTCTGCTTCCAGCCCCTCTATATCGGTCAGATCGATGTATACGGTGTCGATAGCGGCCAGCCCAAAGGCCGCGGCTGCCGTGACCACTGCCCCCCGGGCATAGAAAATCTCCCACCCCTCCTTGCTGCGCCGGGCACCCACGTCCGCGGCCAGGTCTTCCGCGCCAAAAAGCAGGGCATCCAGTCGCTGGTCTGCGCTGGCAATCTCCCCGGCGCGCAGGAGACCCGCCGCTGTCTCGATCTGCGCAAGCAGGCGGACAGAGCCAAGCGGCAGGCCGTTCTCCTGCTCCAGGGCGGCCAGACGCTGGCTGACCATCTGCACCTGCTGGGCAGAGTCGGTCTTGGGCAGCACATAGCCGTCGGGCCGGGCGGCGATGGTCTGGGCCAAATCCTCTTGCCAGAGGGGGCTGCTGGCGGGGTTGATGCGAATTAACCGCTCGCTGGGGCCAAAGTCCAGCCGCTGGAAGGCAGCCACAACCGTCTCCCGGGCCTTCTGCTTTTGGCTCAGGGCCACCGCGTCTTCCAGGTCCGCAATAATCGAATCGGCGCGCAGGTCTACCGCTTTCTCCATCTTGCGGGTGCTGTCGCCGGGCATAAAAAGCAGCGAACGGCGGACTCTTCTACTCATTGCATCTCTCCCTTTTCCATACCAGATTCCATAAGGACGAAAATGCAGGTCGGGCTGTCAGTTTGACCTGCGCACCGCGAGTTCTTCCCAGAAGCCGGGCCTCTAATTGTAGCAGAGAGGCAAACAAAGTCCACGGCTGGAGCGCTGCCAAAACCTCTTGACATTTGTTTGTGTAGATGATACACTATCGATTAGTGTTGTTTATACACAAACTGTAGAGAAATGGGACGAGAAAATGGATGCTCTGTTGGCTATCGGTATCGGCTTGCTGATTGTGATCGGCTTTGGCTATCTGCTTGTACAGATGATTCGGCTGCGGCTGGAAGTGTGGGCCAATCAGCGGATTATCGCCGCGCTGGAACAGGCCGGGCACAAACCACCAGCCAAAAAATCCCGACTGCCCGAACTGCTGACAGTGGCGATTCTTCTGCTCCTCTTTTCGCAACTCTTGCTGGTGTTGTTCAATGGATTCTGGTAGGTGGATTGCCGATCATTCATTGCATACACACCGCCGGCAAATAGAGCCAGAGCGGGTTGAGCGCCACACTGAACCCGTAGACCCGTCCCTCGTCGTCCGTCACCCGCGCGCCGTTGACCACCCGCACCACCCCGCTCTCCCCGGCCACCAGCGCGCCGGCATAGACAATCGCCACTGCGCCCCCCGGCCCAATCGACCCATTCCACTGCACCACACCCCCCGCCGCGGAGACGGGGCTGCCGTCGCTGGCCTGGGGCAGGCCGACCCCCGTCAGCCCGGCGGGAAGCGGATTCTCCAGGCTGGCTGTGGCGGTGATTCCCCCCGAATTGACGATCTGAATGGTGTAGGTCACACTTTCCCCCGCCACCACCAGCGGCGCATCCACTCCCATCGACGACCCAGCCAGGCTGGCCGGGGGCGTGCCCAGCCAGAGCCGACCCGCACCGGTCTGGGCATCCCGCCCGGCCGCGCCCAGGTCCAGCGCCCGTCCTTCCAAAAAGGCGCGCACCTGCGCCGGGCTGAAGCGGGGATAGGCCTGCTTCACCAGCGCGGCGGCCCCGGCTACGTGGGGCGCGGCCGCGCTGGTGCCGCTGAAGGGGTCCAGCGCGCCGTAGCTGGCCGTGGCCACATTTGTATAGGCGGCCAGATTGGGCTTGGGCTGGCCGCCGCTGACGCTGCCACCCGGCCCGTTTGTCGGCCCTTCGCTGCTGTAGGACTGGTGGTCGTAGGGGCTGAAAGCGCTGACCGCGGCCACCGTCAGCGCGGCCGGTGCGTCGGCCAGATTGGGCAGGCTGCGGGCCGCGACGGTCAGGCTGGGGCCCACAAAGCGGGGGATGAAAATCTCGAAATTGATGGGCTGGCTGGGCGGGCCGCTGTGCTGGTAGAGGATGAATCCGTAGGCAGCGGGCGGGCCGTCGGTGACAAAACGGAGCGTTTCCGTGGGCGTCTGTCCCGGCTGACCGCTCTGGGGGTTGCGGCTGGCGGCCACCATCTCCCAGGCGCTGCCCGTCCAGCGCAGGAGGTAGAGGTCGTAATCGGCGGCCACGTCCAGCCAATCGTCCCAGCGGACGTGGATCGTCAGCGTCTGTCCGGCGGGGATCAGATAGGTGCTGCCGTCGCCGGGGCCAAAGAAGTTGACCTCCTGGGTTGGGCTGAAATTGTGGTAGCGGTCGTTGTCCGGGTCGGCGAAGAGGCCGCCCCAATGCCGCTCCCGGTCGTTGCCCGCGGCTGTCACCCACAGAATGGCCGCGTCCTGAGCTTGCTTGACCAGATCGGCAAAAGCGCCGCTGCCGTCGCCAGGGGTCAGATTGTACCAGCCGATGGAGGTGACGATCAGATCCACCCGCTGCTCAATCAGCCATTCTACCGCCTCGTTCAGGTCTACATTTGTGTCGATCTTCGCCAGAAAGAGCCGGGCATCCGGCGCGATGTCGTGGACAATCTCGGCCACAGCCGCGCCGTGACGGGTGCCGCCGTCCACAGCCTCCGCGGCCTCCTCATCCACAAAATTGGCCGCGTCCACCTGCGGGGGCAGTTCGCTCCCCAGCAGCGCGCCGTAGCCGGCAAAGCCAGCGTCGATGACCCCGACCCCCACCCCCAGCCCTGTGCGCCCGCTGTTCTGCCAGGCCAACCCGTTGAGCGCGGGCAGGGCTTCCGTGGCAATGCCGTTTTGGGTTTCGTCAAAGAGCGACAGACCGGTGGGTCGGCGCAGGTAATCGACATCGGGCCGGGACCCGAGGATCGCCAGTTTGTCCAGGGGCAGCCAGGCTTGCAGCAGATGGGTTGTCCCGTCCGCCATTGCGCCGCTGACTCTGCCGCCCGCCTGCTCCACCGCCCCGGTCACGTCGGCGCTGGCAGCCCCGGCCACTGTCAACTGCACCTGCACCCGCTCGTCCACCAGCCGCAGATCCCCCTGCCGGGCCAATGCCTGGGCCAGACGGCTGCTCACCTCCCGCTGGGATTGGGCGGTGAAGGCGATGTCGGCCAGGCGCGCGTCCATTTTGGGCGCTTTGGCCCCGGTCCCCCGGGTGGATAGAAATCCTCTGGGCGGCCCGGTCAGTTGAGCGGCAGAGACGGGCAGATGTGTGGTCGGGTAGGGAATCTCCTGGCCGGTGGGTGGCTCCGGCGCGGGGGGCGCGGCCACGGCTATCACAACGGAGAGGGCACAGATGGCCGCCCAAAGGAGCAGGGATGGGAGAAGGAAGCGGAGCCGAATGAAGGGGTGCATTGCTTCCTCGACGGGCCTTTCCTCTATAGAAAACAAACACAGATTTCGCCGATGACCGCAGATTACGCAGAAGCAAACTACTCCACGTTCTATACTCGATACGGGCATAAGCTGACGGTTTTCACCTTTTCACCCGGTCACCTTGTCAAGTATATCTCTTACGGCCAGGGCAGGTCGGGGAAGGGGCGCGCGCCGACGGGGGTGAGGATGTAATGGGCGCCGATGTCGAAAAGTTCCACGCAATCGACGATGGCGTAGCCCCTGGCAAAGGCAGCCTCGATCAGCTCCCGCTGGAAGAGCCGCCACTCCACCAGCAGCCCCCGCCCCTCTGCCCGCAGGCTGGACAGACTGTCGGGAATGGGAATCGCCACAGGCCGCCCGTCCAGGCGCAGACGGCTCTCCACGGGGATGCGCGTCCGCGCGCCCACGCCGAGGGGGCGGGTCTCACCGATTTCGATGCTGGCGCCGTCCCAGACGGGCAGCCGCTTTTGGGCGGAGAGGGCAAAGTTGACCCGGGCGCTGTCCATCCGCCACTCTACCTGGCAGCGATCCGTGGGCAGCCCCGCGTTGAGGGCGTCGTCCATCGGCCCGTAGACGTCCCGGTGATAGGTGGTGCAGGTGGCCCCCAGCCGGTGGATATTGAAAATGGCGTTGACCCGTTGCAGGGGGTCGTAGGTCCAGGTCATCCAATCCATCAACCCCTGGGCCAGCAGATGCTCCCGCTGGGCCAGTTTGAGGGCCAGCCCGATGCCCTGGCCGTGGAATTCGGTCAGCACCCCGGCGATGTGGCTGCAAAATTTGAGACGGGGCGGCGCTGTGTGGGTGTCAAAGCCGGGCCAGCCCAAAGCCATCCCCACCATCCCGCCGGTGGGGTCTGCCCCCTGCGCCACGAACGCGCCCTGCAACAGCCCGCCATTTTTGGCCTGGGTCACCAGTACGTGGATGGGGATTACGTCATCGTCGCCGCTGGACCAGATGCGCTGCTGCAATTTCTGGAAATTGTAGAAATCTTCCAGACTTTTGAGGGTGCGGATGGTAATCGGTGTCGGGTTGTTCATCGGGCAGTCCACCCCAAATCGATATCCCAGGCCGCGCCGGTGACAGCCCCGGCCCCGTCCGAGCAGAGATAAGCCACCAGCCCGGCGATCTCATCCGGTTCGATCAGCCGTTTGATGGCCGCGGGTTCCAGCATTACCTGGGTAACCACATCCTCGGCGCTGATGCCCCGGCTCTGGGCTTGTGCATCGATCTGGCTTTCCACCAGAGGGGTGCGCACATAGGCCGGGCAGAGGGCGTTGACGGTTATGCCGACGCCGCCCCCTTCCAGCGCGGCCGTGCGGGTCAGGCCGATCAGCCCGTGCTTGGCGGAGATGTAGGCGGCTTTGAAAGGGGAGGCCACTTTGCCGTGGATGGAGGAGATGTTGACCACCCGCCCCCAGCCCCGGCCCGCCATCTGCGGCCAGACATATTTGGTGAGGAGGAAAGGCGCGGTCAGCATCACCGCCAGCATCCGTTCCCAGACATCTTCGGGGAAGTCGGCGATGGCCGCAATGTGCTGGAAACCAGCGTTGTTGACCAGAATGTCGGCCCGGCCAAAATGGGCGACGGTCTCGTCCACGGCCCGGCGACAGTCAGCCCGCCGGGAGAGATCGGCCTGAATCGCCAGGCCGCCGATAGCGTCAGCCACCGCGCCGGCCTGGGAAGCGTTCAGATCGACGACCGCCACCCGGCAGCCGTCAGCGGTCAACCGCTCAGCCACGGCCCGGCCAATCCCGCTGGCCCCGCCGGTTACAATGGCTACACGGCTTTCATTCATTCGTTCCTCCGCAAAAGTGGACGCAGATTGACGCAGAAACAACTGATCTACGCAGATTTTATCCCTTCGACAGGCCCAGGACATTGCAGCGTCAATCCGTCGTTTCCGCGTTAGTCGCAAGCTAACAGCTTGCGTTACAGGTCAGGCACGGCTGATACTGTTTTTGATGGAGACGCCCAGCCGTTCCAGGCTCTTTTTGACTGGGGCCACATCTTTTTCGGCGACGATGGCAAGCGGCTGTTTGTCGTCCAGTGGGCGCAGCCGTTTGCTCAGTTCGCCCATTTTGAGCAGTTCGTCCAGCACAGCCCGGCTCTGAAACTCGACCAGCGTCACCTGGGCGATGCCCGCGCTGCCGTAATAACTGCCCCAGGCTTTAATGCGCTCCACCAGCGGCTCGGCCAGGGGGGATTGGCTCAGCGCGGTCAGTTCGGCCAGCAGGTCGTCGATTTTACCCCGGCTGCCCCCGGCCTGGCGCACGGTCGATTGGGAGAGCTTCCAACGGCCCTTTTTCGACGGCTCGGCGATCTTGGCCAGACGGCCTTCGAGAAAGAGACTGGGCAAGGGATGGATGGGCTGGATCATCCCCTCCTCGTTCAGACGGACGCTTTTGTTCGCGGCCACAGGCAGGGCATCGCTGACAATCGGCAGTTGTTCGGCCTCTTTCAGGGCTGCCACCACTTTGTCCACGCCACCCCCATTGAGCAGGGCCAGGGAAGGGGTCAGGCTGCGCTCGATGTGGGCAGAGAACGCGCCCAGCCCGGCCAGCTTTTCCAGGAGGGCCGGGTCCGCGGTTTGCAGCAGATCGACGCCGCTGCGAAAGACGATGCGCTCCTGGTGTTGCGCCCACTCGGAGAGGGTGCGGTCCACATTTTGGGGCAGGGGGCCGGCGCAGATTTCCAGCAGCAGCGTGCGAATCTGCTCCGCCTCCATCCCGTTCTGCTGGGCCTGATAGACCGATTCTTTGGTCAATTCGTACTCAAACGCGCCCACGCCCACTTGCAGACGCACGGTGAAAAGGTCCAACTGGGCCAGCAGGGCCAGGGGGACGGGTCCCATCGCCACCAGATGGAAGTTGGGCTGGAGCAGCACCCGGCCTGTATCGGCAGGGGTCGGCTCTCCCTCAGCTGCGGTGACAGGCTTGCCCAGATGGGCGGCTATCACCCGGCGTCCCTGCCGGTTGAGCCGGTAGAGAATCCTCTCTTTGTTCGAGCCAGTGCGATAGGTGCCCCGCTCCACCAATCCCAGCAGGGAAAGGGAGTCGTCGAGACATTTCTCGATGAACTGGCGCTCGCTGGCTTCGATGGCCTGGGTGATCTTTTCCTTTTCGCCGTAATAATACTTGCCCTGGAATGTCCCCCCATACCAGCGGTTCGACTCCTCCACTTGGGTATGATAGGTGTAGAGAAAGCCCACATCCATCGCCCAGAGATATTCCAGCAGCTCATCTATCTGAAACCACTCCCCATCTTCCATCCCGCCCAGAATCTGCAGCAGTCGGGTACGGGCGTTTGCCGTCTTGGGATTGTCGCTTGGGCTGAGATCGCCTATTTCTGCTCCCGTGTCGGAAACCACCCACTGTTTCAGGCAGGCCGCCAGTTGCCGCTCCTCCGGCCAGCGCCAGAAGTCGGGGATTTCCAGGGCGTTTTGGCTATTGGGCTGCAACTGACCGGCGGCTGTGCACAGCAGCCCCAGATTTTGCAGCATCCGGCGCAGGAAGTAGAGGTGGAGCATCTCCTCCTCTTTGCGCGCCGTCTCAAAGGCCGGGTCGGGCGTAAACATCAATCCGTTGAGGATTTTGAGTTCCCGCTTGCCCACTGCGCCGCTGTTGAGCAGATTGATCCCCCCCCGCCGGGCGTAATCCCAGTAGAGGTAGAGTTCCCGCAGCAGCCGGTTGGGGTCGGAGGGTTTGATCTCTTCTGGCTGGAGTTGGGTGGCTGTCAGCGTGACGGGAGTCGGTGCGGGCAGGACCCCGCGCACGGCCTGGGGCACAAAAAGCAGCGCGCCCGGATGGAAACGCTGTTTGAAAGAGTAGCTCGACCCCTGTACCTCCAGGCTGAAGACCAGGCCGTGCAGGGTCAGCCGGGCCATTACATCCTCAAAGACATTGGAGTTCCGTCGGTTGGGCGAGCCTTCGTAGGATTTTGGCTCGTAATAGCCATAGCTGCGCCGACTTTCCGGCACAGGGGCAATGGGCGCTTCGGTGGCGATGCCCGATTTGATCAGCTCCCGGCGCAGGGCACGGGCCGGGGTCGCCTGGCTGTGGAGGAGTATGCGGTTGAGGGCTTCCTTTTCCAGTTCGCTCAATTTGGCATAGCTCGCCCGAATGCGCTCCGGCTGGAAGAAGTGCTGGCGCAGCGCGCTGACAGTCGAGCTGCGGTTGGATTTCCCGCGCACAGATGTGGAGATGCCCGCTTCGCTGGCCATACTGCTCAGGTCCGCGGCGTGGTAGGATTCCAATAATTGGTCGATTTCGTCGGTCATTGGGTACTCCTCCGTAGGTGGGCTTGGGTAACCCACCCCGACCACCGATGGTGACGGGGCGGCGTTCCAAACCGACCCACCGAAGGTACCCCTTGGGGTGTAGGCGCCAGTTTGCAAATTGGCC
>JAHDWH010000026.1:0-25969 GCA_023384455.1 Caldilineaceae bacterium | reverse complement strand
ATACCAATAATTGGGCGATTGCGTCGGACAGTGGGTACTCCTCCGTAGGTCGGATTGTTAAGCCGACCCGTAAACAATTGGTTCTCTGGACGGATTACCAATCCGACCTACATTAGTTCACCTTTGGTGTGTAGCCGGCTTTTTCCAATTGGGCCACCAGATCGGTCACCGCATTGCGGTCGATCAGCACCAGCCTCGGGGAAAGCTCGGCCACAAGCGCCTTCTCCAGCCCGGTGACGGCCTTCATCTCCCGCAGCGCGTAGTCGTCGCCAAACTCGATGAGGGTGGCGTTGCGATAGATGCGGGTCTGGCCGTAGACCTGCCACCACTGGAAGAGCTGGCTGCGCACAGAACGGGGCATGGCCACGGGCAGAGCGGCGCTCCACATCTCCACCAAATCGTCCACAGTCACGCCCGATTCAAAGGTGGCGTAGGTGGTGTTCATATCGAGTTTGTAGACGAACAGCCCGACCATCGACGAGACAACTTTCCCCATCCGGCGCAGGAGATTGTGGCCGGTGGCGGTGACGACAGCCGTGTCCACCCGAATACGCCCGGTTTTGTCCACAGAGAGCGCGGGGGTCGAATCCTCCTCCGGGTCCGCCGGTTGCGCGTCGGCAACCGGGCCAGAGAGATCGGCAAAAGCGAGACCGTCCACCCGATCCCAGTAGAGATCGGCCAGCCCGTGGAGACGGAAGGCGTGCAGCTTTTCGCCGTCCAAGACCAGATCGGCCAGACCGAGCCAGTGGACCGGGCCTTGCACAATGGCGCAGAAGAAAGCCCAGACGCTGTGCCGCCAATCCGTCCCGTTCTCCCCGTCCATCTCTTTGTCGTCCCAGGCCAGAAACCAGGACGAGGGCAGCCGGTTACCATTATTATAGACGGTTACTTGGGAGCCGATGCGCGTCCAGAAGATTTGCAGGAGGGGCATAATTTGGGCTGCTGTGATCCAGCGGTTGTCGGGCAGATAGGCCAACAGACGCAGGGCCAGACGCCGGTATTCGACCAGCTCGGCCAGCAAAGAGTCCGGGCTTTGGTAGTAGGCGTTGGTGCGCCGTTTTATGCGCAGGCGGGGGGTGCTTCTTTCCACCTGCCACAATTCTGTCCAGCCGGCCATCCGAAAATAGGTGCGGGCCAGGGCCGCGTGCTGCTGCTCCGGGCCGCGCAGCAGATAGGCGTCCCGACCGATGGGCCAGGGCTTGACAGGGCTGCCCCCCTGGACCAGTCCAGCGCCTGCCAGCAGGGCGTAGAGAAAATCCAACCGTTCCGTGCTCTGGCCCAAAGGGAGCAGCTTTTCGATGGCCTGCGCCGAGAGTGCGTGTTCTGGGGGCGGGACGGTCAGGACCGCGTCCTGTTGCCGCACATCCTTGGACGACTGGGCAAGCAGGCGCGCAACCTCTTCGGGAACGTAACTCCAGCCCTGTAATCCGGTATTAAATTTCTCGATACGGGGGCGGGGCTGGCGCGGGCGCAGGTCTGGGGGGTCCTGTTCAAAGAGCAGGAGAAGATTCTGGATGGCGCGCACAGATGCCGTCGGGTCGGCCAAATGGACGGTGTGGCCGCTCTCTGCCTTCTCCAATTCCCAGGTGGAGGGCACAACTGTTTCCAGGAGGGGAGGGAAGATGCGGCCCAGAGTAAAGGGGACAAAGTCCGCCGGGAAACCAGAGAATTGGGAAAAGCTGGCCGAACCACCCGATGCAGAGAAAGCCAGCCCGACCTCTAGCAGGTGGTAGAGATAGGCCGTGGCCTTCTCGAACTTTGACAGCGGGCCTTGGGCCAGGGCGGTCTGTTCTACTGTGCGGCCCAGCGCCACCCGGCTGCCGCTGTGCAGGGCAATGCTGCGCAGCACCTGCTGATCCTCTGCATCCAGAGAATAGATGGCTTTGGCCGTCTCGCCCATAGATTCCATCTGGGCCAATAGCTGGTCCACAATATCGGCCTTGCGGGTTCCGCTCAGCCGCCAGCCCCGGGCCGAGGCGATCTGGCGTATATCGGCGACGGTCTGATGTTCCAGCATCGTCCGCAGAATCCCCTGCTCCCGGCTCTGGCGGGCGGCAAAGGATTCGGTCAGCCAGCCGGGTTGGGCTTTGGGCGGTGTGGGCGGCAAAACTACTGCTGCATTGACCTCCAGCGGGCCGACGGTTTCGGTCGGGTCGGCCTCTTCCACCCGGAAAGAGCGGGGGCTTTCCACCCAGCGCAGGAAAACCGCGCCGATATGTTTGCAGCCGCCTCCCACGGGGCAGGTGCAGGTGGCATATATGGCAGAATCGGTTACCTGAATTTCCACGTCATACATGCGGGTCCCCATCACCTTCGCCGTGAGCTGATTGCCCCGGCGCACCAGGCTGCCAGCCCGGGGGATGTAGCTGCGTGCTTTGGCAAGGGACGAACGGGTAAAGAGTTGACTGAGGTCGCTGTTAGACAGGCTTTCAAGTGTCGGCACGGGCGGGCAACTCCTTGGGCGTATAGTTCTCAATTTCGTCGTCGTACAAAATCGTATACTGGTAGCCCTGTTCGGTCAGAAAGCGCTGGCGATTGGCGCTGAATTCCTGGTCCTGGGTATCTTTGGTGACAATCGAATAGAAGTGGGCCATCCGCCCATCGCTTTTGGGGCGCAGAATCCGGCCCAGACGCTGGGCTTCCTCCTGACGGCTGCCAAAGGTGCCGCTGATCTGCACCATCACCGAAGCGTCGGGCAGGTCGATGGCGAAGTTGCCCACTTTGGAGACGATCAGCCGCTTGACTTCGCCGTCGCGGAATTGGTCGTAGAGCTTCTGGCGCTCCCGGTTGCTGGTCTTGCCGGTGATGAGCGGATAGCCGTAGCGCCGCTGCACCCGCTCCAACTGGTCCAGATACATCCCGATAATCAGCGTCTGCTCGCCCGTATGTTTATCGAGCAGGGCGTCCATCATCTCCATTTTGCGCGGGTTCTCGGCGGCGATGCGCTGCTTGTCCCGGTGCTCGGCCAGGGCGTAGTCCATCCGGCTTGTATCGGGCAGGGGCACCCGCACCTCCACTACATCGGCCTGGGCAATCCAGCCCTGGCGCTCCAAATCCTTCCAGGGCACGTCGTATTTCTTGGGGCCGATGAGGGAGAAGACATCCTTCTCCGCGCCATCCTCGCGCACGAGAGTGGCGGTCAAGCCGAGACGGCGGCGGGCCTGCAACTCGGCGGTGATGCGAAAGACGGGCGCGGGCAGCAGGTGTACTTCGTCGTAGATAATCAGCCCCCAATCCCGCTCGCCAAAGAGGGCAAAGTGGGGGTGCTGGACGCTGAGGGGCTGGGTCGGTTTCGTCCCCCGCTGGCGGTAGGTCATCGTTTGATAGGTGGAGATCGTCACCGGGCGAATCTCCTTGCGGTCGCCCGTATACTCGCCGATCTCATCTGCGTTCAAGGAAGTTTTGTCCACCAGTTCGTCGATCCACTGGCGCACAGAGACGCTGTTGGGGGTTAAAATCAGCGTATTGCATTGGGTCTGGGCCATCGCCGCCATCCCCACAATCGTCTTGCCCGCGCCGCAGGGGAGGACAACCACACCGGAGCCGCCGTGGGCCGCGCCCCCGGCGTAGAAGACATCCGCCGCCGACTGCTGGTAGCCGCGCACGGTAAAGGGCTTTGCGTGCTTTGTCTGGCCGCGCAGGGCCACGGGCAGGGCCTCGCCGTTGACATACCCGGCCAGGTCTTCGGCGGGATAGCCGGCATTGAGCAGGGCCTGTTTGACGTGGCCGCGCATAGCCCCATCCACCCGCACGCTTTTGCTGTCTATCTCCTCCAGAATAAAGACGGCCAGCTCCCGGCGGCGGCCAATCTCCACCAGCACCACCGGGTCGTCCACAGTCAGCAGCAGGTCCTCGCCTCGCCGCACCAGTTTCACCAGCCCGTAGCGGTTGATGGAGGATTCGATCTCCACCCGCACATTGTCGGGCAGGGGATATTTGCAGTAGCGGCTCAACCCGCCCAAAATCTCCGAGGCGCTCTGGCCGGAGGAGGCCGCGTTCCAGAGGGAGAGGGGCGTGATGCGGTAGGTGTGGATATACTCCGGGCTTTTTTCCAGCTCGGCAAAGCGGGCCAGCACATCCCGGGCCCCCGCAGATTGGGGGTTGTCCACTTCCAGCAGAACGCTGCCATCGCCCTGGACGATCAGCGGGTTTTGGGGTTGATAATTCATCGACAATCCTTCTGAAAGGTGGAATCGGTAGCTATCCGATTGCACGTCGAAGCGACGGCTCTTAGTACCTGTTCAGCCACCCCACCCTACCCCTCCCTGGAATGGGGAGGGAAACGGGGCGACTCCTCCCCCACAGTGGGGGAGGTTGGGTGGAGGTGAGCAGGTACGGCTGTTACGCCGCAATCGTAAGTCACATTGACACAGTTTATATCAAACTGGCTGCCTTGACATCTTTTTTACAGCCGTGATTATATATTCCATTTCGCGCTGGTGATGGTTTGGCAATTACAAATTAACGAACAAAGTCATTTTGTTGTCAAAATTAGTAACTGCTCACCCCCACCCAACCTCCCCCAGCGTGGGGGAGGAGTCGATCCAGTTCCCTCCCTGGAATGGGGAGGGGTAGGGTGGGGTGACTCAACAGGTAGCAAAATTACCATCCCATTATCTCACCTCAAATCACCACTTCGATCAGCCGGGGTCCTGGCTCCTCAATTCCAGCGGTGAGGGCAGTGTTGTACTCCTCCCCCGTCGTCACCCGGCAGGCGGGCACGCCCATCCCCTGGGCCAACTGCACCCAATCAATAGCCGGATTGTCAAGAGAAAGCACCGCCCCGGCTTTGGGACCGGATGCGTGCGGGGCCAGGTTACGCAATTCCCCCTGCAAAATCGCATAGGAACGGTTGGCGAAAAGGATTGTCGTCACGTCCAGTTGCTCCCGGGCCTGGGTCCACAGAGCCTGCAATGTATACATCGCCGAGCCGTCGGACTCCATAGCAAAGACCCGGCGATCCGGGCAGGCCACGGCCGCGCCTGTGGCCGCAGGCAGCCCCTGGCCGATGGAGCCGCCGGTGATGTGCATCCAGTCGTGGCGGGGCGCACCGGACATCCAACGGTGGGCGTTGCGCCCGGAGGTGATGGACTCGTCGGAGAGTATCGCGCCTTCGGGCAGGAGCGCGGCCAGACCGGCCCAGACCTTCTCTACGCTGATAGGGCCGCTGGGCCGGGTGGGCCGGGAGAGCTGGTGGACGGCGTGCAGCCGATCCGGCGCATCCAACTCGTCGGCCAGAGCAGCCAGGGCGGCCAGACAGTCGCTGCGCAGATCGGCCAGTTCGTGGATGTGACAGTTGGGCGGGGCGAGGAGGCTGGGCTTGCCCGGATAGGCGAAGAAGGCCACCGGCGGATGCGCGCCGACGAGAATCATCTGCTCGACACCGGCCAGCATCGCTACTGCCTGGTCCACGGGATAGGGGATGCGGTCCACCACTGGCAGACCCGCGCCCCGGGTCACCCGCCGCCCGGAGCGTGCGCCAATCAGTTGCGCGCCGGTGGCCCCGGCGATGCGGCTGGCCATACGCTGGGAGGCTTCGTCCATCACCGTTTCGCCCAACACCAGGGCTGTGCGCCGCCCGTTGTGGAGCAGGGCGGCGGCTTCGGTCACCCGTTCCGGCTCGATAGGGGCGGGACGGGGTGTGGGTGGAAGTGCGGCCACCACGCCCCCCTCTTCCCAGGCCGCGTCGCCGGGCAGGATGAGGGTGGCGACCTGGCCCGCGCCGGCGCGGGCGGCGACGATGGCGGCCGCGCCGTCGGCACCCACTGTGGCCGCGCTGCTGGCCGTGCGCACCCAGCCGGAGACAGTCCGGGCCAGGGCGTCGATGTCTGCGGTCAGGGGCGCGTTGTGCTGGATGTGCCAGGTGGCATGCTCGCCCACGATATTGACCAGGGGCGTGTGGGCCTTGTGGGCGTTGTGCAGGTTGGCAATGCCGTTGCCCAGCCCTGGCCCCAGATGGAGCAGGGTGGCCCCGGGCTTCCCGGCCATCCGCCCGTAGCCATCGGCCGCGCCGGTCGCCACCCCTTCAAAGAGACAGAGCACCCCGCGCATCCCCGGCACGCTGTCCAGCGGTAACTGCTCACCCCCTCCCAACCTCCCCCACAGTGGGGGAGGAGTCGATTCGCCTCCCTGCCTGGAATGGGGAAGGGTAGGCTGGGGTGGCTGAACAGGTACGTCCAGCGCGGCCACAAAGTGCATCTCCGATGTGCCCGGATTCATAAAACAGACATCGACCCCGCCGTTGACGAGGGTGTGGATCAGACTTTCTGCGCCGTTCATTGCTTACCCTTTCAGGGGATGATGGGTCCGTATCCGTCATTTGCAATTCGCAATTCGCTATTCACCATTCGCTATTTCCTCACTTCCACCCCGCGTCCAGTGTGTGCAGGGCCAATATAGCGTACTCGATATGCGCAGCGCCGCTCTCCTCCAGCCGGTCGGCGCATTCGGCCAGAATGGCTTGGGCCGTGGCGTCAAAGTGCTCTACCGGAATCTGGCGGATGAGCTGGCCCAGAGAACGACTCCCGCTCTCCATTTCGCCCTGGCCGAGGACAGCCGTCTCCTGGTCCAGCAGAGAGCGCAGGACGTCGGCGTCGGCGCTGCCCCGGTCCAGCCGCTTTTTCAACGCCTGCACGGCCTGGGCCAACGTCGTGCCCGGGTCTGAGCGCACATTGCGGGTCAGTTGGACAAAGTTGTGTTCGCTGCCCACCAGCCGGGCTAGGGAGAGAGCCACTTCCAGACGGGCGCCCGGGTTGTCTGTGCCGCGCAAAAGGGTGAGCAGATCGGCGGTGGCCTCCGCCGCGCCCAGCTGTCCCAGGGCCGAGGCGTAGGCCATTTGTAGCCCCCGGTTTTCTTCGACGCGCAGCCGCTCCACCAGTTTAGCCGCCACTTCTGGCTTGCCCATTGCGCCCAGGGCGCGCACGCTGTGGGCCTGGATGGAGCGGAAATCCGAATCCAGCCCCAGCAGCAGCGGCTCGTAGGCCGCGGGATCGCCCACCCGTCCCAGTGCCCAGGCCGCCACCACTGCCAGGGCCAGCTCGCTGCCGTGGAGAATCTCCACCAGCGCGGTGGTCAGGCGGGGGTCCGCGGGCATCCGGGAGATGGCGATGACGGCTTCAAAACGCACATTGAAACGGGGGTCTTGCAATGCTTCCAGGAGTTCATCCACGGCCAGCAGGCTGCGGGTCTGGCCCAGCCGCTCGGTCACCTGCAGGGTGGACTGCTCGTCCTTTGCCAGATGATAGCGCACGAGGGAGGACATGGCCAGGAAGGGGTTTCCGCGCAGAAAGATACCCACAAACTCGCCCATTCCCACACTTTCGGTCAGGCGGATAGCCCGCATAATCAGCAGGCTGACCAGTGGTAGCACCAGCGCCAGTGCAAAGAGGGGAATGTAAGGATTGAGGGTAAGAAAGAAGAATTGACCGCTCACCCCCTGAGAGAGTTGAAGCAGTTGGCCGCCCACCAGTTGGCTGATACCCCCGGCGATACCTGTCCAGGCGGTGTAGAGGGCCATATAGTCCGAGCGTTTGTCGTTGGGCACAATGCTGACGTAGAGCATCCGGGCCGAGCCGATACCCCAGCCCATATCCGCCAGCCCCTGAAAGAGGGCAATGGACAAAGCGATGTAGAGGCTGACGGGCGAATTTCGGGGCATCAGCATCCAGAGCACAGGCAAGGACATGCGCAGAAGCAGCCCCCACAGCATCACTGGCCGGCTGCCGTAGCGGTCTGCGGCCCAGCCCCACAGAAAGCTGGTGGCCAACCCCCCGGCCAGAGTACCGATTTGGAGCAGGACGATATTGCCGGAAGAGAGGCCCACTTCCTCCCGCATAAAGAGGGGCAGGAAGGAGCCGAGGGGGACCGTCGCCAGAGTCAGCAGGGCCACGCCGATCAGATAGCGCATATAATTGCTGTCGCGCAGGGCCGTGCCCAGTTCCCGCTGACGCTTCTGCTCTGGACGGCTGGGCACAGGCGCGCCGCCGGGAATAAATGAAGCCAGCCAGGTGGAGACAAATCCGCCCAGCACACCCACACTGATCAGAATGACAAAACCGGGTAGCCCCGCGATGCGGCTCAGGACAAAGCCACCGAAGGTCACAGCGCCAAAGCCCACCACCGAGGCAAAGGTATTGTTGGTGGCCGTGTACTTGCCCCGCATCGTGACCGGCACATATTCCTGCACCCAGGGCATATTGGCGGTCATCCCAATCGAGCGCACGAGGGAGAAGGCGGCCACTGTAACGGAGATGAAAATGAGGGTGACATCCAGCCCGTAGGTGTTGGCAACCCAGGGGGTGAGGAGCATAAAAGTGGCGATGGCCGTGCGTCCGGCCCAGGCGGTGACATACGTGCGTTTGTAGCCAAAGCGGGCCACGGCCGGCGCGATAAAAATGGAGATCAGCCCGGTAAAGGGGAGCAGGGAGAGCAGAAAGCCGATCTGCCCTTTGCCCAGCCCCAGTTCGTTGAGGAAGAGAACAAAAACCGAGCCGAAAAAAGTGTATTGAACGAAAACTGTGTTGGCTGCATTGGAGCCAATCGACCAGCGCAACCCGCGTAGCTTTTCAATGGTTGTCGGTTCGTTCGGGGTTGCTTCGGCAGCGGGGGGTGTATCAGTTGCGGCAGAAGCCATAGGGTCTACTCTTCTTTGACTGGGCGCGCAGGGCGCGGAAAACATTCCTCCAAGCATAGCACGGGGGAGGGGAGGCTACAAAGAGAGAGGTGGTATCGCGGTTGACACACCTTTTGGGCAGAATTACAATGGAAGCGTACACGTCACACATCTTCTATACTTAGGACTCGTCAAGAAATAAGTTCCATCCGGTGCGTCGCACTGTCATCTGGACAGTGCGACGCACCAAAACGAGAAGTTATTCTTTGACAAGCCCTTAGCCAACGAATCGAACCCTATGACCACACGCTATTTCGGCCAGCCCATCAAACGCAACGAGGACCCGAGGCTGCTCACGGGCCGGGCCCTCTTTGTGGACGACGTTCATCTGCCGGGGATGCTGCACGTCGCATTCCTGCGCAGCGATCTGGCCCACGCCCGCATCCGTTCGATTGATGTCAGCGCGGCCAGAGAGCGTCCCGGCGTCGTCGCCGTCTACACCGCCGACGATCTGGGCGACTATTGGAAGCCCGGCCCCCTGCTCGTCCCCCCGCCGCCGATTGAAAAAATTGTCTTTCATCAGCGCACACAGGTTCCCCTGGCCAAGGGCAAAATACGCCACGCCGGGGAAGCGCTGGTAATGGTGGTGGCCGAGAGCCGCTATATCGCCGAAGACGCACTGGAAGATATTTACGTGGACTACGACGTGCTGGAGGCTGTTGTCGAACTGGAAGCAGCCATCGCCGCCGATGCGCCGCTGGTCCACGAGGATTTGGGCCATAACATCTCCGCCCACGTCGTCCAGAGCAAAGGCGACTGGGCAGAGGCCGAGGCCGCAGCGGATGTGGTGATCCGCCGCCGCTTTCTCTATGACCGGGGCACCGCCGCGGCCATGGAAAACCGGGGCATTGTGGCCCACTGGGAACCCAAAGCCCAGCACCTCACCGTCTGGGATACCACCCAGGCCCCCATCCCCATCCGCAACGGGCTGGCCGGGATGCTGGGGCTGTCGGAGCATCAGGTGCGGGTGATTGCCCCTTTTATCGGCGGCGGCTTTGGCCCCAAAATTATGATGTTCTACCCGGAAGAGGTGCTCCTGGCCTGGGCCACAGTCCAATTGGAGCGCCCGCTGAAATGGATTGAGGACCGGGAAGAGAACTTCTACGCCACCACCCAGGAGCGGGGACAGCTCCACGACTCGGCCATTGCCTTGAAGACCGACGGCACGATTCTGGGCGTGAAGGATGTCTTCCTCCACGACGCCGGGGCCTATGCGCCCTATGGCCTGACTGTGCCCATCAACAGCCAGTGTACCCTCCTCGGCCCGTATGTGGTGCCCAACTACTACTCCGAGTTCACCGCCGTCTTCACCACCAAACCGATTGTCACCCCCTATCGGGGCGCGGGCCGTCAGCACGGCGTCTTTGTGATGGAGCGGCTGCTGGATATCGGGGCCAGAGAGTTGGGCATCGACCCGGTGGAAATCCGGCGCAAGAATTTTATCTCCCCGGACGCCTTCCCCTACAACAACGAAATCATCTACCAGGACTTCGCGCCGCTGGTCTACGACAGCGGCAATTACGCACCCGCTTTGGATCGGGCGCTGGAACTGATCGGCTATACCCAATTCCTGGCCGAAGAGAAGCCCCGGCTGGAGGCGGAAGGCAAACGGGTCGGTATCGGCGTCGTCAATTACATCGAAGGCACGGGCATCGGCCCCTACGAGGGCGCACGGGTGACGGTCGAGGCCAGCGGCAAAGTCAGCGTCGTTACCGGCATTGGCACCCAGGGCCAGGGCCACTTCACCAGCTTTGCCCAGGTGGTGGCCGAGCAGTTGGGCGTGGCCGTGGAGGACATCCACATCGTCACCGGCGACACGGACCTCTTCTATTGGGGTGCGGGCACCTTTGCCAGCCGGGGCGCGGTGGTGGCGGGCAACGCCATCAACGCCGCGGCCACGAAAGTGCGGGCCAAAATATTGAAGATGGCGGGGGACAAACTGGAGGCCGCGCCGGAGGATTTGGAACTGGTGGGGGGGAAGGTGCAGGTGAAAGGCGTGCCCGACACGGCTATTCCGCTGGGCCAACTGGCGGTGGAGGCCAACCCCATGCGCGGCGCGGTCAAGCCAGGCGCAGAGCCGGGGCTGGAAGCCACCGACTTCTTCGGCCCGGAGCGGGGCGCGACCGCATCCGGTGTCCACGCTATGATTGTGGAGGTCGATCCCGACACTTTCCAGATTGAAATCAAGAAATATGTCGTCGTCCACGATTGCGGGCGGGTGATCAATCCGCTGATTCTGGAGGGGCAGATTCAGGGCGGTGTGGCCCAGGGCATCGGCAACGCTTTCTACGAGCAACTCCACTTCAGCGAGAACGGCGTGCTCCTCAACGCCTCGCTGATGGACTATCTGCTGCCCACAGCCACGGATGTGCCCAATATCATCGGCGACCACATCGAAACGCCCTCGCCCCTCAACCCGATGGGCGTCAAAGGCGCGGGGGAGGCCGGCGCGATCCCCGTGGGCGCGCTCTTTGCCCAGGCGTTGGAGAATGCGTTTGGGGATGTGGGGTTGGAGATTCGGGAGATTCCGCTGAGTCCGAATCGGTTGTACGAGTTGGTGCAGGAGATGTAAAATGTATAGGTCTGCCCAACTTGAAGATTATCGCCGTTCGCTGGCAGAGTATGATGAGATTCTGAAGCAGTTCGAAGATCAGTATGGAATGGACTCCGCCTATGCGAATTCGGAATTTGAGGCGGGTCGTTTAGGCGATGCAATGGACTATTTCGAGTGGACAGGTATCTACGCATTGCGAGAGTCGGTTCTCAAACGGATGGCACAGATTGAAGCCGTTGCATGAGGTTTCTTTTTCGCCGTTGATTCAGGGAATGGGAAGTACAGGCAATGAACGCAAATACAAAACTACAGCTCTTACAGGACATCTATCCTGACAGTGCAGAACTTGACCAGATTCTGGAGAAATTGCTGAGTGTTGCATTAACTGAACAACAGCAACGATTGCAGCGGTATGATCGGGATATCCACTCGTTTGAAGAGAACTATCAAATGGAGTCCGGCGACTTTTATGAACGTTTTGAAGCCGGTGAGTTGGGCGATGATGCCGACTTCTTCGAGTGGTCGGGGCTGATCGAACTGCGCCAGGAGTTGCGGGATACAATTGCGCAGGTGGAGAGCGCGGCGTGAGCGACACCGGGGAGTATATCTCTGCGATTCGCCAGATGATTCTGCTCCACCCACATGTGCGGTCATTTCGCGTCGTACGGGAAGAGGACCAGATCAATAGCGGTCTAATCCGCTATCGCCTGACTCTTGTCGATGGCGGGCTGTTGGAACTGTCCGAAAGATTTCGAATCATTGGGGGAAAAGTACACTCCCTCAAATATCGCTTTCACTGGCAGGATAGTGACAGAAATCTCATCGCCCGCTGGGATAACACCGCCCATCACCTCACACTCCCCACCTTCCCCCACCACATCCACGACGGCGGGGAGGCGAACATTCAACCCCACGCCCAGGTGAATATTGCCGATGTGCTGGCGGAGATTGCGCGACGATTGGAAGAAAAGCGTAGGAGTGGCAGATGACGTTCAGCCGACTTTCAAATTCGATTGACGAAATGGTGTGGCAGTATAAACTACCCCCGCACCAGCCCCGGATACCACCGCTCCGCATTCACCCGATAGAGCTTCTCCAGCACCCCTGCCGGCAGACCCAACCCCACCGTCTGTCGATCCCGCACAGTGACCGTTCCCTTCGCTTCAAAGTAGGCAAAGTGGGTTGTGTAGACGCCGCGCAGCGCATCGATGGTCTGCACCCGTTCTTCAGGCGGCAGAGACGAGGGCGGCGTGCGCATCACCACATCGGTCCCAAAGAGGATGCGGTCCTGGTATCGGGTGATGAAACGCTTCACTTTGGCTGAATCCTGCACGGCCAGATCGATGAGCCGGGCCGAGATGTCCACAGCCAGATTGGGGTAGCGGTCCAGCGTCTCAGCCAGCACATCCACATCCCATTCCAGGCTGGCAAAATGCGCACCGATGAGGCGCAGGGTCGGGTGCTGCTCCAACACCCGGTTACGGGCCGCCATCAGCTCGCCGTGGGAGGGATAATCAGGCCGGGTGTACATATGCCATTCCGGGTTGCGGCTGTAGTAGCCGTAGTGGGGGCTGCCCTCGCGCAGGGGCAGCCAGCAATCCAGCGGCTCCGCAATGTGGGCCAGCAGGGGATAGCCCCCTTCGGCCAGCCAGACGAAGATGGGGGAGAGCAGGGGATCGTCCACCTGGAAGAAGCGTCCGTCCGGATAGCGCACCTCCATCCCGATATTCTTCCAGACTTTGCAGGCCACCGCGCCCGCGGCAAAATCCCGCTCCAGCCCGGCCAACACACCGTCCACATAGCCCGGATCGTCCAGCCGGGGCAGGTCAAAGCTGGTACACCAGGCGAAGCGGTCGGGGTATTGGGTGGCCAGGGAGCGATAGCGGTCCGCGTCCGCCTGCCAACTGTTGCTGGCGTCTCTGGCAAAGCTGATGTTGAGCAGGCGGATGTCGAACTCGGCCAGCAGAGCCAGCAGTTCCGGCGCGTCGTCGCCGTAATGGATGTGGGCATCGATGATTGTCATAGAGATTTGGCTTCCTTATGGAATGGTAACTGCTCACCCCCTCCCAGCCTCCCCCACAGTGGGGGAGGAGTCGATTCAGTTCCCTCCCTAGAATGGGGAGGGATAGGGTGGGGTGGCTGAACAGGTATATGAAATGAAGATAGGGACGCAGATTTCGCTGAAACCGTAGATTGTATCTATTCCGTACCAGCGAGGAACGAATGCACAAGCGCTAGTCGGTCGGCCAACCAGTTGAAACGTGAAATGTGAGGTGTCGTCACGTACTCTCACGTTTCACGTCTTCACGTTTCCGCACGCAAATCGTGGCTTCGCCACCTTATGCCATCCGTGTTTATCCGTGGCTGCTTGGAACAGGTGCGCAGAACGCGACTTCCACACTGCCGCCTGCAAACGCAACCCGGGCCGAACCGGAAGCGAGAAACTCCACTGGCTGGGAGAGCGGAGTCGCCCCCCAACCCAGCGGACCGGAGAGCCGCCACCCCTGCCCATCGATCTCTACCGGATAGGGATAGCCCCACTCGGCTGTACCCCGCATAAAATTGAAGACCCGGCGCGCCGACCAGTCGTTTTCCACCCGGAAGTCTTCTGGCCCAGGCGCTGGCTGATAGCTGCCCCCGGTTGGCTGGGGACGCCGCTCTGCCCGCCCCGCGGCCAATTGGCCCACCACCTCCGCCAGCAGATCGCCCCCGGCAGCCGCGCAGAGCGCATCCGCCTTTCTGCCAGAGATACCGTCGGCCAGAGGGAGAGACCGCTGTCCGGCAATATCCCCCGTGTCCGGCCCGGCATCCATCCAGTGAACAGTCACACCTACCGGATTCACCCCGGAGCGCAACTGCCAGAAGAGAGGTTCTGGCCCCCGGAAGTGGGGAAGGAGCGAGGGATGAACATTCAAAAAGCCATAGCGGGGCAGAGCGCGCAACCGGGCGGGGATGATACGGTCAAAGCAGGCCACGCAGGCCACATCGGGCGCAAGCTGGCCGATCCGATCGGCCAGCCCCGGCGCGGAGAGTGGGCCCGATTCGTAAACCGGAATCCCCTGCTGCCAGGCCAGATGCAGCGCGTTTGGCTTCACAAAACTCTCCAATAGCGGCAAGGCCAAAGGGTCGCTGGCAATGGCAACTTCGGGCCGAAGGGGGTGCAATTGGGGGCCAGAGAGCAGCAGCGCGCAGACCTCTACGCCTGCATTCAGCAGCCGTTCCAGCACAATCTGTGTGAACTGTCCCCCCATTCCCAGAAAAAGAACCCGCATGGGCTTTGACACCAGCTTTGTCCAGAGGCTATACTTGACAGGATGACCGGGTGACCAGGTGACAAAATGTCAGTTTATGCCCGTGTCGAGTATATAATCTATACGCAAATTTCACAGATGGCGCAGATTTTCCCAGATTGAATCTGTGTTCCCTTCCATCCGTGTCTATCAATCTTTCAAAAGAGGAGCTATCTAATGGCCCGTATGGTGCAGTGTGTCAAAATCGGACGAGAGTTGCCCGGCCTGGAGCGCCAGCCCTATGGCGGCGCACTGGGCAAGCGCATCTTTGAAAATGTCTCCCAGCAGGGCTGGGATATGTGGATGCAATACTCTGTCGTCCTCATCAATCACTACGGGCTAAGTTTGGGCGACCCCCAGGCCCGCCAGTTTTTGGAAGAGCAGATGGAAGAGTTCTTCTTTGGCCTAGGCGCGCAGATGCCCGAAGGGTGGACGCCGGAAGGGGAAGGCGCACCGGCCGGCAAGGGCGCACCGGCGGCCAAAGCTCCCCGACGGAAGTAGCGAAAAAACGTGAGGCGTGAAACGTGAAACGTAAAACGTGAGATGACGTGACGTACTCTCACGTTTTACGTTTCACGCCACCCCACCCTAGCCCTCCCCATTCCAGGGAGGGAACTGGATCGACTCCTCCCCCACTGTGGGGGAGGTTGGGTGGGGGTGAGCGGTTACCTCACGTTTTACGTTTCACGCCACCCGGTCAATCGTCGGTTATTGACTCGCTTCCCCCCATTTCACAACACTGTCAGCCGTATCTCCGGCAGAATTTCGAAGCGCAGTTCGGCGTGGGCAGCGCGCAGGGCTGCTTCCACCTCTGCCGGGCTGCTGCCTGCGGCAAAGATAAAGCCCAGATAGGCGTCGCCTTCGGGCAGGGGCACAAGCGGGTAGTTGCGTTGGGCTGTAATCTGGACATCTTCGATGCCAGACACGGCCTTCGCCTTGTCTACGCCGTGGACGGCCCGCAAAATCCCCGCTTCGGGTATGGGAATCATCATCACCCCGCCCGCTTGCCCCTGGCGGGAAAGCCCGGCAATGGGCAGCCCCGTGGCCTGACGCAGAATCAACTCCTCCAGAGAGGCGTCGGTGCCAAAGCGCAGGGTGCGGGAACATAGCCCACCAATCGAACGCCCGGCAATCTCCACAATCCACGCACCCCGCTCGTTAATCCGCAGCTCCGCGTGAATGGGCCCCATCTCCAGCCCCAGCCCCCGGGCCGCCAGCCCAGTGGTGACCCCGATATCCGCCTGCACCGCTTCGGGTAGCCTCGAGGGGGTGACGTAAATCGTCTCCTCGAAGAAGGGCCCTTCCAGGGGGTCGGGCTTGTCAAAGAGAGCCAGCACCTGCAACTCGCCCCCGTCCAGAATCCCTTCCAGCGCCACCTCCACGCCGGGGATATATTCCTCGACCAGAAAGTGGCGACCTGGCCCGATGAGTTGCAACAGTCGGCGCGCCGCCACCAGAAGCTCGTCCCGGTTGTTGGCCCGGATCACCCCCCGGCTGCCGTTCATATCTTCCGGCTTCACCACACAGGGGTAGCCGATACGGGTCTCGACCGTCGGCCCGAGGCCATTCAGATCGTCGTCGGAGAAAAAGCGCTGGAAACGGGGCGAGAGGACACCGGCCGCGGCGAGCAGGCGGCGCATCTGATATTTGTTGCGGGCAGCGTCTGCGGCCGCGGCGGCGTTGTGGGGCAGGCCCAAAAGCTGGCTGGTGCGGGCGGCCAGAAATGCGCCGCTGTCGTCCAGCGAGAGGATGGCCTGGACTGGGCGCTCGGCCAGCGCTTCTACGATCTGGCGGCTGGCCTGTTCCACCTGTGTAAAATCCACGCCCAGGCGAAAGTTCCAGTGGTCGGCCAATTCAGCGGGCATATCTACCGCCTGGAGCGCTTCGATGCCCAACTGGCGGGCCGCGTCTGCAAAGGCCGCGGTACGGTAGCTGTGGGGGGTGGTCAGGAGCAGCACCCGTCGGGCTTCTGGCTGGGCAGCCGGTGGCGGAGCGGGTGGTGGGTGCAGGTCAATCGTCACGGGGAAACGACCCTTTCTCCCAGGGCCAGCCAACGGGTGTGTTGATAGGGCTGCACCCGCTCGTCTGGTGTTGGGAAAGTGGCAGGGCTTGCCAGAGACGCGGCAAAGCTTGCGGTCTGTTGTTGCTCGCCGGCGCGCTGACCGGCCAAAACAGCCCCGGCCAATGCTCCGCTGTGAAAAAGCAGGGGGAAATCGTCCAGCCGCTCGGCTCTTTCTTCAAAGTGGTGGCGCAGATGGACTTCGCTCAGCTCCTTCAACAGTTCGGAAAAGATTGCCACCACCTGGGGGTTGCCTGTGCGGGCGGCGGCCACCGCGGCCTGGCTAAAGCAGTAATCCCCGGCCAGGACAGTGCCGCCCACCAGTGACTTGTCCAGGGTGTCCGCGGCGGGGTCTTGCAAAAGCAGCAGTTTGTGCAGGGCCAGGGCTACATCCAGCAACACCACCGCAGTCGCCAGATGGATACGGGCGGCGCGGCTGGTCGGGCTGTCCTGGGCCGGTAACCCGGCTGCCAGTATGACACCGGGCAATGGGGAGCCAGCGCGGGCCGTCACCTCGTGCCGAATAAATTCGTCCAAAGAGGCGTGCTCAGTTGTGATGGCCGCGGCCACCTGTTGATCCACCGCGGCCAACTCGTCCCAAAAATCCTGATTCATACCCTCTGTCCTCAATCCCTGTGCCCACGACTATTCCGCCCAAGCCTGAATGAGTGCCGGTAACTGGGATAGGTTGCCAATTACGGCGTCAGCCCGAACTCTGTCCAAGATGCGCTGGTCTTCTGCCAGCGGAATCATTTGGCAATGGACGGTCAAGGCTCCCAACTCCAGCCCGCCGGCAATGTCGTGCTTCAGGCTGTCCCCCACACAGACAACTTCATAGGCTTCCGCGTCCCAGCGTTTCAGAACCGGCTCATAAATCTCCTGGCCCGGCTTGCGCCACTCGACAGACGCGCTGCTCAGGCAAACGTCCAGAAAGGGGCGCAGACCCGTATAATCCACGACGCGTTGGAAGACCCGATCACAGCTATAGTTGGCGATCAATGCCACCCGATAGCCCTCCTGTTTCAGCCAGCCCAGCAGTTCCAGCCCACCGGGCATGGCTTCCCAGCCGGTCATCTCCGGCGCGTAGAAAATATCCACAGCCCGGCGCAGCACATTTCCATCCATGCGCGAGGCGGGATAGCCATAAAATTGGAGCAGAAAATTGAGCGCGTCGTCGGCCACGTGCTCTTCCTGCTCGTCGTCGCTTTTGGTTTGGGCAAAGATGCGGGCCTCGACGATATTCTTCCAGAAGTCGTCCGGAAGATCCATTCCGGTAGAGCGCATATAGGCTTCGGCCTGGCGCGCACCCTCTTCCATCAATTTTTCAATCGGGCGTTTGAGCCGGGCCAGGGTGTTGTCAAAATCGATAATCACCCCCTGTACCAGGCGGCGGGGGCGCAATTTCCGGTGGGGCAATTCCGGGTAAAAGTCCGCTATCAGCCCGGCCAATTGATCTGAATCCAGAGGGGCAGCCTCAGCCTCGACCGGATCGATCCTTTCTTCCACGGCTGCGCGCTGGGTTGGCGTAAAAGCGGCTGCCCTGGCTTTGGCCCGCTTCATAAAATCGTCCAACTCATCCAGCGTAAGCGCTTCCATACCGCTACCCAGCCGTTCATTCAGATCGGACGCGTTGTTTTCGCCTGGTACTTCGTTCTTTGAATCATTCGATGTATCGCTCATATACTCAAGTATGCGGAGGGAATAGAGATTCTGTCAAATGGCAAGAGGGCAGGATTGACCGCTCTGCTCCGTCGCGTGGTATGCTTTTCAGAGCAGTTCTCCATGCGACGGGTAGCGCCACGGGGGATGAAAATGTACGTCGGACTGTTAGTCCGACAGGCCTGCAACGTCGCTGGTCGGACTAACAGTCCGACGTACGAATGGCTATTTTCAGGGCAGGGCAGTTCCCCATGCGACTTCGTTGCGCCACAGGGGATGAAAATGTAGGTCGGACTGTTAGTCCGACGGGCCTGCACCGTCGCTGGTCGGACTAACAGTCCGACGTACGGATGGTTATTTTCAGGGCAGCGCACAGAGTTGCCCCCCCCATTCCAGGGCAAGAGGTCTTCTATGAAAAAGAGCACCACCCGCATCGTTTATATGGGAACGCCGGAATTTGCCGTGCCGACTCTGGCTGCGCTGCACGCTGGCAGTGCGGCCAACCACTGGCAGGTGGTGGGGGTTGTCACCCAACCGGACAGACCGGCCGGGCGGGGCAAACGGCTGTTGATGAGTCCGGTGAAGGAGTTCGCCCTGGCCCACCACCTGCCCGTTCTGCAACCGGGCCGCCTGCGCCGCCAGCCGGAAGCCATCGACGCGCTGGCCGGCCTGGCCCCGGATGTACTGATTGTGGCTGCCTACGGCCAGATTCTGCCCCGGGCCGTGCTGGATATTCCCCGCTTTGGCTGCCTGAACATTCACGCCAGCCTGCTGCCCGCCTGGCGGGGTGCATCGCCCATCACCGCCTCTATTCTGGCCGGGGCGCACGAGACAGGTGTGACGCTGATGCTGATGGACGAGGGGATGGATACGGGGCCGATGCTGGCCCAGGCGAAACTGGAGATTGCCGGGGAGGATACTACCGCCTCTTTGGGTGAACGGCTGGCAGCCCAGGGCGCGGATTTGCTGGTGGCGAGTCTGCCCCGCTGGCTGGCCGGGGAGATTGCCCCGGTAGATCAGTCCCAATTGCCCGGTCAGCCCTCCTATTGTTCACTGGTGAAAAAAGAGGATGGCGCAATCGACTGGCAGCAGCCAGCCGATTACATCGAGCGAATGGTCCGGGCCTACACGCCCTGGCCTTCGGCTTATACCCTTTGGAGAGGGCAGAATTTCAAAATCTGGCAAGCCCGGATTGTAGAAGGAAGCGCCGAAGCCGGGGTGGTCGTTGCCCTGGGCGGCGGCGCGGCGGTGGGAACGGGAGACGGGCTGCTGGAACTGTTGACTGTCCAGCCCGGGGGCAAACGGGCAATGGAACTGCGCAGCTTTCTCAACGGCGCACCGGACTTTGTGGGCAGCCGGTTGGGGGGAATTTAGGGATTGGGATGTAGATGAGAACTTTTATCGCCGTTGAGTTTCCCGAACCACTGCGTAGGGAGTTGGTGGCTCTGCGTCAAAAGCTGGCAGACTGTCTGGCAGAGGCCCAGATGGACGCGGCCCTGCGCTGGAGCAGCGCCGACAACTATCACCTTACTTTGTACTTTTTGGGGGAGACGAGTGCAGACCAGCGGGAGGCAATGAGCCAGGGGCTGGCAGACCTGTGCATAACCCTCCCGCCCATTTCCCTGCGTCTGGAAGGCATCGGCGCTTTTTCCAACTGGCAGAAGATGCAGGTGCTGTGGGTCGGAATAGAGGGGGAGTTGGATCGGTTAAGTCGATTACACAGTGGGGTGGAGACGGTCGTGACCGGGTGCGGCTTTGTCCCGGAAGGGAGACGTTTTCACCCTCACGTCACCCTGGCCAGAGCCAGCCGGGAGGCTGAGAGCAGACTATTGGCCCAGGCCGGTGCATTGCTGGCCGCCCAAACAGCACTGGCCCGGTCTCTGGGCCAGTGGACAGTCTCTGAGGTTGTGCTGATGCGCAGCGATCCGCATCCCGGCGGATCGGTCTACACGCCCCTGGGCCGCCTGCCCCTGGGCGGTTAGCCCCTGCTCCGTCGGCTCTGCTCAATCTCCTGCTCTTGCCACTGGCTGAGAATCGGCGTGCTTACATAGACTTCCCCGCCATCCGCCGGGCTGTGGTTGTACTGCTCCGTGGGGGTCGAAGGCGTATCACCCCGCAACCCAGTCTGTTGGGCGTGGCCATGCCGTGCGGCTGCGTCCAACCCCTGGGCCAGGGCAGCCAGGGGTATGCAGATCAGACTGCCTGTCACAAAACCCCACAGGAGCAGGGCCACCGCGCCGATCACCTGTGCCTGGAGCTGGCCGGGGAAGTCGGCCACAAAACCGGAAGCCGCAAACAGCCCGGTTACCCCCTGGCCTGTCACCCCCAGATAGCTGCCCACCCCGGTCATCTGCCAGCCGCTGCCCACAGAGCCATCGGCAAAGAGTCCCAACCCCAGCAGCCCCAGCAGGGCCGGGATGGCTGTCATACTGATAATGCCCGCTGAATCGTTGAGCCGCAGAAGACGGTTGGCGGCAAAGGTGACAAAAGGCACCGATCCTCCGGCCATCAGGCCGATCACCAGGGCAACGGTGGGGGTGACGAAGGGGCCAGCACCCAGACCGGCGATAGCACCCGCCGCCATGCCCCGGGCCGCCATCATCGGGTCGCTCTCACCGGTGACAAACCAGGTGTAGAGAACCGGAATGAGGGAGCCAGAGATCACAAAGAGGATTCCGTTGACACTGCCCCGCAGAGGGCCTAACTCCCCGATAATCCCCGTCTGGATGGGATTGGCCCAACTCCAGCCCAGAATGCCTACGGGCAGCAGCAACGCGCCAACGACTGCCAGCATAGGCAGGTGGACTGTTGGCAGATTGGGATCGCTCAGTGTGCGGGGCGAATGGCGGGGCAGCCAGACCAGCAGACTGGCAGCCGTTGTGCCCGCGGCCACCAGAAAAACAGTGCCCGCACCGCCGAAATCTACCATTCCGTGGCCCGCGCCCACATTGCGCCCCAGCGCAGCCAGCCAGCCGCCCCCCTGCACCCAATTCCCGGCCAGGGGGTAGAGGAAAGCCCCGCTGCCCAAGGCCAGGACCAGCGCAGCCACCGCGGGCGCCCGCCCGCGCAGGGCCAACACTGGCAAGAGAGCCGCGGTGGCTGCCCAGGGCAGGTGGGCCAGAAAGAGGGCAAAAGCAGCCGGTGTCATCCCGTCGCCGCTCAGAAACCAGCCACTCAACCCGGCCATCCCCCAGCCGCGGCCCCAGTTTTCGGGTAGCGCGCTCCATTCCAACACCAGGCCCAACAGCGCGGGATCGCTGTAGAAGAGGCCGATACCGCCGAATTGCAGGGCAAAACCCACGGCCCAATAGCCCATCCCGGCCAGACCGATGGCGGCCAGACCAGCCAGGGCTGCGGCCCAGGAACGCTGTGGGTCGATCCCCGCTGCACCGATAAGCACAAGGCCAGCCGGCACCAGAAAGGCGAGACCCGCTGCGACGAGATACCAGTAATTGGAAACATCCATTGGCTGACGTCCTAAGTGGATCAGCAGGTTGCGCAGCCATTCAGCGGGCGGTGCATGGCAATCTGCCTTGAGAATGCGGGACGCAGATGACGCTGATCTGAATTGATCTGCACAGATTAGCTGTTTCAGCGTAAATCGTAACTACCAAGCCAATCAGAAACGGACGCAGATTTACCTGATTTCAACGCAGATGGACGCCGATAAACGCTAAAAATCAGCGCAGATCAATTCAAATTATGAAAATCTGCGTCCCTCTGATCGATTGGCTTAGTAGTTACCGTAAATCAGCGTCCGCTTTCATTGCTGATTGTGCCCAGTTGGGCATGAACAGTAGTCTGCAATCATACCAAAAAGCCTGCTCTGGCCCAAATGTGTGGTAAAGTGGGCTGCTATAGGTGGAAAGGCAAGCGCAGAAGAATCGGCCACACAACGGCCAGAGGTGCAGGATGAAAGAGCGGGATTGGGGCGGGATAGATGGCTGGCTCGTGGGTCTGGCTGGGCTGCTGCTCTATGCGACGACCGCGGGGCCGGGGATTGTCGAGCTTTTTGATGACAGCCTGGAATTCCAACTGGTCGCGCCCACCTTTGCCATCGCCCATCCCACCGGCTATCCCCTCTACGTCCTGCTGGGCGGTCTGTGGAGCAGGCTGATCTTCCCCTTTGGCAATTGGGCCTGGCGCATGAATCTCTTCAGCGCCCTGGCCGGTGCGGGGACAATCGCCCTGCTCTATCTGCTGGCCAGGCGACTTGCCCGCGGCGACAGGTGGAGCGGGCTGGCCCCGGCCCTGACCTTTGCCTTCGGCCCGGTCTGGTGGGCGCAGACAACAGTGGCCGAAGTCTACGCCCTGCACAATTTTTTTGTAGTGGCCCTGCTCTACGCCGCCTTTCGTCTCCCCAGCCAACCATCCACCCGTCAGGTGGCTCTCTTTTGTGGGCTGGCCGGTCTTTCCCTCACCCATCACCGCACCGCACTGCTCCTGCTGCCGGGTCTGGCCCTCTATCTGCTGTGGAGCCGGCCCAGCCTGCGCGCCCCCCAGCGCCGCTGGCTGCTCTGGACGGGGGCTTTTTTGCTCCCTCTCCTGCTCTATCTTTTGATCCCCCTGCGGGCGGCCCTGGGCGGCGCAGACCTGGAGGGTGATTACGTCAACAGTTGGGCGGGCTTCTGGCGGCACGTCCTGGCAAGCGGTTATACGGGCTTTTTCGCCGACAACCCCCTGGCTGTGGACCACACCTGGGCGGACTGGCTTGGGCTGCTTGTGGCTCAGTGCGGCTGGCCCGGGCTGATTTTGGGTGGGGGCGGATTGGTTCTGGGGCTGTGGTTGCCCTCCCGGCGGGGTGAGTGGGGCGCGGTCTGGCTGGTGCTGGCTGCCAATCTGCTTTTTGCCCTCAACTACCGGGTGGCCGATGTGGAAGTCTTCTGGTTGCCCGTCTTTCTGCTGCTGGCGCTGGGCGCAGGCAATGGGGTCTACTGGCTGGGGCGTCTCTTCCATCGCCTGGGCCGCAAGCACAAAGCAGCCGGGTTTTGGGTCAGATGGGGAGTTCTGGCTGGTCTGCTGCTGCTGCTGGGCAGCGGCTGGGGAGGTCGGGGGCAAGCGGTCAACCGTAGCCAGGATTGGAGCGCCCACGCCTACGCCTATTCGCTTGCCAGCACAGATTTTCCGCCAGACAGCCGGGTGGTTGGCCTGCGCGGGCAGATGACAGCCCTCCAGTTTATGCAGGCTAGCGCAGGATTGGCTGCCAACGCCCAGGCGGTGGCTTTGGACAACCCGGACGAACGGCGGAATTTTGTGGTGGAGTCTGTGGCCGCGGGGCTGCCGGTCTATCTGACCCAGGAGTTGTCGGGCATCGAAGATACCTTCAGCTTTGGGGGCGAAGGTGTTCTGGTGCGGGTCTGGCCCCGGGGCGCGGCCTCCTATGGCCCACCGGCCCACCCCCTGGAGATGACCTTTGCCGACGGGCAACTGCAACTGCTGGGCTACGATCTGGCCGGGCTGGATCAGCCGGGCGGGACGGGCTGGCGGGTGGCCTTTCACTGGCGACCGGTTACGCCCTTACCCCAGCGGTTGAAACTCTCCCTGCGTCTGCTGGATGAGAGCGGCGCTCTGCTTCTAGCCGAAGATCGCTATCCGGTGCGTCAGCTCTCCCCCACAACAGCCTGGCTGCCCGGCGCAGTGGTGCGGGATGTTTACGATTTGCCCAGCCCCGAACGGGCTGTCTCCCTGCTGGTGATCGTCTATGACGAGGCAACCGTAGCCGAGGTGGGCCAGCTACAACTGCCCCTGCCCTAGCAGCCCGCAGAGGGGATTCGAGCATTTGTCAAGGAACGCGAGCCGTGCGATAATAGCGCGCGTGCTACACGCACTCTGTTGTATGATTTTTGTATGTTGATTCAGCTTTCATTAATAAATTATCGGCTTGATTCTTTTCATCCGTTTGACACTTCGTTGCTTGATTGCAGAGGAGGAAGTATGTATAAGCGATTGCGGGCATCCTGGCTGGGGGTGATGTTGGCTGTCACCATCACCTTTGCCGGTTGTTATCCGTTTCAGGGCGACATTACAATGTTGCTCACACCGGTTCCTGTAGACCCGACGCGCCAGGCCGAAATCCAGGCGGCGCTGGCCCAGGCACGGGCCGAGGCAGTCGCCACACCGGAGACCCCGGCGGAGATGGTTGCGGTGACCGCTAGGGTAAGCGCCAATTCCCTGCGGGTGCGCCAGGACGCGGACCCCGACTCGCCCATTGTGGCCGGGCTGCGCCAGGGCGACAGTGTACAGGTGGTGGGTCGCTCGGAAGACGGCGTCTGGCTACAGGTTCAGATTCCCGATGTGGATACCACAGGCTGGGTTTCGGCTGAATTTGTGACCGTAGAAGGCGATATAGCCGCCCTGCCCCTTCCCGGTGCAGAGGTTGTGACGGAACAGCCCGCCCCTGGGGAAACACCAGCTACGCCTGCTGCTGGCAGCGATGGCACGGCGGCTGCCCCAGCCACCGACAGCGATAGCCAGCCGGCTGCACCGGCTATGTCGCTGAATGGGGATGCGGCTGATCTGAAAATTGTAGACGGCATACTGACTATCCCGTCGATCACCTCCGCCAGCGATGGCTGGCTGGTGGTCCACGCGGACGACGGCGGCACCTTTGGCCCGGTCATCGGCTATGCAGCCGTGAGTGCTGGCGAGAATACAGATGTGGCGATTCCCATTGATACGGAAGCCGCCACCGAGACTATCCATCTGATGCTGCACACAGACGGCGGCGTTGTGGGGACTTATGAGTTCCCCGGTGCTGATGCCCCTGTGATTGTGGACGGCGCACCGGTCAGTATGGCCTACCTGGTGGGCGCGCCCACGATGACGGAAGTAGCCACGGCCCCGGCAACCGGCGGTGACGCGGCCCCGACCCCGGCAACCGGCGGTGATGCGGCCCCGGCCCCGGCAACCGGCGGTGATGCGGCCCCGGCCCCGGCAACCGGCAGTGATGCGGCCCCGGCCCCGGCAACCGGCGGTGACGCGGCCCCGGCCCCGGCAACCGGCGGTGATGCGGCCCCGGCCCCGGTAACCGGCGGTGACGCGGCCCCGGCTCCGGCAACCAGCGGTGATGCGGTACCCGCTACCGTCAGTGAAGCTGCGATGAGCGCGGGTGAAGCTGCCGCGGCAACCGGTATAAGCAGCGCCGAACTGGCGACAGTCAACACCCGTTCCCTGCGGGTGCGCAGCGCACCCTCTGCCGACGCCGAGATTGTGGGCGGCGCGCTGGCTGGGGATGTCTTCCCCGTAGCGGAAAAGAGCGCGGACGGCAAATGGGTACGCGTCTACTTCCCCGGCACAGAGGGGGAAGCCTGGATGGGTAGTGATTTTGTGGATGTAAGCGCCACAGGTCTGAATGTGAAGTATGGCAATGTGACGGTCAACACGGGTGGCCCCCGGCTGCGGGTGCGCAGCGCGCCCACCCTGGACGCCGAAATTATCGGCCACGTCTACGACGGCGATACCCGCTACGCCATCGGTGTCAGCCCGGACGGCAAGTGGGCACTGCTCTTCCTGCCCTCTCTCACTGGTCCGGCCTGGGTTTCCGCCGAATATGTAACGTACCAGTAGTCAGGCGGTATAGGCCGTAAAGGCCCGCCTCCTCTGGTTGGCGAATGATTTTATAGCACCCAATCCGTGCCGGGCACAGTCGTGTGCCCGGCACGTTTGTAGGTAACTGTTCAGTCACCCCACCCTATCCCTCCCCATTCCAGGGAGGGAACTGGATCGACTCCTCCCCC
>JAHDWH010000359.1 GCA_023384455.1 Caldilineaceae bacterium | reverse complement strand
GGAGAAGTGCGGTTGCAAACCGCACCTACGTTTTATCATCTCGTTGATCAGTACAGAATCTGCCAACATCTTTAATAAAAGAGAAGGGAAGACAAGAGGAAGGGACGACAGGACGCTCGTCACCCTTTCCTTTTGTCCTCTTGCCCTTCCCCTACCGCTGAATCGCGGGCAAGTAGACAACCCCGCCCCCAATCGTCACCCGGCCCAGGACAAAGGGGCCGGAATTGCGGTCTTTGTCCACCATCTGCACCCGCCAATGATATTCGCTGTTGTCCAGCTTGCCTGTGGGTGTGTAGGCGGTGTGATCCGTTGTGGCCGAAATTGCCTGATTGAAGAGCGGATTGTTGGCAACTTCGATCCGATAGTAGGCTGCGCCGTCCAGGGGTACCCACTGGAAGTTGGGAACACCGAGCGATGTGCTGCCCTGGGCTGGCTGCAGAGGCGTGGGCGGTCGATACTCCTTGTAGAACTGCTGCACGGGGCTGAAGGTCCATAGCTGTTTGTTAGCATCAATCACCCCTACCCGCCAATACCAAGTGCCGTCGGCCAGGCTCTGGCGATAGACCAGCGAGTAGGAAGTAGCGGTCGTGTTGAACTCTGCGGGCTTGCTGAAGTTGGGGTCTTTATCCACTTGCAGCCGGTAACGGGGCGCGGCCAAAATCGGCGAATCGGTAGGCGTCAACACCCGACTCCATTGGAAAGTGGGCTGCTGGTTGACCACCACATCGTTTATAGGGGCCAGGGGTTCAGGGGCCAGTGAACTTTTCACAAAGGACATAGAGTTGCTCCAGCGTCCCTGAATTTTGCTGGAACGGCGAATGGCGACCCGCCAATGATATTGCCCGTCGATCAGTCCATTGGGCGGTGTGTAGCTTGTCCCGTCCAGTGGTTCGTTGATCAGCGGGCTGCTGAAATTGGCATCGTTATCCACTTGCAACTGGTAGGCCGACGCCCCATCTACCCGATCCCAGACAAAACGGGGTGTTTTTTGGCTGATGGGGCTGGCGGCGATCTGGGGATTGCCGGGCAGACGGCTCTCCAGTTTGATACGCACGGCTGGTGACCAGGGGCCGTAATCGAAAAAGTCGGCTTTGGTCGATTCCCGATAGCGTTCGTGGCGGATGCGCACCCGCAGGTAATAACTTTCATTGTCTTCATAGGCATTCAGCGAGCGGAAGCTGGTCGGCAGCAAAGAGAAGAAGGGGCTCGTCTTTGATTCGAAGGTCTCCCACGTCTCTACTTTGTCCGTAAACTTTGAGTCCCGGGCTATTTCTACCTGATAACCGTCCACCGAATCGAAATAGGGCATACGCCAGCGAAAGGCAGGCATATCGTTGTAGACGATGGGATTGCTCAACGGCGTGTCAAAAGGGTAGAGGGTCGTAAGCATATCCGAGACAAAGGCCGGGCTGTCTATGCCGCTGCCCTGGGGCGGAGCGCTGTCCAGAATACCTGTGGTCGGTTGCCCATCGCTGCTAAAGACTGTCAACGCCACGCTGCCCACAAAGTCATCGGCGCTGACGCCAATAGCGGTGTAGGGGATCAACACCTGGACCGCTGAGGGATTTGCCGCGTACCAGCCATCGCCCCCCAGCCCTGCCAGAGATTGGACCGGACCCCAGACATCCCCATCCCAATGAAAGAACTGGGTAGCCTGGGGGGTGACACTATTCCCTGTCCGGGTGATATAGAGCACATACTCCGGGCGGTAGAGGCTGGCAACGGAGATGGGCTTGCCCAGGGGATCGTTGGGCGCTCCGGAATCCGGTTTGTGGTCGATGTCGAAGTAGATGCCGTAGGTCACTGTACCGGCCACCTGACTGGCCGCGCCAAAGGCGATCACCCAATTGAGATTGGCTTTAGAAAAATCCGGCGCATTTTGGGGGTCGCCGTTGGCAAAAACGAAGATGGCCCGGTCCTGGAGGACGTGGAGATCCCCCACTTCGTAATCGCCCAGGCCATCGTCCGGGCCACTGGCAATCAAAGTCAGCCCCGGATCGTAGTAATCTGTCGTGCTCAGGATAGATGTGCTGGGCGGCGGCGGCATCAGATCGTAGGCGTTACCCGTCACCAAATCCGTCGAGAGATGGAAGCGCCGGGCCGCGCTCCACCCGCCCAGCGTTCCGCCCTGGCTGTCAAGCGCCTGCACCCGCCAATAGTAGACGCCGTAGGGCATCAGCTCCTTGCGTCCCTGCCAGGGCACGTAATGGACAAACTGGGCCTGGGCCGTGTCCACCAGCGCGGCAAAGTCGGCGGCCCGGCTGATCTCCACCCGATAGGAGGCCGCACCTGTCACCGGCTGCCAGCCCAGCACTGGTGGAATCTCCACTGCTTCGGCGCCGTCATCCGGAAAAATCGGGGTGATGCTATCGCTCCAGGCTACCGGGGTCGCCGAACTGCTGTAGCGGGTGCGCCAGATGATGTCCGCACCCATCTGGTTGGCCGCCGCGTCGTAGGCCCGCACCCGCCAGGAATAGAGTTTCCCCTCCTGTAGATTCTGGAAGGGGTGAGCTGCGGTGGGCGCGGCGGCCAGCCCGGCTGTTTCAATGCGAAAATTGACTCGACTGAAGGCGGGATCATCTGTCACCACCAGTTCATACCAGGCAGGCCGCCGGGTGAAACCCGTTACCAAATCAGCGCTGTGAGCTGTGTCCCAGATGAAGAGGGGCCAGGCAATGGATTCGTCCCGATACACAGGCAGATTGGCGCTGTCCGGTGTGTAATAATAGGGAGGATAGACCGGCTGCGGTGATGTACTGGTAGAGATACGGAAGGAGAAGACCGTACTCCACGGGCTGTAGTTGCCCTGGCTGTCCCGTCCCCGCACCCGCCAGAAGTAGTCCTGTTCCAGCAGCACAGTCTTCCATTCGGGCTGGGCATAGGAGGTCACATTGTACATCTCCTGGTCTGCGATTGGGCTGTTGAAAGAGGTGCTCTTGTCGATCTGAATCTGATAGCGCTCTGCCCCAGGGATGGGTGCCCAGCTAAAGTAGGGATAGGCCAGCAGAATCTGATTGTTGCCCGGTGTGAGCAGTTTGGCCTGGAAGTTCCAGCGCACCCGGTAGCGGCGCACATCGCTCCAGGCCGTACTGTTGTTCTGATAGTCGAGGGCCTTCACCCGCCAGTAATAGTCCTGGTCGTTGCTGAAGGCGTCTTCCGGCGTGAATTCGGTATTGGGGGTGACAAAGACGCTGGCCGTGCCAAAATCCTGCTGGGTGCTGATCTCCAGGCGGTAGGTGGCTGCGGCTTCGACGGCTGCCCATAAAAAGGTGGGCAGGAAAGAGGTTTCCTGATCCGGGGTGGGTGCGAGAAGTTGGGGTGGATTGGACCAGGTGAAGGTAAATGCGCGCACCGGGCTGGGCTGGCCGAAATTGCCCGCGGCGTCCGTAGGGGTAACACGCCAGTAGTACTGATTGGCGCTGAACCGCTCCGTGGGTGTATGGCGGTTGGTCAGAGAAATGGCGCTGTAGACTATATTGACAATGGCCTGATCTGTGGCGATCTCAAATTTATATGTGGCCGCGCCGGGCATAGCTGTCCACGAAAAATCGTCGTTACCAAAAGCGCTGCGCACAGCGTCAGCCTCTGGCAAGAGCGGCTGGAGCAGCAGGTTACCGCTGTCTCCCCAATCTTTGGTAAACGAGCGCACTTCCGAATAGGGACCCCACTGGCTGCTGATCGAAGCCCGCACCCGCCAGTAGTAGAGACCGTCGGCCCGGGCTTCGCTGGTAGTGTAGCTGGTGGCATAGGTGACGCTGCTGACCAGCGGGCTGGCAAACCCAGCCGAGGTGCTGATCTCTACCTGATAGCGGGACGCTTCGGGGACAGCTTCCCATTCCAGGGTGGGCATCCCATAAGGAGGGTGGCTGGCGCCGGTCGTGCGTGCGCCATCCCCCGGCAGCGTCAGGGTGGGCGAAGCCAGAGATTCATTCACCGCTGGCGTCTGGAGGTGAATGGCTGCGTGGCCGCTCCCCTCTCCCAATAGCAGGAGCGCTGCGCTGAAGAGTGTACTCAGTACAAGCAGACGCGTCCAGGGGGACAGATGCAGGATTAATTTCATGCGGGTTTCTCCTTTAATTACACGCGCCTGCCAACCCGGCGCGGTCATACCGATTCTTTCTCCTACCACTTCTACTACAAATAGTATACGGGTCAACCGGCAGCGATGGATCGGAGATATGGATTAGGTAGGCGAATGGCTGTATAGGAGATTATGGCTATTGCTTGATGAACGGAGCGGGTCCTGACCTTCCGGGAAGGTAGCTGTTCAGCCGCCCCACCCTACCCCTCCCCATTCCGGGGAGGGAACTGGATCGACTCCTCCCCCACAGTGGGGGAGGTTGGGTGGGGGTGCGCAGAGTTACTACGGATTGCACCTGTTCAGCCACTCCACCCTACCCCTACCCCTCCCCATTCCGGGGAGGGAACTGGATCGACTCCTCCCCCACAGTGG
>JAHDWH010000358.1 GCA_023384455.1 Caldilineaceae bacterium | reverse complement strand
GGCGTGTGAGTCGGCGTCGGTGTGCGTGAACCGGTCGGCGTGGGGGACGGCGTGGGAGTGAGTGTCAGCGTCGGCGTGACCGTCGGCGTCACTGTTTTCGTTGGGGTGGAGGTGGGGGTCGCGGTCGCTGCCTGGATTGCGATTCCGCCATCTTCCAGCGTGACCGCTATTTTTCCCTCGTTCAACTCCCCCCGCTGCCAGTGCAATGGACTGTTTTGACCAGCCGCGCCTTTGGCGCGAAAGGTCACGGCTGCCAGTTCACCGCTGCCACTGACCGGCTGCGCGCCGGCCAGGACTATGCGTACCGTACCCGCGCTTCCCAGATTGGAGAGGAGGCTCCACCCAGCGACCAGAGACCCTTTCGTCACGCTCACCACTTCCGTCACCGCCGGGTCGTAGGAAAAGGCCAGGTCCGCGCTGTAGACCGCGCCGCTCACCCCCGCGATTGTGATGGGGAGGCTGATCTGCGCGCCGGGAGCGATGACAACCGTCACGATAGCCAGAGTTCCACCGGCAGTTGGAGCAGGCGAAAAGGCGCGGGCGGACGCTACCTGGACGGAGAGCAGCCCGCTTCCCAGCAGGCAGAGAAAGAATGCCTGCCAAAGCAGAGAGCGACCTATTAACCCAATCCGCTGCGTGCGCCTCACGGAAAAGCTCCCCGTTCTGATTCCGGGAATCGGCCACAACTTCTCGCGAATTCCCCTGATTGCCTGGCCGATTCCCGGAATCGTGTCACCCACGTCACTCAATTCCCCACAACCGGCAGGAATTGCCGATACTGCCCGCCGCCCTCCCACTGCACGGGCACTGCGCCTTCGTTGGCCTCCGTCCACTGGGGCGTGAGCAGGGGTGGGGTGGCGTTGGGATTGCTGGCGCGCAGGTGGAAGACGAGCAACTCGCCTGGCCCGGTGATCGGCTGCGCCCCGGCCAGGGCCAGACGGATTTGCCCAGCCACGCCTGTATTGGTTGCCAGGGCCATCCCCCCATCCGGCGCAGACTGTTCGACGCTGAGAAGTTCCAGCGTCCCAGCGTCGTAGGCCAGTTGCATCTCCAGACTGTAGAGAGTGCCACCCGCCGGGTCTGCCCAGAGGGTTGCGTCAACCGTCCCATCCACGTTGACCGCACCGGTCGTCAAGCGCAGGTGGGCGGCGTTCGGCTGCGCTTCGCCCGCCCGCAGCAGCCCGACGGCGTTCCAGTTGCCCGAAGCGTCGCCCAACAAAATGGCGGTGAAGTCCTGCCCTGTGCGGTTGGCGTTCAGAGCGGTCACAGCCCGGCTGGCCGGGTTGAAGGCCCAGACCACCCCCGCGCCGGGGAAGGGCAGGGTGAGCAGGTCCACGGCCTTTTGCAGAATGTAGTAGGCGTCCATGGCGTTGACGACGCCGGACTTGTCCACATCCGCGGCTGCGAAGGCGTTGCCGCTGAGGATGGCGCTCCCCGCGTCGTGCTGTAGAGCCAGGGAGGCGTCGTAGGCGGAGATGCCGTTTACCCGGTCAGACTTGCTGGGGGTGAGGGTGTAGGTCCCCGCCGGCGCGCTGCGCACGGTGAAGTTGCCATCGCCGCCGCTGTTGCCCGCATAGAGCCGGTTGCCGGTCAGGGTCAGGAGCGTATCGGAGACCACACCGCCATTCCAGAAGCTGACCAGTCCGGAGACAGTGTAGACCAGATCGACCTGGAAAGAGCCGTCGCTGGACTGGGTGGGGATGGCCCCGCTGTTGAGGGAGAGATCGCTGAGGCGCAGGGTGGTGGTGACACCGGGCGAGCCGAGCACCTCGAACTCCAGGTTGGCGAGCACGCCCGAACCGGAGACTGTACCGCCCGGGCTGGCCAGGGAGAGGCGCATCTGGCCGGAGGTGGCGGTGTTGGGCGCAATGCTCCAGCCTGGGGTCAGGCTGCCGGTAGTGGCCGTTTTCGCTTTGAGCACACTGGCGTTGAACTGCACAGTGACGCTGGCCGCGGCCAGCCCCTGGGCATTGGCCACATTGAGGGGAATCTGCACGATGTCGTGCTGGCCGCCGCTGCTGACGGGCAGGCCGATGCTGGCTACATCGCTTTCGAAGGTGAAGCTGCGCAGGAGCAGACCGCTCTGCCCGTCGGGATTGGTCACGGTCACATCCACCAGCGCGGGGAAGTGGGCGGGGGTGGCGCAGGTGATCTGGTTGGGACTGACCACCACCACACTGGCACAGACCGCTTCGCCAAAGCGCACGGACGCACCGGTCTTGAAGTTGCTGCCGCTGAGGGTGATAGCTGTGCCGCCGCCGATAGGCCCGCGCTGGGGGCTGACCCCGGTGACCGTCGGCCTGTCCACCACACCGACCTGATAGGGGAAGATGGCGCGGCCCGCTGTGACTGTGCTCACCCCGTCGCGGGCCGCGATGTAATATTCCAGACCGGGCGAGACCAGCAGATTGGCCGGGACCGTAGCCGAATAGCGGTTGCCGGTGGTCTTGAGCATTCCGGCGCTGGTGTAGGCCGATGTCCCGATTTTGCGGTAATAAAGAGTGACGCTCTGCACCGCCACATTGTCGCTCACATCGGCGAAGAGGGAGAGGGCCAGACCGGGCGGCGCGGCGGTGACCGGCGTGTGGGTGATGACCGGCGGGATGGTGTCCAGGGGCGTGGCCGTGGCCTCGTTGGAGAAGTCCGACTCGCCCATATCGGTCTTGATGACGGTGAATTTGTAGTAGTAGGGCTGGCCGGGCTGCACATTTGTGTCCCGCAAGCTCTTCTGCTGGGCCGGGATGATGCCGCTGTGGACCGGCGTGAAACTGCCGCCGCTGCTCTCGGCGCGATAGAGTTTGTAGCCAGCCAGCAGGTCGAAGTCATCTTGCGTCCAGGCCAGATCGACGTAGCCCTCGCCGCCCGTGGCCTGCAAGTTCATAGCTTCCGTGCCAGAGGTGATGATCTCGAAGCGGAAGCGCCCGGCGTCGTCGCCGATGACCAGCCAGGGGTCGTCGGCGGCCCGGGCCGGACCGGCCACCCGGCTCAGGTGGTAGCCGTCGCCGGTGACGGGGGTGATGTTGAATGTGCCCTGCCATGTGCGGGCATTCGTCCAGCCACCGTTGATGGGGTGGATTGTGTAGTCGGTCAGCGGCACGTCCGGGCCGAAGGAGACGGTGGGCTGGACGGTGGGGTCCATATCCCGGTTGAAGGTGACGGTGAAGGTGACCGGTTCGGATTTAACAATGGGTGTGGGTCCGTTGAGGGCACTCATATTCGACTGTCCCTCCGTGGAGAGGGTGACGTTTACGACGAAGGGATAGGTAGTCTCAGATGGGCCGATCAGAGTCGGTTGGTAGATGTACTCACCTAGGTTGAAGTCATCAAGATAATCGTGGATTGCGCCAGAAATCAAAGAATCAGACGCAGTGCCCCAGAAGTTGTCTGTTATGTAGTTTTGAAATCCACGGCCGTTTGGCGGGAAAAAAGTCATCCAGTGTTTCGGATTAGGGTCTAACCAGGTATTGAGGATGGCATTCCGGCGAAAAGGATTGTTGGCTCGCCCGGTGAGGGCATCGCAACCGGCGCACACATAACCTGCGGCACGGACTTGTGATGTGAGATAGTCTCCTTGCGATAGTGTTATCCGGAAATTCTTCAGAAATGCGTTGTCCATTGCATCGCCATAAGACCGCACTTCAAGATAAGAGGCGTCATAGAGGTTGCCATATATGAGACCGTCTACTATCAGATCCCCGAACTCCGCTTGCACTGTACTTATCTTGTTAAAGATAGAGTCACTGATAGTTGTTGCCCTGACAACAACTCCCCCTGTCCCAAGATAGCCTTCGGGGACCCGCCAAAAAAGGTAATCGAACAGATCCTGGTCGAAGTAGGAGTGCTCAACTACACTGATGGGAGAGCCGGAAGGGAACCCAAACATCGCGTTCCGAATTTTTGCATAGTGAAGATATACACTCCCACCTCCTGTTTGCTCTATTAGGATTCCATAATTGGGGTACTGACCGCCTGAGAACAACTCCACTGGTTCAGATGCTGTGCCTTGCACATGCAAACGTCCTTCGACCTGCAGCAGAGGGCGTGCGGTTTGAGCATAGGGATTGCTCGGGTCGGTACTCCAGAATTGTATCTGTGTGCCCTCCGTGACCGTTACATACACCCCAGCCTCTATCAGAGTAGCGTCTGGTATTAGCCAGTAGTTGTCCTTCGTTAGTGTCATATCCTGCGAGATAATACGCGGCAATTCCCGCCCCCGCTGCACAATCAGGTAGAAGCGGGATACAAAAGTCAAAGTCGGATCGCTCGGCGCATAGCCATTCTTGGCTGTCATCGTCAGGCGGAAAGGAATCAGGTGGTCGTTGGGTGTGTTGGGGCTGACTGAAAAACGGAAGGGAGAACGCACACCGGTAATCACGCCCTGATTATCGTAAATCAGCCCGTTGTCATCGCTATTGAAACTGCCCACCGCCCCATAGGAGACCGTTTTCGTAATCATCGTCACG
>JAHDWH010000025.1 GCA_023384455.1 Caldilineaceae bacterium | reverse complement strand
TTTGCCTTTTTTCAGCTTCTCACCCACTTTTGTGTTCTATTTTTCAGGGCAGGGCTTGGGCAACTGGTATGCGCCTGGTGCGGAGAAGCAATGAACAACCACCCCTACACCGAGATTTTCAACTCTTACATACTCAATGGCGCACACCAGGCCCTGGCCCAAGTGCAGCAGAGCACCGGTGCTATCCCCGACGCCGTGCGCGGCCAGGCCTGGCATCTCCTCGGCTACGCGCTGGGTGTGGACGCGGCCTGGCCCCAGGTGCGGGAATTGCTGCTGGCACTTTCGCCCAAAATGGAGATGGCCGGCTACCGGGACGAGTGGCTTGCCTTTTTGCGGGCTGGAGTCGAGCGCAGTCTGGCGCGACAGGACAGAACGGTCGAGGCCCGTTTGGAACTGGCCGTGGGCCAGTTGTTGCGTCTGGAAAACCGCTATCCCGCAGCAGTAGAGTGGCTGGAACGGGCCCTATCTACTTTCCAGGCGCAAGGCGACAGCCACGGCATCGCCGCCGTTCACAACCAATTGGGACGCGTCTGCTATCTGCAACTCCGGGACATCGACGCCATCGGGGAGGCCCACAAAGCCTTGTCCCTGCTGGCCGAAGATGACCCGGAACGGGCCGAGAGCCACTTTGTGCTGGGTATGGCCGCTCTCAACCAGCGCGATTGGGAAGAGGCCGAGAGCCAGCACCGCCTCTCATTGGAATTTCGCCGACGTAGCGGTGATCCGCGTACCACTGCCTGGGCTATGCAGAACATAGGCACGGTGCTCCTTCAGCAGAGCGAATATGGCGGCGCGGATCGGCTGGTCGAGGCTGTCGGCTGGCTGGAAGAGGCGATTGCCATACTGGACAGCCTGCCCGACCCCTATCACAGCGCGGTGGCGCGCAACTCCCTGGCGATTGTGTATACCCATTTGGGCCAGTTGGAAGAAGCAGCCGCGCTCTATTGCCGGGCCGAAGAAATCTTCCAAAGCACCGACAGCTCGGAATGGCTGGCTCGGGTGCATAACAATCTGGGGCTGGTCTATCTGCGCAAGGGCGACAACCGCGAGGCGGAGCGCAGCTTTCGCGTTGGCGTCGCCATCTACGAAGAGTTGGGCAACGACGCGGCCCGACTCAACACCCAGCACGGCATTGTGTTGGCCCTGCTCGCCCAGCAGCGCTATGCCGAGGCCGCGGCCCTGTGCGAAAAGGGGCTGGCCGAGTTGGACGCGCTCCGCGCGATACCTGCCCAGTATGCCGAGAAAGAGAGCTGGTATCGGGCGTCCCTGGCGAAGGCTCAGGCCAAGTTGGAACAGTAGGGAGGGAGACAGTCCTGTCAGTTTGTCCGACCTCTGATACTCCTGTCTCCCTCCATTCTGCTTCAGCAGCCCCCGCTCTGGCTGCCGCAAGCCTGGGCAAAGGGAATCAGCACAAAGTCCGTAGTCTCGGCCAGCACAACCGGAGCGATCCCGGCGGCTATGGTCAGCAACAGCGCCAAGAGCAGTGTGCGCAGTCGATCATTGATCCTTTCAGTAGTACGATTAGACATTGAGACGTTCCTCCTGTGGATAGAATGTAAAACAGAGAGGCCCGTCGAAAGGAGGGATCCAACCGCATTGCTGCGGCCACGCGTCTGACTCTCGATGAGCGCTGCTAGCCGGTGTCGTGCAAGGTCGTCACCCCGTCGTTCTACCGTCCTGGCCCAGAGTGTACCCCGCAGCGGCTGACAGCAGGCGAAGCCACGCACCGGGTGGACTCCGAATCCACTCCGAGAATCCAAGTTTTATCTTCTTATGGGGAGCTGAATGGCTACACGCGATGAAGAACGGTTTGCCGAACTCCTGACTGAGGCGATCCATACAGTCAAACGCCGCCAAGCCCGGCCTATTGCTGTGATCCAGGACGAGCTGATGTATGCGTTAGGCCGGGAGACAGGCAATCCGGTGGAATACTGGCGCAAGGGGCACATCCCCGCCAGCCAGACCGAATTTGCCCAACTGGCCGGGGAACTGGCGCTCAGGGGCCATCTCAGCCGGGAGTGGCTGCGGCAATTCTGGGGTTGTACAGATTTTGTGGGATTGGCAGAAGTGGAGGCGAAAATTTTCTTACAGGAGGAGGGGGGCAGACCAGCTCTGCCCCAAAAGCCCTATGACCGGCTGATCGGCAGGGATCGTCTCGTGGAGCAGATTCAAGAGCGGCTGGCTGCCGAGGATCAACGGCTACCCGTGGCAATCGATGGGATGGGTGGGATTGGGAAGACGGCCCTGGCCTATGCGGTGGTGGACGAGGCCCTGGCCCGCAAGCGCTTTGACGGCGCGGTCTGGATTCGGGAGGAACCTTCCAGTGCGCCTGGGGCAGTGGCGGGAGGGCTGACCTACGCGGGCGCGCTCAATGCCGTCGCCCTGGGGCTGGGGATACACGAAGCGACAGGGCGCAGCAGCGCCGCGCTGGAGGAGCGGGTTGCCGGGCTGCTGCGCGCCCAGAAGATTCTGCTGGTTCTAGACAATCTGGAGAGCGCGGCCCAGCCCCAATCCGAGATCGCTCAACGGATCGCCGCCTTGCTCGGCCCCCACAGCCGGGTGCTGTTGACCAGCCGTCAGCGTTTTGTCCACCAGGTCTATCACATCCACCTGACCGGGCTAGAACCCGCCGCGGCTGGCGACTTCCTCCGCCAGGAGGCTGAGGCCAGGGGCATTGATCACATTGCTGCTATCCCAGCCAGTGCGCTGGATCCCATTGTCCGACAGACCGGTGGCTCGCCCCTGGCGCTCAAACTGGCTGTGGGACAGCTTGCCTACCAGCCGGTGGATGTGGTGGCCGAACGTTTCCGCGCTGTGCGTCTGCATGCCAGCGAAAGCGATGAATATGCCCGCTTCTACCGCTTCATTTTTCTGCCGTCCTGGGATCTGCTCTCCCAGGACGGCAGGCAGTTGCTGATCTCCCTGACCCACTTTGCGCCGGGGGTGGGCGGCACTTTCGAAGCTATCAAAGCGTCGTCTGGCCTGGGCACAGACCTTCTGGCCGACCGCATCGATGAACTCTGGCGGCTGGCATTCCTGGAGATCGGCGAACCGTCGATCAGCACTATTCGCTACTATCTCCACACACTGACCCGCCATTTTGTGCCGTCGGACATCGTGCAGATATCTGCTGCGACCGGGCGGTTCTAGTGCAGAGCGGCGGAAATACGTATGTGGTTTCTGCTCCCCGCCGGTCCGTGACCGGCGGCGGTCGCCCACCAAAGGTCGCCGGGTTACAGGCCCGGCGAGAGCAGTCAAACCACTCAATTATTTACGCCTCAATGTACTAGCCGGTCCGTGACCCGCCCGCCGGTCACGGACCACGCCCGGAGCGTTGCGGTCTATCGGTTCTCGATTTTCTCAATCCGTTTTCTCAATCTGTCGGCGCGCCGAGAACAGGCTTCATAGACTTGAGAGAAACTGAACATGTAGACCCGCCCATTGGCCCGATGCAGCCGCAATCTTGACACTCTTCCCCACAGGAGGCAACGCTTGCCCACAACTCAGAAGATGGATCCAAATCATCGAGCAGTGATCTGATGGCAGCCTTGTCTATAATCCAGAATGCCTGTCCGGCGGTTTCGACGCAAGAGACGCCAACCCGCCCGATCAGGTGGGGGATCAACCCCTCTACCAGTGCAGCGTCGCTGATGTCCACGTGGATTGGCTTCTTCAGAGCGTCACCGTTTGTCACTGGCTCACCACTGTAAAATTTCAGGCGGGCGTTGGGCAGATCGCCTAGAGAATCGATTGGCAAATTGGCGTTTTGGGTGGCGATGAGTGTCTCGGACAGGATATTCGTGACCGTCTCCACAGACGCATTGCTGGACAGAATTGATACATCTATTTCTTCAATTGTCGGGGTAAGGAACGAGTCAGTTCGTGCAGGCGGCGGCGCGGCGCAGCCTGCGCTTAGTATCGCTACGGCAAGGTATGCGCAGAGCCAAAAGGAAATGCAGGCGTTACGGGCAAGTCGGTTTTGCATGGCTACTCCTGTGAAATGGTGGTGATGGAGGGGTATTGATTGCATACTGTCTATGGAAAACCAGACGCAGATTCAGGACTATTATCAGCAGAGCGCAAGCAATTATGTGGGTTACTGGCTGGATTGCATTCAGAAGCAGCCGGGAGATGACGCATTCTTTGATGCGGAAATCGAAAATATCTTTTCTGCCCTTGCCCTGGCAGAACAGTACAATCTGCGCACGCTTCTGATCCAGGGCGTAGAAGGCATCTACCATTTCTGCGAAAGCAGGGGATTGTACGCCCCAATCCAGCGTCAGCTTGCCCGCGCGCGCCGGGCAGCAGAAGCCATACACGAGAAGCGCGCCATCGCCCGCAACGCTCTCTACACCGGCCGTATTGCCATGCGCTGCGAACAGTTTGCCGAGGCTAAGGAGCAGTGGAGCGTGGGTCTGCTCCTGGCCCGCCAGCTCGGCGATCCCGCCCTGGTCTGTGACTGCGAGACGGAGTTGGGTGTTCTGGCCACACAGTCTCGTCAGTATAGCGAATCCGAAGAATACCTGCAACGGGCGCTTGTGCTGGCTGAGGCATTGGATGACGCAGAGCGGATCGCGGTCCTCCTGGGTGAACTCTGCCGGGTGGCCTTCTTTCGACATCAGCTTGACAAAGCCGAGGGCTATTGCAACCGGAGTCTTGCGATTACCACCAGCCAGGGCTATAGCCATCGCACAACTGGACTGCTCGTCTATCTGGGCATTATTGCAGAGACCCGGGGGCACTTGCCGGAGGCGCGCCAGCATTGGGAGCGCGGGCTTGCATTGGCAAGAACTGTGGGCAATCTGGCTCGCATCAGCAATCTGCTGGTCAATCTGGGGATGATCGCCATCCAAACCGAAGATTTCGACAGCGCAGAGGAGTACCTGCGGGAAGGATTGCATGTGGCGCGTAGGCTCGGTCAACGGCAGGAGACCAGCCATCTGTTGATGGATTTGGGCCTGTTGTATGCGCGCCGGGGCCAGTCGGAACAGGCCGCAGAGTGTATGGATGAGAGTCTGCGGTTGGCTCGGGAAACGGAACATCCCCCCCTCATCGCCTACAATCTGCTCAAGCGTGGCGAGTTTCATCTGGCACGACAGGAGTGGCAGCAGGCCGAAGCGTGCTTTGCCGAATGCACCCCCTTGAGCCACTCCGAGAACGAGCGGGACCGAGAGAAGGCCGCCTTGGCCTTTTGGGGGCTGGCGCAGATTGAATATGCGCGCCAGCACTATCTACAGGCCCAGTGCGCGGCAGGCCAGAGCCTCGCTCTGTTTGAAGGAATTGGGCATCACCAGACAGCCAGTGTACGCGACTGGCTGGCTGCTCTGCCAACAGGGAACAAAGATGCTTGAATTCAGCAAGGCTTGCTCTTTTCAATCAGGCGGCGCAGGGCAGTTCTCCATGCGCCGTTGTGCGCCACGGGGGATGAAAAGTGGGACGCAGAAACCGCAGATATACGCAGATGAAATCCGTGCAAATCCGTTTTTTCCGTGTGCATCCGTGTTCTATTTTTCAGGGCAGACTACAACCTGTGCGCCAGACTCCGCGGCCCGCTCCAAAAACTCGTGGAAGCGCGGGTCCCGATGGAACGATAGCACCGCGCTTTCCTTGCACGGCACAATGACCAGTTCTGCCTGTTCCACCAGAGCCAGGGCCTCGTCCAGCCGGATATCCACTTCCAGCCCGATGCCATATTGGCCCCGCACCCGTCGTCCGCTCACCCCCACCAGATAGACCCGCCTGCCCTCTGCCCGCAGACGGCTAACCCACGCCACTGCCAGGGATTCGTCGCACCCTTCACCCCACAGCACAAATGCTATTGTGTCCCCGATCATCCGCGTTCTCGTTCTCTGCTAGCTGGAGGTGAGGAAAGCCTCCTCAGAATAGCTGAAACAGCCTATTCCTGGGCTATACAAAGGGTGATCCATACCTATCCCCTGTCTGATCCAGCAGCCCTTTTGCCCACTTCTGTATTCAGCAGACTTCCTCATACGACGGGTTGCACCGCCGGGGCGAAGGGATGAAAATTTTGTATACACGGATCGGAGGGCACACAGATTTTTATTAATCCGTGTTCCTTTTCATCCGTGTATACAAGCCTATTTTCAGGGAAGGGGTATTCTCAGATATAGGCAGACCGTGCGCGAGCCTGTCCGCGGGAGGGGTAGAATAGATTTCCTGCTTTTACCGCCTTGAACCTTGTCTTAACACCTGTTATAATCAGCGTATGACTTCCCGCCTCTCAGATCACTCGATGGGACGACCCTTCGCATGACGACCTCCTCTCTCTCCGCCTTTTCTGACGAACTCTGGCAGGCCCTGCGGGGGTGGCACGCACCCAGCCCCGAAGATCATCCCTGGCAGCGGCTGGCCCTGTTTGTACCTGGCGCCTCCCTGCGTTCCTCCCTTAATCGGGTCCTCTTAATCGGCCTGGAGGCATTGGATCGGGAGGATGCCCAGGCAGCCCAGATGTTGCGTTTGCGTTTTGCCGACGAGATGACCGCCCAACGCCTGGCCAACCGGTTGAATGTGGTAGAGGGAACCATTTACAAATGGCAGCGGCAGGCCGTGGAACAGTTGGGGGAACTTCTCTGGCAGTTGGAAATGGACGCCTGCGCAGGACGGCAGCGCCAATTAGCCAGCCGTCTTCCGCCAGCCACCTACACACAACTCTATGGCGTCGAAGACCATTTAGCTGCGTTACGCACGCTGTTGCTAACGCCTGGCCCGCCCTGGCTGGTGGCCGTGGAATCTCTGGGCGGTATGGGCAAGACTGCACTGGTCGATGCCCTTTGCCGATCACTCATCAACCGGGGAGAGTTGGCCGACCTGGCCTGGGTTACCGCCCAGCAACAGCATCTGACTCTGGGGGGTCACCTCCAATCTTCCCAGCGCCCAGCCCTTACCCCCGCCGAGCTGATCCTGGCCCTCTCCCAGCAGCTGCTTGCCGGGGATCCAGACTTTTCCACGCTCACCCAGGCGCGCAAAGAGGAGCGGTTGGCTCTGCGCTTGCAGACCAAACCCCACCTGCTGGTTGTAGACAATCTGGAAACCGCGCAAGATGCCCAGGCGATTCTCGGACATCTGCGGGGCTGGACGAATCCGACCAAATGTCTGATTACCACCCGTCACAGTCTGCTTTCCCAAGCTGACATCTTTCACTACGTATTGCCGGAACTGGAGCCAAAAGAGGCGCTGGCTCTGCTCCGCCACGAAGCCCAATTGCGCAACCTGCCAGAAATGGTGGCTGCCGAAGAGAGCGCCCTACTCTCCATATATGACCTGGTAGGGGGAAACCCGCTGGCCCTGCGTCTGGTGGTCGGCCAGTTACACGTCTACCCCTTGCCTGTGGTGTTGGCCGATCTGCGCAGCGCGCAGAGCAGTGCGGTAACCGCTCTCTACACCCATATCTACTGGCAAGCCTGGCAAGCACTGGATGAACAGAGCCGTCAAGTCCTCTTGGCTATGCCCCTGGTTGTACCGGATGGGGGTGATCTCGACCTGCTGCTTTCGATTACCGGTCAGCCCGCCAGCCAACTGCGCGACAGTCTCTCTCTGCTTGCGAGCCGCAATCTGGTGGACATCCGAGGTGGGCTGCACCAACGCCGTTACAGCATTCACAGCCTCACCCGTAGTTTTTTGCATCAGCAAGTTTTGCGCTGGGGGTAGCGTTGGGGGGAATCTTCAGTATCAACAGACCCCAATGCGCTAGGCGGGTCACGGACCACGCCCAGCGCATTGGGGTCTGCTGAAAATTTGACTTCTACAGGACTTACGCACCTGGGATCGCCGCCATCCTGGCGGCAGCAGGCGAGACGCCTGCGCTCCCAGGAGAAAGTGCGTAAGTCCTGTTCTACTTCACCTGCCGGAACTCACTATTTTCCACCTGATAGATCCAAATCTGTGGATTCGCCAGATCGCCTTTGGCGTCAAAACGCATCTCGCCCAGGACGGTGGAAATCCCGTTGCTGCGCAGTGCTTTGGCGATGGCGTCCGCCTCCAGCGAATCCGCCCCCTTCACCCCCTCGGCCAGCACCTGCATCGCCACGTAGCCGTTGACCGAATAGGTGTCCGGGTTGCGATACTCCACGGCCTGATAGGCTTCGATCCACTGGGGGTCCGCGGCGTTCTCCGGGCTGGGGGCAAAGGCGCTGACGTACATCCCTTCGGCCGCGCCATTGGCCTCGTCGATCGTGGCGGCCAGGAACGCGCCGTCACTGGCGAGAATGGGCAACTTGACGCCCGCATCAGCCAACGCCGCCGCCAGATAGGGGGCTTCGATCTCATAGCCGGCGTAAAAAAGGGCGTCCACCGCACTGCCCTGCAACTTCGCCAGCACGGGGGCGTAGTTGCTCTCCCCCTCCGCCACCTGCACCCGCAACGCCTCCACCCCGCCCAGCTGCCCCAGCGCATTGGCCAGCGAAGCCGCCAACCCTTTGCCGTAGTCCGTGTCGTTGTGGATCACCGCCACATTGCGCGCCTTCATCTGCTCCATCAGAAATTGTGCATCCACTTTTGCCTGGACAGAATCGTTGGCGTTGACCCGGAAAAATTTCGTGTAGCCTCGGTTGGTCAGGCTCTCCTCCGAGGCGGTGGGTGTGATGGTAATCAGCCCCAGGCTGTCGTAGTCGCCCAGGGTGGCGTCGGTCTGGCCGCTGTTCAGATGGCCGATGACACCCAGCACCCGTTCCCCGCTGTTGATGGCGTTGCGGATTTCGTCCACATTGGCCAGGGCGGTGTCGCTGTCCGACTCGTCGTCCAGCGGGCGCACGACGACCCGGTAGCCCAGCAGCCCGCCGCTGCGGTTCGCCTCCTCCGCGGCCAGACGCACCCCGCCCAGCACCGTCTGCCCGCCATTGGCCTGAAAGCCGCTCAGGGGCACAGCCACGTAGACGATTACATCGCCTTTGCTGGGCTGGGCGCTGCTGCCTCCGCAGGCGGCGAGGAGGAAAATACATATAGCGAAGCTAACCCAGTTTTTTATTCTATTCGACAAGAGTGGTCTCCACATTTTCATCTAGAATTCGCCTGCACTCATCAGCGATTGCATCTGCCCGTTCTATCGCCCTCATCTCTGCTTCGACTGCTTGCCATTGGGCTGTCCACTCAGCCAAATCAAAATCGGGGTCTTCCGGCGCATTGCGTAACGCCTCCGCCAATGAAATGCTCGACGTAGACCTATTCTCCAGACTTGGGGGCAAATTGCGAACGCGTTCGATAATTTCGTCAAGCGAAGGGAGGGAGGCATTCAGCACCGTATCAAGCAGGTGGCTTGCCATCTGATCTTCAGACCATTTGAAAGCATCGGCACGCTTCTTTAACTTTACCTGTACCTCAGCAGGCAATGAAATTGTGAGCGTCATCTGCGCCTCCTTATCGGCTACCCCAACCTTTTGCTTCCGTAGTTGTACATTGAGCCATCGCGGATAGTCGTAATACCCTACGGCATAGCCCCCGATGAGAAGATACTTAACTTTATGGATATTCAGCAGTTGTAAGAATTCTTTGAAGTCGGGCGGTAGTTGGATCGTAGCCATACATTATTTGTCGCATGAATTCCAATGCTATCAATCGTTCAGCCGGTGTTCGTGATTGCCAATAGTCTTTCTCGTCAGATGGATCGTCCAAGCCGACGACATCAAATACTGCCTTGTCCATTCGCAGATTTTGCGTCGGTGTCATCTATGCCTCCTCGGTTCAGAAGTTCGACTTTTTCCGAAAAGTCGAACTTCTACCCTAACCCTTCAGTCTGGTAATTGTACACATCGTTGATACTCGCCACCAGATCGTTGAGCCGGTTGACCTGATCCTGAATGTCGCTGCGCAGACGCTCGGTCTGGCCGCTGGCGATGTCCTGGGCGTCCACCAGCCGCACCTGGCTGTAGACCGTCGCCAGCGCGGTCAGGCTCTGGTCCATCTGCAACTGGGCCTGGTGCATCCGGGTATGCAGGGCCTGCAATGCCTCCAACTGGGCGCGTTTGCCCGCCAGTACGTCGGCCATCTGCTGGCGAATCTGTTCGTTGCCCTCCAGTTTCAGCCGGGCTTCCAGCGTCTCCACCTCTTTGGGCACAGTGACCCGCTCCCGGGCCAGCAGGCTGTCCTGTTTGTAAGCGTCCAGCCGTTTGGCCAGAGCAAAGATATTCGCCACCCAATCGGTCAACTGACCCGCCGTATCTTCCAGCCGGTCGCGCAGAATGCCGGGCCGCTGGCTCTGGATTAGCTGCTCGATGCGCCGCTGATACTCCATCCCCTTTTCCACGTCCTGGCGCAGCTTCTCGTCCTGGACCGCTTTGGCGTTGAACTCCTGCTGCATCAGATCGACCAGAATCTTGGCGTTGGCGTCCCCGTCGGTCAGGCTGGAATAGACGATAACACCCACGCCGATTACACCCAGAAGCAGCCAGCCCCAGGCCGGCCAGCCAGGTAGAGGCCGCCGGTAGAGAAATGTCAATACCATTGCGCCGCCGATGATCACCGCGTTCTCCCAACGGAAGAGCGCGTATTGAAACAGCAAGGATTGGGCTTCTTTTTGCAGATCAGAGCGTTTGGATGTCGTCATTCCCTGCGGGATGGTGGGATGATGGGATGATGCCTTACGACCACATCATCCCGTCATCCCACCATCACCCCTCCTAAAAGTACGTCGAAAGAATCCGGTACAACTCCTCAATATCCGTCTCATCCGCCCGGCGGAACTGGCCGCCGCCGATGCGAGCCAGCTCTTGCAGCAGGGCGTCGTCGGCGTCGCTGCCAAAGGCGATGGTGAAAACCACAACCGGTGTGCGACTGTTGTCGAAAATCTGGCGCAGATCGTTCATATTCCGATAACTGTCGTTCTCCTGGCCGTCGGTCATCACCACAATGGCGTTGATGGCGTTGCTGTCGGCCACCGTCTGCAAATCGTCCTGGGCCTGCCAGACCGCATCGAGCAGGGCGGTGTAGCCGTCGGCCTCCATCCCGGCGATAATGTCCAGCATCTGATTGCGCCCGCCGTCGTTCAGAGAGCGCAGCGGCTCGAAGCGCTTGACCCCGGAACCGAACTCCACAATCCCCACTCTGTCCCGATCGCCCTGAATCTGGGAGACGAAGGATTGCAGGGCCGTGCGGGTGCGATCCATCTTTTCCCCCGCCATGGACCCGCTGGTATCCACCACCAGATAGACATTTGTGGGCCGTTTGGTGTAATACCAGACGTTCTGCACCACCTCCACCACCGCGGCCGAGGGAATTTGCAGGGTCGTCTTGGGCTGGCTGGGGTCAACTGCATCGGTCCCGGCAAATGGGCTGCCCGCCGCAGTCAGGTCGATGCCCACATCTGCCGGGCGATAGCCCGCGGCCAAAAAGGCTTGCTGACTTTCACTGTTCAGCAGAAAATCGGCAAAGGCCCCAAAGGTGCGCCGCTGGTTGTCGGTGACAGCCGTTTCGTCCGGCCCGCTCAGTTCCAGCAACGCCAGGGGATGATCCGTCCACAGGGTTCCCTCTTTGGGGTAGAGCGCAATCAGCCGCTCGTTCGCGCTGTGAGTGGCGTTCCAGCGGATAACCGTTTGCTCCTGGGTCACGAAGGCGTCGAGAAAGCCCCGCCCCTCCTGCTCCAGCCGCTGGACGATCACATCCTCGCCCTCGCCGTAGAAGCGCACGGTCGCCTCCACATCCCGCACGTAGTCCAGCACAGACTGCTGGTTGGCGATCTCGGCGGTCAACCCCCGAGTCAATCCGGCCCCGGCGTAGAATTCGGCCAGGGTTGCCAGCAGACCCGTGGCGTGCTGGGTGTTGGGGTGGTTCCATTTGAAGTTGGGGTCGCTGATGGCCTTGCGTTGAATCTCGGCCCAGCCCACAGGGGTGTCGGGCCAGCCCAGGCTGCGGGCCACATCCTCCCAGGCCGCCAGCACAATCGGGCTGATGGCGAAACGGGTCGGGTCACCCACCCGCCGGGGCGTGATGCCGCCGCTCTCTGCCGGGTGATCCACCGCCCAGCGCTGGTCGATCTGATTCAGCCAGAGCGCGCTGTCTGGCACGACAGCCTGGAAGGGTGGCTGACTGAGACTTTGCACCACCATCTTTTCCGGCGCAATTTCGGTCAGCGCCACCTGCATTGTCTGTCCGTCGGGCGTCTTTTGCGAGAGGCGGTTGAAGGCTTCCACCCGCTGGGCCAGCGTCGGGGCCATCACCGGCGAGACCGCGACGGTCAACTGCGCGCTGTCTGCCGCCCAAGTGTTGGCAGCCGCGTTTTGCGTCACCGGCTGCGTCTGGAAGACCGCATCCAACACCTGCCGCCCGACCAGCACGGAAGTCACCGCACAGCCCGCAAAGAGCAGGGCAAAGACCAGCCCAATAATCAGCCAGGAACGGCGCTGGCCCGGCTTCTGTCCGCCCTTTTTGTTATGTCTGTTCTGGGAAGATCGGCTCATCTGGCTTCCTCCCCTATTTCGTCACATTGAGTTCGTACCAGCGCAGCAAAGCCAGCAGCACATCCCGATCCGGGCTGCGCATAGCCGTCGTGCGGGGCACCACCTGCTGCACGCCCTGATCCGCCCACTTGACAAAGAGGCTGTCATCGCTGGCAGTCACAGCCACGTCCGGGTTGGCCGGGCGCAGACCCGATGCCAGGGCCGCGGCCTGTTCGCCCTCGCCGAGCAGATAGCGCTGGAATTCCAGGGCCGCGTTCTTCTCCAGCGCGCTGGTCTCTGGCCCCACCCATACAGTAAAGGGAAAGTCAAACCAGGTGACAAACTGGGGGTAGCGGATGACCAGGGGGTCTTCCCAGCGGGTGAGGACGCCCTGCATATTTTGCAGCAGATCGCTCTCCAGCAACTGGCCGCCGTCGCCCACGCTGTAGCCAAAGAGGGCGAAATCCTCGGCGGTGTAGGCGCTGCCGCCGCTGATATTCGTCACCGCGCCCATCAGTTCGCCCAGCCATTTTTGGAAGTCCGGGTTGGTCACATCCTCCACACTGATGTCCGTGCGTCCGTAATATTCGCCCGCGGCGGCAATCATCGCGGCCAGCCCGCCCACATTTTTGCTGGGGTCGGGCACGGCCAGCTTGAAGAAGCCCCAGGCCGGGTCGCCGCCCAGTTCGGGCCAGCCCCCCGCCGTTGTCGCCGCCTGGTGGATCGTCTCCCAACTCACCTCGCCCAAAGATTTTTGCAGCACATCAGCCCGGCTGGCGTAGATGCCCCAGGTAAAGAGGCTGATGGCGATGGGCCGGGCCCGGTATTGACCGTCGGTCAGAAAGACATCCCGCCCCAGCCGCTCTTTGTAGGAAGCGTTGGCAAGCTCGACCAGATAGCGGCTGTCGGGAATCCAGGCCGTGGGGAAGTTGGCCAGCCCGGCCCGCTCGGCTTCGCTGATCTGGTCGGGCGTTGTGCCTGCGGGCAGCGCGTTGAAATCGTTGCGGTCCCAGCGGCCCAGCGCGGTCAGCCCGTCCATTGCGATCACTTCGACCTGGACTTGGCTGCCCTCCACCTGTTTGTTGGCCCCGTTGAAACGCTCGGCGGCCTCCCGCACCCACGGCTCCACAGGCAGAGCGACGATCACCCGCACGGTGACAGTCTCCGGGCGCTCGACGGTCAGCCCGGAATCGACGGGCGTGCCTGTGGCCGCCCGCCAGATCAACGACCCGGCGACGATCAGCAGGGCGACGGCGATAATTGAGATAAAGATAAGACGGGTTCGGTTCATCGGGAAGTCTAACTTTCCAATGGAGTGTCGTTCAAATCCGGTCTTCGCGCATTTCCAGAATGAGGTCCGACAGGTTGCCTTTCACAGAGGAAAGGGCCTCCTGCGCTCTTAAGTAATGTTCTGAAATGCCATCTTTGGCCGGAATCGGTTGGTTGTGGGCTTCCAGGCTCTCCAGATAGAGAGCGACAGCCTCTTTTGCCATTGCAACGGCTTCTTCGGGGGTAGCGCCAAACGTGACACACCCAGGCAACGACGGTACGGTGACGGTATATCCGCCTTCTGGCTCTACTTCAGACTGAAGCTGAATGCGATATCCCAGAGCTTGCAAAGGTGCAGGCGTACGGGCCATCAATCGCTCTCCACTGTCAGCGGCGGGAAAGAAGCGGGCGAGACGCCCAGTGCCTGCATCGTTGTCGTGAAAGTTTCGCCCAGGGCCAGTTGGCTGTAGAGCGGGCGGGGCTGGCCGGGCAGATAGAGAAAGACATCCCGCTCTTCCTGAATCAGAATCCGCTCCACGCCGCCGCCGTCGATGCGGGCAGCCGCGTCTTCCAGGGTAATAATTTCATTGGTTTGGGGCAGGGTTTCGTTGGCGCTCTGCACAATCCAAATGAAACCGTAGATGATCAGGGCCAGGATCGCCACAAAGACAATCACAAAAATGCGGCTCTTCCAGGGGGAAGCGGGCTGTTCTGGGTTCTGCATAGACAATTGTCGTGGTTTCCGTCTGCTGCGAGTGTTACGAATTATTTGCTACAGGACTGGCGCTGGTTGAGTAGGCGGGTGTTGTTTCCCGCCGTATCGAAACCAAGCGGGTTGACCAGTTTATGCGTCTGAACCCGTTCGCTTGATTTCGATACGCCTGGAAGACTCGGCTACTCAATCAGCGCTCACTAACCCCTGCCACTCACTACTCCGTCAGTCCCAACTTCTTGCGCCGTTCGGCCAGAGCGCCGTCAATGACGCTGCTTTCCAGCACCCGGTCCATCTCCTCGTCCAGACGGGCGGCCCGCATTTCGCTGGCGACGCTGGCTGTGTCGAGCCGTTTGTGGATGCTCTCGGCGATGCGGCTGATGTCGCTGTCGCCTGTGCCCATCAGGTTGTCCAGGCTCTTCATCGTCTTGACAGTCAATTCTTTGCTCTTGGCCAGTTCGAGCAGGGCCATCAGCTCCTCCCGTTCCTGCTTCATCGTTTGCAGGCGGGCTTCCAGCTTGACTTTGGCACTGAGCAGATTCTGGTACTCTTTCTCCTGGCGGACGGCCTGTTCCTTATAAGTATCGACCAGCCGCTGGGTGCTGTTGAGTTTGGCCTGGGCTGCGGAGGCGTAGGCGTTGTTGCCCTCCATCAGAAAGGCGTCGATGGCCTGATCCGTCTCGTCGGCCTTCTGCTCGAACTCGTGGACTTTGCGCTTCAGTGTGCGCACTTCACCGCCCACAGTGGCCGCGGCGTCTTCCAGATCAGCCAGATTGTTTTCCACCTGGCGGATGTACTGGTCGATGACCGCCGGGCTGTTGCTCTGCAGGGCCTGGTCCATCAGCGCGTGCAGGTTGGCGGAAATCAGAGTGGATACTTTTTCAAGTAGACTTGCCATAGGGTTTGTTTCCTCCTGGGTTGAAACGAAAAACAGTGCTGTCGGTCACACACAGTATACTACGGAATTGGTTTCGGGAAGTTTCGACAGATGCTATTACTGTACGACAAACCTTTCGTCGGATAACGACTTTTTGCCGACATCCGACCTAATACTCGGCTGACATGAACAAGCGTAGGTTGGGTGAATGCCGCCCACACAACAGAACCCACCTGACCAACAACCCAGGCATTCACCCAACACTGGCCGGGTTGATGTTGGGTTCTCGCCGCAGGCGTCGGTTCGCATTCGCTGATCTCCGGCAGCGAGAACCTAACCTACGGCTACGGCTAGACTCAACGACGGAAAAAGGCCAGAATGCGGGCCAAGATCGACGGCTTCTTGCGTTTGATGGCTGGTATCCTGGCAAGCAGGTCCGCGGCTTCTTGTTTGCCTTCCGGTGTCAGGGTGGAGATAACGGCCAAGTGAAATGTATATGGCGTTTCGGTGATCCTGCAATCCAAAATCATTCGCCGATTGTTGGCAAAATAGCGTTTTTTGCGCTCCATCAGGTCAGCAACGAGATCGTAAAATTCTGGGCGTGCGCTTTCGGGTAAGTTCCTTTCCGCTTTGCCTAGAAATTCTTCTCGCTGCTCCGGGTTCAATAGGGCTGCATTCCAGGCTATGGCAGCCAGCGCAACCAGTCTTTCGTAAGCTTCTCCTGTTTCTGCCAAGTGAGCATATGGTTTGATGAAATGGCCCAAGACAGCGGACATTTTTTCCTCGCCTGGGACATCCATCACCACTTTGATACGAGGAGACCGTTTCTCCATCCGTTCCGCCAGATGCCGCATGGATTCCGAGACATCATCCTGTGTAGCTTGGGGCAGGCGACGGCTGGTTTTCGCCGGGCGAGGGGGTCTGTCGCTTTGTGTAGAGTTTCGTTTGGATTTCTTCGATGCGGAACTCACTGCTCTGTAGCTCCTACTTTCTCCAATACACTTTCCACCGCCTGTAAAATTTCCGTCTCTTTGCCCGCCAGCCCGCTGCTGCGGAAGCCGATGATGGCGGTCAGTTCTTCCTCCGTGCGCGGCGCGCTCTTGGCAATCTCTTTGAGCAGCCCGTTGCCCGCCACCAGATAGGACTTGCCCCGCTCGGCCACGGCCACCTTCTGGCGCATCTCCTGCATTTTCATATACAACTGGCGCTCGACCCGGGGATCGACCCGTTTGGCCGGGGCCGGCGCGCCGGGGGCTGTCCTTTTCTCCGGCGGATTCTCCCGCTGGGCGATCAGCAGGGCCTCGTCGTCCTCGCTGGCCGCGGTCAGCTTGACCAAATCCAGAATCACCCCGCCATACTTTTCCATCCGGGACGCGCCCATCCCCGGCAATTCGGCCAGTTCTTCGGGAAACTGGGGGCGGCTCTCGGCGATGCGCAGCATCAGTTCGTTGCCCATAATGGCGTAGGTGGGGATGCCCTGGCTGTCGGCTGTGCGCCGCCGCCAGCCGTAGAGCGCCTTTTGCAGCGCGGTGTAGGTTTCCACCGGGGCCTCTTCTTCCTCTGCCTCCTCGCCTTCCACCGCTGCCGGCGCCTCGGCGGTGGGGTTGGCCAGCTCCGGGTGGGCGGCCAGCCAATCCTCCCCAATCACCCGCCCGGCCATTGTCACCGCCAGCACCGGGTAGCCCTGGCGCTCGTACTGGCGCAGGAGTTTGCGCTCGATCAGATCGTCCAGCATCTCAATAATTGTGCTCTCGCCCAATTCGTATAGTCGCCCGTGGTGGCGGCATTCGTTGGCGGCCACGGGCGCGCGCAGATGGCCCACCAGAATCCGGGCCAGGCCGCTGCGCCCCACGGGTTTGGGCGAACTGAGCAGACAGTCGATGAGCATCGGCTCGATGTCGGCGTCGTCGGGCAGGGGGATGTCCGGGCGCACCACCTCCGGCACCTCCGGGCGGATACCCGTGCAGTTGTCGCAGACCGTACAGCGGATGCGGGGTGGGCTGCCAAAGTGGGCGCTGATAAAGCCGTGGCGACAGCTATCCCCCGTAGCGTAGCCCACAATATCGTCGATGCGCCGTTGGCCCAGGGCCCGGGAGTGGGCCAGCAGCCCTTCGATGCGCTCGGCCAGGTCCGCCGGGCGGGGGGGCAGGTGGATCGCCATCTCCCGCTTGCTGCCCAGGAGTGTGATGACCCCGGCGGAGTGCCATTCCAGCAGCCGGACCTCCACCGTCAGCAGCGGCCAATCCATGGACGCAGCGATGTCCCGGCTTGTGAAAGCCGCGGCTTTGCCAGGGCGCAGGGCCACTTTGCGCAGAAAACGCTCCAACTCCCGCTGACCGTGTCCTGAGCCTGCGGTGTCCTGAGCGTGTCGAAGGGTCGAAGGGTCTCCCTTCAGTTTGCCCGCGCTGGCCCGGCTGGGCAGGCCAATCTCAATTTCGCTGGGCACGTCAAAGCTGCGGCTGAGCAGCCCGGCCCGCTCCAGCATACTGACGCTGACCCGCACTTCGGTCTCGTCGGCGTTGAGCACCTGCTCCAGGCGGCGAATGTTGACCGGCCCGGAGGCGGTTGCCACATCACTGCCTCCCTCCATCTCCACCCCCAGTTGGCTGGCGATGGCGGCGTAGAGCTTTTCCAGCGACTCGAGGCTATACTCGTCGGCTTTGGCCCAGCGGCGCAGATTGGCCCAGTCGTTGGCGCTGTAAAAGAGGGTACACTGGGCGGGCAGTCCGTCGCGGCCGGCCCGGCCTGCCTCCTGATAATAGGCGGCCAGGCTGCGCGGCGGGTGAAAGTGGACGATAAAGCGGATGTCGGCTTTGTCGATACCCATCCCAAAGGCGACCGTCGCCACCACCACCCGGCTCTGCCCCTTCATAAAACGGTCCTGCACCCCGCCCCGGTCGCTCAACCCCGCGTGATAGGCTTCGGCGGCTACCCCTTCGCTGCGCAGACGCAGGGCCAGGGCCTCGCATTTGCGGCGGGAATTGGCATAGACAATCCCGCTGCCTTCGGTCTCCGTGACAAATTTGAGCAGGGCGGCCAGCTTTTCCTCGTCGTTGTGGAATTGGATGGCCGAGAGGTGCAGGTTCGTGCGGAAGATGTCCAGGGCCACCACCTGGGGGCGTCCGCTCTGGGCCGGCGCACTGTTTCCGTTACGGCTGAGGGTGTCCAGAATTTCGTCCCGCACCTGGGGGGGCGCGGTGGCGGTCATCGCCAGAGCGGGCGGGTTGCCCAGTTCCGTGCGGGCTTCCTGAATAAAGAGATAGTCCGGGCGGAAGTCGTGGCCCCACAGGCTGACACAGTGGGCCTCGTCCACCACAAAAAGGCTGAGACCGGCGTCGCGCAGGGCTGTCAAAAAGGGGCGCTGGCGCAGCCGTTCGGGCGCGGCGTAGACCAGTTTGTACTGGCCCGCGGCCACCCCCGCCATCCGCCGTTTGAGTTCGTCGTCGTCCAGGCTGCTGTTGATGAAAGTGGCTTTGGCCTGGGCGATGGCGGGCAGCCCTTCCACCTGATCTTTCATCAGGGCGATGAGGGGGCTGATGACGAGGGTGGCGTGCTCCAGTTCCAGGCCGGGCAACTGGTAGCAGAGGGATTTGCCCGCGCCCGTGGGCATCACCGCCAGCACAGATTCGCCGCGCAGAACCGATGTGATGATTTCGGTCTGGCCGTCGCGCAGGCTGCCAAAGCCAAAGTTGCGGATGGCGGCCAGCTTCACCGCCCGGGCCTCTTTGCTGCTGACCGGAATGCGCTCCGGTCCACTCAGCGCGGCGTAGACCTGGCCCAGATCGTGGCCCTTTTGCACCAGCCCGATAATCGGGGCCAGGGCACTTTGCAGATTTTCTGTGTGGATCAGCCGCTGGCGCTCGATCTCCACAGCCAGCGCGTTGGCGCTCTGTTCATTGGCAAGCGCTTCGTGTAGTTTTCGCAGCCCCCGCAGTTGGGGGACAGTTGCCCCGGACGGCACACCCGCGCCGAGGCGGGCCAATATCTGCTGGGCCTGCTCCCGGCTGCCCTCGGCCAGAGCGATGTGGGCGGAGGTGAGCAGGCTGTCGATGTCGCCGGAGCGGGCGGCCAGTACCGGGGCGAGGAGTTCCCGGGCCCAGTTGGGTTCGCCCAATTCGGCGTAGACCGCCGCGGCCGCGTTGACCGCATCGCTGCGCAGGGGGTGGGCTTTGCTGATGTCGTCGGCCACGGCTTTGGCCGCGCTGTTTTGGCCCAAAGCCAAAGCCACCCGTGCCTCCAACGCCTGGCTGGCAATCGTCGTGCTGCGCCGCTGGCGGCGTTCGATGGTTTCCAGCGCTTTGGGGAAGTCGCCCTGGGCCACATACGCTTCGGCCTCCCGGTCCAGAAAGGCCAGCAGCGGGCCGTGGAGTTCCCAATAGACCGCCAGCAGGGCGAGGGTCTCGGCGGGCGTGCCCCACAGCTCGACAAAATCGAGCAATTGGTCGCGCAGCTCCGGCGGCAGCGCGCCGGCCTGTTCCGGGGTCAGGTCATAGGTGGTGAGGAGGGCGGGTGTGGTTGTGGTTTCAGCCATAGCTTCGATTCGTTGCTAGAATAAGGGAGCGAGTTTCTCGCCAAAGTATAGCACGGGGCAAGCCGAGTCGCAACGAAGAGGGAACTTTCGGGTTATAGTTTTGACGGGGAGCGAGCTACTCCTCTATAATCGGGGGAAATGTGGGCGTGGCAGGTCGGGAGTGGCAGGGGGAGGGTAACGACCATCCGACTTGCCACCTGTAACTTGCCACCTGCCACCTGCAACGCACAACTAAATTTCACGCGGGAGAAAGTATGAAACGGATTGTGATTACCGGGTTGGGGGCGATTACGCCGATTGGCAACGACGCCGAGAGCTTCTGGACGAATCTGCTGGCGGGCAAATCCGGCGCGACCAAATTGACCCTCTTTGAAGCGAATGGGATGCCCTACGATATGGCCTGCGAGGTCAAGAATTTTGATCCCCAGGACTATATGGACCGTAAAATGGCCCGCCGCATTGCGCGCACAACCCAGTTCTCCATTGCCGCCTCCAAGCAGGCGCTGGCTGATTCCGGCTTTGAGATCACCCCGGAAAATGGCGTGGACGTGGGGGTGATGATGGCGACCGGCGGCGGCGGCATCAACGAAATCGAGTACGCCACGGAGGTGATGGTGGCGAAGGGCTGGCGTTCGGTCGGCCCCTTTGTCGTGCCCAGCGCCATGGCGAACGCGGTGAGCTGTCTCGTCTCGATGGAGACCGGGGCCAAAGGGCCGGTGATGACCAGTGTGGCGGCCTGTGCCAGCGGCCACTATTCTATGCTGGAAGCCTATCACTTTTTGCAGCGGGACGAGGCCGAACTGATTGTGGCCGGTGGCAGCGAATCGATATTTTCGATGCTCACCTTTTCGGCCTTTGGCAATATGGGGCCGCTCTCCAAACGGACCGACAACCCGGAGACCGCCTGCCGTCCCTTTTCGGTGGACCGGGACGGCTTTGTCAGCGGCGAGGGCGCGGTGGCGGTGACGATGGAGACGGAGGAGCACGCCAGAGCACGGGGCGCGCACATCTACGCCGAGGTGCTGGGCGGCGCGCTGACCGGCGACGGCTATCACATCACCGCGCCGGACCCCAGCGGGGACGGCGCGGTGCGGGCCATCAGCCGGGCGCTGAAGAACTCTGGACTGACCGCGGCGGATGTGGACCTGATGCTGGCCCACGGCACGGGCACGGTTCTCAACGACCAGGTGGAGTCGTTGGCGATGCGTCGGGTCTTCGGGGCAGAGGGGGCGCGCATGCCCAAAGTGACGAGCATCAAATCGATGCTGGGCCACGCCCTGGGCGCGGCCGGTGCCCAGAGCGCCCTGGCCGCGGTGCGTGCCCTGGAAACAGGCTTCGCCCCGCCGACGATCAACTACACCCCGGACCCGGAATTGGGCGTGGATGTGGTGGCAAATGTGGCCGAGAAGATCGACCCGAAGATCGCGCTGGTCGAGGCGTTTGGCTTCGGCGGGCAGAATGTGGTGGTGGCGTTTAAGCGGTGGGAGGGGTAGGGGGAAGACGAAACGTGAAACGTGAAAGGCCGGGCAGCAGATTCGCTGTCCGGCCTTTCACGTTTGTTATGATCCTTTCCGCCAATACTCCCCCAGATACCCCGGCACCCCAATCCCTTCCTTCAATTTCGGATCGTCCACCGGTACGTCAAACTGAATACGGCTGGGCAGCACACCGGCCCAGATAGGCAACGCGTAGTCCTCTTCGTAGTCCCCCGGCGGGCCGGAGCGCACTTTGGCGGTGGCCTCGTCGATTTCCACCAGCACAACCGAAGTGGCGTTCATCTCCAATTCGTTGGGCAGGCGGGCGTCGTCCCAGCGACCGGGAAGGAGGGAAGACGGTTATTGTGGTTTCCTGTCTGGGGTGTGATGAAAGAGAGTACCTTTTGACCCCACTATTCTTGGCTGAGACGCCTTTCCGTCATAAAAAAGATGATGGGATGATGGGGAGCGTACCCCATCATCCCATCACCAATCTCTGCTCCCTTTCATCCCTTCCCCTTGTCATCCCCTCTCCTCTCCACCGCACCCAGGGCCAGCAACCCGATATACTGGGCCTTGCTGATCCCCGTGACACCGCCAATGTTCATCCCCTCATACGGGCCAGGAATGCGCTGTTTGTCCAGCCGCTCCCCGTTGGCCGCATCCCAGACTTCCACATAGCCTTCGGCGTTACCTGTGTAGATGCGCCTGCCATCCGGGCTAAAGCGCAGGGCTTCGCTGGTATATTCGATCTCTTGCTGCCAGAGCATCTGCCCGCTGGCGACCTCCCACAGACAGATCTGCTTTGTATCGTGGGCGCTGACCAGCCAGTACCCATCCGGGCTGGCAGCCAGGGCCATTGTCCACGCGGGCTGGGTGGGGAAGGCAAGGCGCATCTTGCCGCTCTCCAGATCGCAAAGATAGACGCCCGCCATAGTGCCAAAGGCCAACTGCCCGCCATCGGGCAGCCGCCTGCTACCGGGCAGCAGAGCCAGTACAGGGCCATAATCTTTGCGCACCGGGACGGCAAACTCTTTCTGAAGGAGCAGATGGGCGTCTTCATCAATGGACCAGAGGCAGATACGTGTGTCGCCTCCGGCGGAGATAAAGTGTGTCCCATCTCCCGTGGCGATCAGGTCGCTGATCCAGGCGTTGTGGGCCTGGACTTTGCCCAGGAGCGCGCCGCTTTCTACCTGCCAGACACAGAGAATTCCATCGGAAGAGGCGCTGACCAGCAGGGGCCGCTGGGGATGAAAAATGGCGCGCTGAACGGGTCTTTCGTGGCCCCAGAGAGTCCGCAGCAGAAGACCGCTACCGACATCCCACAGACGCACACTGGTATCCGCCGATGCGCTGGCGACCCGTTGCCCGTCCGGGTGAAAGGCGAGGCCGGAGATGCGCCGTTGATGGCCCGCCCACGTTCCTTGCGGGGTCAACGCCGGTGTATCCCACAGATTCACAACCGCGCCGTGGCCCCCGCAGATCAGACGGCGGCCATCGGGCGCCAGGGCCAACGCAGCAATCGAGCGGCGGTAACCGGAGAGTTCGTACAATTGCCGGCCGCTTTCCACATCCCAAACGCGTATGGTGCGGTCCGAGCTGGCGCTGACCAGCCACTGGGCCTGGGCAAAAAAGGCCACACCTTCCACAAAGTGTGTGTGCCCACGCAGCAGCCGCACCAATTGGCCCGTCTGAGCCTGCCAGAGGTGTACCAGCCCCTGGTGGCCTGCCCCCGCCAGCCACTCTCCGTCCGGGCTAAAGGCAAGCCCGTTGAAATAGCCTGTGTTGGGCAGCCCATTGGCTATCTCTTCCCCTGCCAATGTCCACAGTTTGATGCCCCGGTTGAGAATATGGCCGGCGATGTGGGTTCCCTGGGGGTGAACAGCCAGGTGGCGCACATCGGTTTCGGCCACCTGCCACCCGTGGTGCAGCCGGGCCTGAGGCCAATCCCATACATAGACAAAACCGGAAGAATCTGTGCTGATCAGCCACCTGCCATCGGGCGTGAAGGCGAGGTCGAGGACATTGTGTCCGTTTGCCATCAGCGAGGGCAACAGCCGTTGGGCCGCCACCTCCCACAACCAAATCTCGTCATGGACAGTGCCGGCTAAAATCCGGCTGTCAGGACTAAAGGCGAGGGTAATGCTGTCAAGTTTGGGTATCTCTCCGTGGGGCTTCTCCTGCTCCACGTCCCACAGACTCGTCCCTTTATACCGGGTGACATAGGCCAGCCACTTCCCATTTGGGCTGAATTGGGCGGACCGAATCAGGTTCTGCTGTTGGGTGGGAATGAGGGTGACGCTCTGTTCGGGTATCTGCCAGAGCCAGAGCATACCGTTCCAGTCCCCTGCCACAATGCGGTGTCCGTCCGGGTGAACGGTCAGACTTTGCAGACCCCCCAATTGTTGGGTAAAAGTCGCGCCGCTCAGGTCTGCACCCGTCAAATCGACCGCGGGCAGATGGACGCCAGCCAGGGATGCATTGGGCAGGGGCAGCCGGGAAAAGTCCCTGCCCCGGATGGCAGTGTCCGAGAGCAGCAGCAGGTGCAGCAGATTGACCGCGGCATAGCCAACCCGCCGGGGCGATTCGCCGCGCAAGCCATCCAACAGGGCATGGGCCTGGCGGACCCAGCCCTCTTTCCCTTTACCTGCCAACAGCCGTTGCAGGATGGGCTGCAAAATCAACCGCGCCTGCATCTCCCGAATGTATTGAACGGTGTCGGCCCGGGTCAGGGCCAGCCGACCCATCCACTGTAAATCTCCCGCCTCAATCTCCGCCGCCATGCGCTCCACCAGACGGTCGGTGACAAACTCCATCACCACATTTTGCAGGCCAAAGTGCCTCTGGGCGCTGTGCCCGTCGGCCAAAGCCGGGGCGTCGCTGTACTGGCTGTCAATCAGGGAGCGCTGGCTGAGGGAATGGATACTTTCCAGCAAGGCCACCGGCGAACCCGTGTCCGGCAGATTCTGGCGCAGTTCGGGCCAGGCCAGCGGCTCCCGGGCCAGGGCCAACTGGTACAGAACCTGCTGCTCCATTCGGGTAAGCCGTTCAAATTGGTTGGTCAGCACCTCCCGTACATCGCCAAAGACCAGCGTATCCAGGGCCAGAAAGGCGGAGATGTCGTCGGCAAAGAGTTCGCTGACCGTGCGCGCTGCCAGGAGCAGGGCCAGGGGATTGCCCGAAAAGTGGCGGGTGAGGCTGGAGAGTTTTTCCGCAGGGACGGAGATGTATTGGCGCAGGAGTTGCTCCCCAGCCGCTTCGTCCAGCCCGTGCAGCCCCAGGCGATGGACGCCCCGATAGGATTGCAGCCAGCGGGCAAAGCCGACCGGCTGCTCCCGGCTGGTGAGGAGGACCGCGCTGCCCTGGGCGCTCTGAGCCATACGTTCCAGGAATTGGCCGTAGGCTGCGTAGCCAGGCAGAAAGTGCCCGGCCACTTCACCCGCTTCCAGAATCGTCTCCAGATTGTCCAGCACAAAGAGCACCCGGCGTTGACGGGCCAGCCCCAGGAGCAGGGCCAGTTGACCTTCCAGATGGTCGGGCAACTGCATCGGGGGCGCTTGGGTGAGTGCGTGTACCCACTCGGAAAAGAGGGCTGTCCAGGGCTGGGCGTTGACCAGTGTAGACCAGAGGATCAGGTCAAAGTCGCCCTGATCCAAACCCCGGGCAAAGGTGGCGGCCAGGGTCGTCTTGCCCTGACCGCCCATCCCAAAGATACCCACCAGCCGGCCCGGTTGCTCTACCAGCCAGGTGCGAAGCTGGGCCAATTGGGTCTCCCGCCCGACCAGATGGCGGTGATCGGGGATGGGGCTGCCCCGAGAAAGCAGGAGGGATAGCTCGCTTTCTGCGGCGATCTGGGCCAGCCGTTCGGCGTAGCGGCGGCGCTGTCTGCCCAGCCAATCCATAAAGGCGGGAGCATCGTCCAGGTGAAAGCCTTTCATCACCTCCTGTGGCGGCTGGATGGGGGAGGCGGTGGAAGGCTGGTTGGCGGCATCGTCTACCGCCCACAGATCGCAGGAGAAGCCTGCATCGGCGCGCAGACGGATTTGTACGCGGTCAGCGTCGATAGGATCGTAGGGGAGCAGGATTTGGCGCAAATTGTAGAGGGCAGAGCGCAGATTGGTACGTGCGCTCTTTTCGGCGTAGCCTGGCCAGAGAATTTCGGCCAAGTCTGAGCGGCGTACAGGCTTGTGGCGGGCTTCGAGCACCAGATAGGCGAGGAGGGCCTGCACCCTTTCCAGACGGATGTCAACCGGCTGTTGGTTGAGCTGGTGTAGCTGTAAGGGGCCGAGCAGGATAAGACGAAGGCCACCTGTGGTCTGTGTCGATACAAACGGGGGCAATGAGTTCATAATTTCTCCCAAGTAACCCATTTACAGTACAGATACTGATGGAAATGCAGGTTGTTCTCTTCGTCGCCTATTGTGGCTGTTTTCACAATAGGAAGAACGACGAAAGTCAATTCGGGCAATAACACGCGCAAATCACACAGCCATCACACAGCCATCACGTTGAAAAGGCAAAAAAACGTATACAAAAAGCGTTACCCATTCTACCATTAGTGAATGATTTAGCGTAGGTTCGTTTACTGCCATTGAGGTCGCTGTTTTGCGTGTCTTGCATTGGTATTGTAAAGGAATGGAAATGAAGGATGTTGAATCGATTTTATCGGCCCGGTGGAAGTGTGGGGAATTGGATGCTTGTTCCTGCCCAGCGTCGGACGTTAGACAGGCAAAGCAAAAGGCGATGTCCTGAGCCTGTCGAAGGAGGAAGGCAAAAGTCGTCTGCCATCCCGACACCTGACACATCGATACATCGACACCTGACACCCAAAGGAAACTACCCAATGAACGAGCAAACCAATCAACCAATCGTCCAATCACCCAGTCAACCAATTACCCAATCCAGCGAAGCACCCAAAGAAACCTGGACCGAACCCGTCCTGCGCAAGACACCCATCGCCGAAACCGCGGGGTCAAAGCCCGGTGCTACTGGTGATGGGCTTGACGGCGTTTCGTCGTAGAAAATGATAGTGGGATGATGAGATGATGGAATACGTACCCCCATCATCTCATTATCCCACCCCCATTTCCTCTCTTTCTGTTTTATTTGTATACCCCTATTTGGGGGGGAGAAAATGAAGACGAGCACACCTATTCTTGCGCCGACAGAGTTGGCTACTCACTATGCCGAGTTGGCAGACCCCAATCCAACAGCGGTGTTTGAGGAGTTTGCTTTGCCGACGGCTGTCAGCCCAGAGTTGTCCGACGACGATCTGGCCGCGCTGTACGAGGAACTGGCCCGGCCAGGGCAGCCCCTGCTGGACGTCTATCCGCCGGTGAGTTGCCTCTGTCCCACCTACGCTCGCGTCGATCTGCTGGAAGAGGCCATCCACTCCTTTCTGCTCCAGGACTATCCGGGGGAGAAGGAATTGGTCGTCCTCAACGACTACGCCGGTCAGACCCTCGTCTTCGACCACCCGGAAGTGCGTATCGTCAACGCCCCCCGCCCCTTTCAATCTCTGGGCGAGAAGTTCAAAGCCGCCGTGGGGCTGGCCTCCCACGACCTGCTCTTTGTGTGGAGCGACGACGACATCTACCTCCCCCACCGCCTGCGCTACTCGGTCGAGCGCTTCGACCCGGACATCGGCTTCTTCAAGGCCGACCGGGCCTGGTTATGGAACGACGGCAGCCTGAGCGGCCCGTCGCTGAACACATTTCACGGCGGAAGCTGTTGGAGCCGGGAACTGCACCACCAGGTGCGGGGCTATCCTCACACAGATTTGGGCTGCGATCAGGACTTTGAGAAGCGGATTCAATTCCTGCGTCCCAGTGTGGAACTGGCTTCGGAAGTTTCGATAGACGAGGTCTACTATCTCTATCGCTGGGAAGGCACAGGCTCCTACCATTTGAGCCATCTACGCACAGTGCAGGCTGTCGCCACCTACATCGAGCGGCAGACCGCCTACGGCCACATTCCCCAGGGCGAGATCGTCCTGCATCCGGGCTGGAAGGCCGACTACCGGGAACTGGTGCATACTTTTTTGGCCACCGGTCAGGCCGCCCAACCCGAAGCCGCACGCGAGATACCGCACCTGCCCTTCCCGCCGCCCCTCTTTCCGATGGATCCGCCCCAGCCTGCCCTGACCCCGGCCCGGCTCCGCAAGCTGCTGGGCAACGGGCGCGGCCCCAAAATCAGCGTCGTTCTGCCCACCCTCAACGATTCGGTCCTGCTTAAACGCACGGTCGAACAGTTCCAGGAGACCCTGCCCCAGCCCAGCGAAATTGTGGTGGTGGACAACGGCAGCAGCGACGGCAGCAGCGACTTTTTGGAAAAGGGATGTCCGCCCAATCTGCGTTTCATCAAGGCCGGGCGACCCTTGGGCGTCTCCGGCGCGCGCAACCGGGGCCTGCAGGAGGCCGCGGCCCCTATCGTCGTCTTTTCCGACGCCCATATGGATGTGCCTGTGCGCTGGTGGGAACCCATCGCTGAACTTCTCGACAACCCCGGGGTGGGGGTGGTGGGGCCGGGCATCGGCGTCATGGGCGACCCGGACATGCCCATCGGCGTGGGTCAACGCATCGCCGGAGCCAATCTGCGCTTGGAATGGCTGAACTATGAAAACGACGATCCTCGGCCCGTGCCTTCCCTGGGTGGCGGCTTTATGGCCATGCGCCGGGATGTGCTGGACAAGGCCGGGGCGTTTGATGGGAATATGCCCGATTGGGGATACGAAGACCTGGAAATCTGTCTGCGTTACTGGCTGTTGGGCTACGAAGTCTGGGCTGCGCCATCGCTGAAGGTGTTCCACTATTTCCGCCGCAGCGCGTCCTACACCATCCGCGCCGACTCGGTGGTTCACAACACGCTACGCACGGCCATCCTGCACCTGAGCGAGGCCCGGCTGGGCCGGGTCTTTGATGCGCTGAAGGGCGGGCAGGAGTTTGGCTCGGCTCTGGCCGCCACGGGGCCTTCCTGGCAGCGGCGGCGGGATCTGCACGCCATCCGCGTGCGGAGCGACGATTGGTACTTCGAGCGCTTCGCCGATAGCTGTCATGTCTAAAACGTAGGCGTAAAACATAAGGTGGCAGAGCCACGATTTGCGTACAGAAGCGTGAGGATGTGAAACGTGAGAGTATGTGACGACACCTCACGTTTCACGTTTCAACTGGTTGGCCGAGCGACTAACGCTTGTGCGTTCATTCCTCGCTGGTACGGAGCGCTGCTTGCTGTGCCCCTGCAGAAATTAGGAGAATTAATGACAACTTCCCAAACTTTGCCCGGCATTAGCTGCATCTGTGTAACCTATGCCCGCCCGCATCTCCTGGAGGAGGCCATCCATTCCTTTCTATGCCAGGACTATTCTGGTGCGAAGGAGTTGATCGTTCTCAACGACTATGCGCCCCAAATCCTGGAATTCGAGCATCCTGAAGTACTGATTATCAACTTGCCCTACCGTTTTCGCACGGTGGGCGAGAAGATGAACGCCGCTGTGGCATTGGCGCGTTACAATCTGATCTGCCTTTGGGATGACGATGATATTGTCCTGCCCCATCGCCTTGCCCTGGCAGGGCAAAGGGTGACCACGCAACTTTTTCGTTCAAATTATGCCTGGATATGGGACAACGGGGAACTCAGCCGTCTGATGCGCAGTGCTTTCCACGCCGGCAGTTGCTACCCCCGCTCCCTTTTCGATTTTGTAGGGGGATATGCCGCGCTGGGTAACGGGCAGGATCGGGAATTTGAGGGCGAACTGTCGAGAATTGCACCAGAGCGGTTGGAGAGCGTGGACCTGCCCCCAGAGCAGGTCTACTATATCTATCGCTGGGGGGGCACCGGTTCGTATCACCTGAGCGAATGGGGGGCGGCTGTTTCCGGTGAGGACGAGGCCGCCGCTTATGCGCAAGGACAGGTAGAACGGGGCGAACTGGCCCAGGGCCTTATCTGTCTCACCCCCCATTGGCGGCAGGACTATTCGGCTCTCGTCCAGGAAGAACTTCGCAAATTGCGGGCAGGCGACACCATCGGCTGACATCGACAACGGCGAATCCAGCACTCCGTAAACAAAGTTTCTGGGGGGGGGAGAAGTTCGACTTTTCGGAAAAAGTCGAACTTCTATTCAGGACGTCCCAGCGTCAATCTTTTTAGCGCCATTCAGGAGAAGTTTGATGAAATATCCACAACGCATTCGCGCCGCCCGTTACAAAGCCATTCCTGGCGGTATGGCAGTCTTTGATCCGGGCAACCGCAAGTTTCGCATCCTCAACCGCACCGCCGCCCTTGTCTGGAACGGCTGCGACGGCCAGACGTCGGTGGAGGAACTAATTCGCGCCCTGGGCGAAGAACTGAGCCTGGCCTATGGCGAAGCAGAGAAACTCTTTTGGCTCACCATCGAGGAGTTGGAGGAGTGCCGCTTGTTGGTAGAACGGGTAGAAACCACCACCCGGCTGACAATGAGCCGCCGACAACTGATCAAAGCATTGGGCGCGGTGGGGCTTTCCGCCGTCCTATTGCCCGCGGCCACTCTCTGGGATCCACAACGGGTTGTTGCCGCACCCGGGGCCACGGGCCACAGCAACATCACCATTGTGGTCGGAGCGACGAATTCGAATATCGTGCGTACCGTTTCCGGCTCGGATGTCACCTACACGCCCACGGCAGACAATGCCCAAATCGGGGCAGACAACATTGCCAGCGATCTGGGCGCAGGATTCAATGTAACCGTAGACACCACCAATGGATCTGGCAACGAAAACGGCAATATTACGGTCGGCGCAGCGATCACAGCAACAGTAGCAACGACCGCTCCGGCGACGACAACAGGGAGGCCGACGAGACCGGCGCCGACAAGTCCTCCGCCGCATCTGAGGATGACTCTTCCGCCGCAAAGGGGACGCGCCATTCTTTCAGGCCGCAGCGCGGCCGCGGTGACGCCCGTACTGACGCTTACCGCCAATGGATTCATCACCCTGACAGCCAATATCGACAATACCTCCACAGGGGGTGATGTGACGCTGACCGCCAATGGCAATGGCGCTGGTCCCAATGTGGGCATTCTGCTCAGCAACGCGGGGATCAGCACTTCGGGCAGCGGCGCGATTAGCCTGACGGGTACCGGCGCTGCCAGCGCCAGCAACAACTACGGCGTCCAGATTACCGGCGCGTCCGGCGTGGTCACGACCGTCAACGGCAACATTACCATCCTGGCCAATAGCAACGGTACAGGTGCCGACAACACCGCGGTGCGTGTGGAGAGCAGCGCAAAAGTGCAGGCGACGGGCAGTGGCACGGTCTCCATCACAGGAAGCGGCGCTGGCACTACATCCAACGGTATTCTGATTTTCTCCTCAGCCAGCGTGTTGACAAATAGTGGCAACCTTGGACTGAGCGGCAATGGCGTTGCCAATGGCGGCCTTGTCTTGCAGGCGCCAGCTACGATCCAAACCACCAGCGGCAATATCACCCTGACCGGGAATGACGCAGGGGCTGCTGACATCCGCACCAACGACTCGTCGGGCAGTGTTGCCGTGAATGCCGGCAGCGGCAATCTGACGCTCAATGCGGACGATCTGAGCTTTGGCAGCGCAACAACTTTCAGCGGCAGCGGCGCGCTTACCGTTCAGCCCCGCAGTGCCGCTATGACTATCGGCTTGGGCGGCGGCAGTGGAACACTGAATCTGGATGGCGCTGCCCTCGCACATTTTGCCGACGGCTTCTCCTCCATCACCATCGGCAAGAGCGACTCTGGCAAGATTACGATAGACAGCGCAACCTTCACCGCTCCGCTGGTTCTGCGCACGGGGGATGTCATCGCCGACGCCGTTGAGAGCGGCACAGACCTGACAGCCCCCTCTGTCACTGTCAACGGTACATTGGCTCCCGGTTCATCGCCGGGTGTCTTCTCTGTGGCTGGCGATTTTGCCTTCGCCGACAACAGCGCTTTCAACGCCGAATTGACCGGCACACCCACTGGCGGTAGCCACGACCGGCTGGATGTGACCGGCAGCGTCACCATCGGCAGCAATGTGACACTGAATCTGAATACCACCAATTTTACCGAAGCAGGCGGCACGCTCACTCTCATCAACAGCGGCAGCGGCGCGGTCAGCGGCACATTCAGCGGTCTGGCCGAAGGCGGCCAGACCAACCCCGGCAGCACGCCCAACTTCCTCATCAGCTACACAGGCGGCGACGGCAACGACGTAACCCTGACCGCCATCAACCCGACGGCGGTAACGATACTCTCCTTTGCCGCCAGTGGTCAGGACGGTCAGGTGTCATTGCGGTGGGAGACGGCGGGCGAGAGCGGACTCAGCGGCTTCCACATCTGGCGGGGCAGCCCATCCGCCGCCGAGAGCCGCCTGACCGATGCCCTCATCGGCGCATCCGGCGGGCTGAACGGCAGCGAATATACCTGGCAGGAGAGCGTCAGCTTCGGCTGGGGGCAGCGGGTCTACTACTGGCTGGAAGCTGTAGAAGCCGACGGCAGCAGCAGCTTCAGCGGGCCTGTGGAAGTGCTGGGGATTGGGAAGATATTCCTGCCCGTGACGGCGCGCTAGCGGGCGGACGACCGACGACCTTCGATTCCGGGAATGGCCCAGACCCACGACTGTCAACGAACAAGCGTGCGGGCCATTCCCGGAATCAGCACTGAAACAACACCTGACACCCAACACTGAGAAAGAAACTACCGATGAACAACGAAACTATTCAACCGATCACCCAACCTACCGAAGCACCCAAAGAAATCTGGACCGAACCCGTCCTGCGCAGTACGCCCATCGCCGAAACTGCGGGTACTAAACCCAACGGCCTCGGCGACGGTGACGGTCCTTTTTCGTCTTAGAAGAAAGTCGTTGGGATGATGAGGAGTGTACTTCATCACCTCATCATCCCAACTTAACACCAGCCGCCTGATGAAACTCATTCGACCGCTTCTTCTCTTCACACTCCTTTTTGTCTTTTTACCCCCCGCCCACGCCCCTACCTACGCAGCGGACGGGGAGGCCACCCTGCGCATCCTCGCCGCGGACGCTTCCCGCCTGCTCGTCGAACTGACCAGCCCCGCGCCTTCTCTGGCCGAGACACTTCTCGACGGCGCGGCCTACACCCGCGTCGAGATTGCCGGTCTCTCCGCTGTGGGCGCGCCCGCGGCGCCCCAACTGCCCGCCTACGCCCGGCTCATCGCCCTGCCCCCCGGCGCATCCGCCAGCCTGCGCGTCCTGGCCGACGACAGCGAAACCGTCCAACTTGCCCTGCCCGTCGCCCCCGTCCCCACCCAACAGGTGGACGCCGACCCAGACCAGCTCCTGCCCAGCCCCGCGGGGATGGCCTACACGCCCGACCCGGCCCACTACACCAGCGCCGCGCCCTATCCCGCGGCCCCTGCCTCCCTGGGCGAAGTGACCGACTGGCGCGGCCAACGGGTGGCCCGTCTGCAACTCAATCCCGTCCGACTCGACCCGGCCAGCGGCCAACTGATCGTCCACCGCCGCCTGCGCGTCGAAATCCGTTTCGAGGGCGGTCAGCCTTCCCGCACAGCCCCGCCACCCGACCTGCTTTTCGCCAAAGTCCGGGATGGCCTGCTGCTCAACGCCGACCAGTCAAACGGCTGGCGCACCCGCCCCGCCGCCGACCCGTCCCCGCGCAACGCCGCGGCTGACCAGCCCTGGCACAAACTCAGCCTGAGGGACGAAGGACTCTACGCCCTCACCTGCGCCGACCTGACCAGCGCGGGCATAGCGACCGACACCCTCGCCCTGGACAGCATTCAGCTTTTCCACGGCGGCCCCGATGGGGACGAAATCGCCCTTTCTGTAATCGACAGCGGCCAGCCCAACCGCTGCGACGGCGACGATTCCCTGCGCTTCTGGGGCCAGGCCATCGACAATAAATATACGGACGTCAATATCTATTGGCTCACCCACAGCGTCGCGCAGGGCTTACGGATGACCAGCCGCCCCGCCCAGCCCGGCGGCACAGCCGTCACCACCACCACCACAACCCTGCGCCTGGAACAGAACCGCTACTACGCGCCCCATATGCCCCGCATCGAAGGCTACGAACACTGGTTCTGGGACCTGCTCAGCACCACCAATCCCAACTTCCCCCGCACCCGCACCTACACCTTCACACTGGAAACCGGCGCAACCTTCGCCAGTCTCACCCCAGCCCTGGCTGGCTACACCGGCCCACACCGCACCCAACTCTGGCTCAACGGCAGCCAACTCAGCCAGCACGACTGGAGCGGCACAGTCCTGCTCCAGCCCAGCCGCACCCTGTCGCCCGACCTGCTCATCAGCGGCACAAACGCCATCAGCGTCACCGAAATCTACCCCGGCTCCAGCCTGATTGTTGTCGATCACTTCGACCTGACCGGCAGCCGCCCCCTCACCGCCCAGGCCGACCGTCTCGATTTCAGCGCCCCCGGCCCCGGCTTCTGGCGCTACACCGCCAGCGGCTTCGACTCCCCGGTCATCAAACTTCTCGACATCAGCGACCCAGCCCGGCCCGTCCACATCACCGGCCCAGAGTTATCTGTCCCCTGTCCCTGTGGGCTGGCTTTTGGAGAAGCGGTGACGATCACTGCCCGCTATGCCGCGGTCGGCGCAAGTGACGTCCGCACCCCGCTCAGCCTGAAGCCGGTGGGCACGCCTCGGCTGCGTTCGGTTGCTCTGGGGGCCGACTACATTGCGATCAGCCCCGCCGCCTATCTGCCCGCGCTGACCCCGCTCATCGACCTGCGCGCCGCGCAAGGGCTGCGTGTAGTCACGGCGGATATTCAGGACATCTACGACGAATTCAACGGCGGCATCGCCGACCCCGTCGCCATCCGCCATTTTCTGGCCTGGGCCTATGCCAACTGGCAGTCACCCGCGCCCGCCTTCGTCGTCCTCGTGGGCGACGGCCACTACGACCCCAAAGGCCACTGCCTGACGCCGGGCGTCTGTCTCAACGGCATCGACACCGCCTCCGTCTCCAACCTCATCCCCCCCTATCTGCGCCTGGTAGACCCCTGGATTGGCGAGACCGCAGCCGACGCCCAACTGGTCGCCTTCAACGACGCCAATTCCTTGCCCTTTCTGGCCCTGGGCCGTCTGCCCGTCAACTCTCTGGCCGAAGCCGAAACTGTCGTCGCCAAAATCGTCGCCTACGAGCAGAACCCCACGCCCGGCGAGTGGCGCTCCCGACTGGCCTTTGTCACCGACAACGCCTACGCCGCCAACGGCCAACCCGACCCCGCCGGCCAATTCTGGGCGCTCTCCGACGGCATTGCCGACAACCCCAAACTCGTCCTGCCCAGCCTCAGCGCCGACAAACTCTACCTGAACCTCTGCAACCCGGCCCTCTACGCCCACTGCAATCTGCCCAACCCGCCCTACACACCCTATACCAGCGGCCCGCCCCTCACCGCCGCCCTTGTCGATGCCTTCAACAGTGGCCGGGTGCTCATCAATTACATCGGCCACGCCGCTATCAGCAGTTGGGCGGGCAGCCCGGTCATCTTCCGCACCAGCGACCTGGCCCAACTGAGCAACGCCGGTAAATTGCCGCTGATGCTCGATATGACCTGTTTCACCGGCTACTACCACCAGCCACCCAGCCGCTATTCGTCCATCTCCGAGTCTCTGCTGCGGCTGGGCGGCGGGGGCAGCATCGCCAGTTGGGCCGCCTCTGGCCTCAGCGTCACCAACGGCCACGACTTTATGAACGAAGGCTTTCTGGACGCGGTGATGCAGCAGGGCATCTATCCCATCGGACTGGCTGCCGTGGCCGGGCTGGGCACTCTCTACAGCGCGGGCGGCGGCAACCATCTGGAAAATCTCGACACTTTTCTGATCATCGGTGATCCGGCCACCCGGTTGGCGCTGGCGGGCGGTCCGCCCCCGGCCACGGCCACGCCTACCACAACACCGACCCAAACGCCAACCGCCAGCGCTACAGCCACGCCGACGGTCACGCCAACTGGGACGTCAACTGGTGCAGCCACTGCCACACCGACAGCGACGCCCTCTGCAACATCCACCCCCAGCCCGACAGCGACCAATGCCACTCTTTTCCTGCCCGCTGTGCAAAGTGGGCGATAGGCGCTGGCAGGGCCATACGGTACACGAATCCATGCACTGTTACACGCTCTACGGCCTGCAAATAGCCTCTGCCCTCGAATGCCCGGAACTGCGCCCCGGCCAGAGCCGCGCGCCCGATGTCACCATCCGCTACGGAGCAGTCAGCGCCGACCCCAACCCCAGCGGATCGGTCATCGCCCGCACGGACGGGCCAGACGCCTATTTGCTGGAGATTCCCGGTGTGGCCCGCTTTCGCATAGCCTCTGGCCGCGAGATTGTGATTGACCGGCAACCCCAGGCCGAAGACGCCGCGGTGCGCCTCTTTCTGCTCGGCTCGGCCTGCGGCGCGCTCCTCCACCAGCGGGGAATCACCCCCATCCACGGCAGCGCGGTGGGGGTGGACGCTGGTGAAGGCGGGGGCGCGATCATTTTTTGCGGTCCCCAGGGCCACGGCAAATCCACCCTGGCCGGGGCCTTTGCCGCGCTGGGACACCCCCTGCTCAGCGACGACGTATGCGCGCTGACCCTGGACGGGGATGGCGTCTGGTTGTATCCGGCCTTCCCCCGGCTCAATCTGTTGCCGGACGCGGTGGAACGGCTGGCGGTGGATGTGGGCAACAGCGCCGACGTGCAGCCCTATACCGGCAAGCATCTCGTCCCCATCACCCACTTTAGCGCCGAGCCTACCCGCCTGCTGGCCGTCTACGAACTCCACCCCGCGCCAGTGGAGACAATCTCCCTGCGCCCGCTCTCCGGTTTCGAGCAGCTTACCAGCCTAATGGGCAACACCTACCGGGTCCAGTTTGCCAAAGAGATGGGCCACGCCGCCCGCCACTTCGCCGCGCTGGAACGCATCGCCCGCCACATCCGCGTCATCCGCGTCGAACGCCCGGTTGCCGCCTACCTGCTGGACAAACTGGTAGCTGCTATCAGCGCAGACGTAAAAGGTTTTAGCCACGAATGGCATGAATGATTCGTGGCTAAGAGCCTGAATTATTAAATAGGCTCTTGGTCTGACCACAGAAAACACGGAATACACAGGAAAAAAGCGAAAGAGAATTTTCCGTGTATTCTGTGTTTTCCGTGGTTACAAAGCTGCGAGCTCAGAGCTTGAATTATTAAACAGGCTCTAAAAAAATCTGTGGGAACCCGTCTTATCTGTGAAAATCCGTGTCCTTATTTTTTGGAGGAATCGTGTCAAACCATTCAATCACACTCGAAACTGTTGTCACCCGCGCCCCCGGTCTCATCGGCGCTGAATTGGACGACGAAACTGTGCTCCTCGGCGTGGAGCAGGCCGCCTATTTTGGCCTGGATGCCACCGCCCAGGCCATCTGGCAGCAGATCGAGCAGCCCCGCCCGGTGCGCGAAATTGTCGCCAGCCTCACCGCCCGCTACACCGTAGACCCGGCCCAGTGTACGGCCCAGACCTGCGCCTTTTTGGAGCAGTTGGTTGCCGAAGGGCTGGCGCAAGTGGTGGCGGAGAGCAGCCGGTGAATGCACTCTTTGGCCTCTGGCAGCGGGACGGCGCGCCCGTCGATCCCACCCACCTTTCCCGTATGGCCGCCAGCCTGGACTTTTGGGGCACAGAGCCGCCCGCATTCTGGCACGGCGACTCCCTCGCCCTGGGCAGTCGGCTCGGCCCCACAGACCCAACGCCCTCGGCCCAGCCCGTCCACCACCCGGCGGGTTTGACACTCATCGCCAGTGCCCGGCTGATCCACCGGGGCGAACTGGTCGGAGAACTGTCGATCTCCCCCGCCGAACTCTCCGCGCTGACCGACGGCCAACTGATTCTGGCCGCCTGGCAACGCTGGGGCGTCGATTGTGTCCATCACCTGAACGGCGACTGGCACTTTGCCCTTTGGGACGAAGCCGCCCGCCGCCTCTTTCTGGCCAGGGATCAGCACGGCACATCCGGTTTCTATTACCACCGGGGCCACAATTTCTTCGCCTTTGCCTCCACCCAAAAACCCCTGCTGGCCTTGCCCACTATTCCCCAGCAGCCCAATCTGGCCCGCATCGCCCAGTCCATCAGCGGGGTGATGGGCGACGGCAGCCAGACCGGCTATACCCATATCAACCGCCTGCCCCCCGCCCACTGGCTGATGCTGGATGCGGACGACCTGCGGGTGGAGCGCTACTGGTATCCCGAAAACAACCCGGAAGTGCATTTGACGAACGACGGCGCTTATGTGGAAGCCTTTCTCCATCACTACCGGGCCGCGGTAGAGAGCCGTCTGGCTGTCCCTTCGACAGGCTCAGGGCACGCAGCGGGCAAGACTGGGCTGATGCTCAGCGGCGGGCTGGATTCCGGCTCGTTGGCAGCGCTGGCCGCGCCCGCCCTGGCGCAACGGGGCGAAATGCTTCACGCCTTTACATCGATTCCCGTCGGCCAAACCGCGGCTGATTTGGCCGGGGGCGGCCCCCTGGACGAAGGCCCGCTGGCCGAGGCAATCGCCGACGCCATCGGCCACATTCACCTGACCCCGGTGGGCGCGGCGGATTTCTCTCCCCTGGCCGGGATGGAGCGGATGTTGTGGGTGCATGACGAGCCGACTTACCCGGCAGGCAACAGCTATTGGCTGGCCGCGATTCAGATGGCGGCCCGGGACGCCGGGGTGACGACGCTCTTTAGCGGCACCGCCGGCAACGATACAGTCTCCTGGCGGGGCGCATCGCCGGACCTGACCGGGCTGCTCTGGCGCAAGGGGTCTGGGGAGGCTGTGGATGCCCTGCGCCGGATGCAGCGCCGTACGGGTCTGTCACCGGTCGCCCTGCTCTGGGCCGGCGCGGCCAAGCCGCTCCTGCGCCGGATACGGGGACGAATCCCCTAGCTCTTTCCCACCCGCCGCAGCGATTGGGTCACCTTCAACCCGCTCCACCCGACTTTTTTGCAGCGGCCCGACATCGCCCCTGGGCTGCGGGAGGAAAATCCAGCTGTCATGCCCGCCTATGCGGATGCGCCCGGTTGGGCCGCCTGGCGGCTGGATGTACCGGGCCGCTGGCAGCCGCCCACCTTCCATTTGGAGGACGGGGGGGCGTTCGGGCTGGACATCTTCGACCCTACCGCGGATCGGCGGCTGATGGAGTTCTGCTTTGCCGTGCCTACCGAGCAGTATCACAACGGGGCGCAGGATCGCTGGCTGATGCGCCGGGCGATGGCGGGGCGGTTGCCGGATGGGGTGCGGCTGATTCGCCAGCGGGCCCGCCAGTCCGCGGATCTGGTCAATCGGCTGCACAGCCAGGCCCCGGAGTTGCGCGCTGTCGTAGACCGGCTGGGGGGGACGCAAGCTAACAGCTTGCGGTACAATGGGGAGGTGCTGGATGTGCCCCGTCTTGCCGAGGTGGTGCGGCAGATTGAGGAGAATCCAGCCACAGTCAGCCACTTTACCGCCAGCATTTTCCTCCTGCGCGGGCTGATGGTAGGATTGTTTTTGGAACGGTTTTGAAATGAGGTTGTGCAGATTGCAAAGGGCTTGTCCACGGCTGGCTGTTGAAAGGGTAGGCAATGATGTCTACAATTCCGAGCCGACTGCGTAGGCTGTCCACCCGCCTGGGCAACCTCCTGCGCCGGCCCTGGGCGGACAAATGGTTATTGGTGCAGGTCTACGCGCTGCTGGGCATCACCCGGCTGGCGATCAATACACTTTCTTTCCGGCGTCTGGCCCAGCACTTCGGCCCCCACAAAGTAGAGACGCCCGCCGACGCTTCCCCGGAACATCTGGCCGGGGCCCGGCGCATCGCCTGGGCCGTCCGCCGCGCCAGCCCCTACACCCCCTGGAAGAGCAACTGCTTCCCCCAGGCCCTGACCGCCAAAATTCTGCTGCGACGCCGGGGCATCCCCAGCACCCTCTATCTGGGCGCGGCTTTCAAAGAGGACAAGTCCGGTCTGGAGGCCCACGCCTGGCTGCGCTGCGGCCCCCTCTACGTCACTGGCGGCAAGGGAGACGAGAAGTTTGGGACAGTCGGGGTCTTTGGGGAATAGGCTTGCAATCGCATTGGCTATGCTTGCCCCTCTGTCAGTGCGAATGGTATAGTGAAGGCGCAGCAAAACCGCCAGCCACCCGACGAGGAAGCACCCTATGCAGAGCCTCTCCACTTCTGGTTCGCCGATTCCCGTTACACCCGCCTACGCCCGCGCACCGATGATCGCTCTTTCCAGCCGCCTGGCAGATCTGGCCCTGGCCCTCAGCGGTTTTCTGGTGGTGGTATTTGCCGCGCTGCGGGTGCGCGCACCCGGTGTGCTGGGAACAGAGCACGACTGGCTCTGGTGGATGATGGCTGGGGGCGCGCTGTGTGCCGGCTTTGGCCTGTGGCGGATGGAGCGCTGGCTGCCTGAAGCGTCCCCGACCGTTCTACCCGTGCGCTTTCCATCGGTTTCCAGTCGATTGTGGGGCTTCCTCTGCCTGCTGGCCGGGCTGGCCGTGGCTGGCTGGGTGATGCAGCGTCTTTGGCCCAACATTCAGGACTGGCAGGAGACCCCTCTCCCCTGGGCGGTGGCGCTGCTGCTGATGGGGCTGGGGGGCTGGCTGCTGGGTGGTACTGGACAGCCGGCCAGCGACTACGGCCCCGGATTGCTGCGGCAGGGCAGCGAGGGCTTCCCCCGCTGGCTGGAGATCACACTCTTTGTGCTGATTTTGGCCCTGGCCCTGGGCGTGCGTCTCTATAAGCTGGGCGAAATCCCCTCGGCCATCTACGTGGACGAGACGAACGCCTCTCTGGATGCCCTCTATCTGCTGGAAGGCCGTCAGGATTCCCCCTTTGCCACCGGCTGGTACGAGACGCCCAACGGCTACATCTATTATATGGCCGGTCTCTACAAACTCTTTGGGGCCAACTATTGGACGCTCAAAGCGGCCTCTCTGCTGCCCGCTCTGCTGACTGTCCCGGCCGTCTTCTTTTTGGGGCGCTATCTCTTCGGCTCTTTGGCCGGGCTGGCCGCTATGTATCTGCTGGCCATAAGCCGCTGGCATATGACAATGAGCCGCTGGGGATGGAACGAAGTGATGCCGCCCCTCTTTCAGACGCTGGGCGTCTACTTTCTGGTGCGGGGGCTGCGGGAGCGTCGGGCCTTCTCCTATGCCCTGGGCGGGCTGATCACCGGTCTGACTATCTACACCTATCTCAGCAGCCGTCTGGCTATCGCTACCATCGCGCTCTTTGCCCTCTATTGGGTTGCTGTGGACTATCACGGCCCCTGGACAAGCTGGAAACGCCACTGGCGGGGGCTGGTCATTTTTGGCGCGGCCACCCTTGTGGCAATGGCCCCCATCGGTGTCACGTATATCACCCACCCCTTCACCTTCCTCAATCGGGCCGCGGAGATCAATATTTTTCACGAAGTGGAGCAGGAAGGCTCACTGCGCCCCCTGCGCCAGAATATCTGGCGGCACGTTCAGCTCTTCTACCAGATGGGCGATCCCACCGGGCGGCAGAATCTGCCCGGTGAACCCCAGACCGACCCGGTGACCGGGTCGCTGATGGCCGTGGGGCTGGCCTACGGGCTGTTGCGCCTGCGGGATCGCAGACGGGGGTTGCTCTGGATGTGGCTGGTGATCGCGATGGCCGGGGGTTATCTGAGCGAACTGCACATCGATTCCCCCAACTCCTACCGCACAATGACCGCGATTGTGGCCGTCGTCCTGCTGGCCGGGGATGTGCTGGCCCGGCTTACCCGCTCTTTTTTGCACCTGCTCCCGCTCTCGCCAGAGGCAGAAGCGCCGCGCCCTCCGGTAACCCCAGGCGGGCTGGTCCTGGCCGGGTTGATCGCCCTGCCGCTGGTGGCCTATGCGGGCTATTGGGAGATTGACACCTATTTCAACCGGCAGGCTACCGCACCATCGGTACAGGCCAGCTTCAATATTATGGAAACCCGGGTGGGTCACGAGGTGGTAGATGCATTGGAAAAGGGGGAAGCGGTCTATCTCTCCCATCGCTTCTACAACTTCTCCCCCCTGCGCTTTCTGGTCTACGGCGCGGTGGCCGACAAAATGGAGGCCAATCCCCTGGACACCCCGCCCTTTCATCTGGCCCGACCCGAAGTCGATCTGCCTGTGCCCGCCACGGGCAGCGGCGCGCTCTTTCTGCTCGATCCCTACTATCAGTCTGTGATGGATTACTTTCGCATCTTCTATCCCAACGCCGACATTCGCATGGAGCAGGGGCCGGGCGGCGGCAATATCTACCTGCGGGCCTGGGTGCCGGCAGCGGATCTGGACCGCTTGCAGGGGCTGAACGCCGAAATTCGCAGAGGAGATGGCTCGACCCAGACCCTCACCCTGCCCGGCTTTTCGTTGGATGGGGCAGGCGGTGACGTGACTGGCGTCACCTGGCGCGGCAGTCTGCGTCTGGAGAGCAGTGGCAGCTATGAGTTGGTTGTGCAAGGGGATGGCCGCTTGGCCGTAGACGGGGCCGACTGGCAGGGCAACGGCTATTTGGGCCGGGGGCTGCACAGTCTGCAAGTGGAGCAGAATGGTTCCGGGCCTATCGGTTTGACCTGGCGCAGACCGGATGGCGGGGTGGAGGATGTGCCGGAGAGCGCACTGTTCAATGTGTCGCCACCCCAACAGGGGCTATGGGCCACCTACTATGCCAACGAAAGCTGGTCTGGGCCGCCGCTGATGGAGCAGATCACCCCCTTCCTCCTCCTGGCCTGGCCGGCCAACGAGCCGACCTTTCACCCCTTCAGCGCCACCTACAGCGGTCTGCTGCGTATCGAAACCCCCGGCTTCTATCAGTTCCGGGTGGAGGCGGACGACGGCGTGCGCTTTACCCTGGACGGGGCTGTGTTGGGCGAGGGGCTGATCCCGGATCGACCCAACGGCGTGCGGGCCGGTCTGGAGCTGGCTGTGGGGGAACACCCGATTCGGATCGACTACTTCCAGCGGGGTGGCGGCAGCGCACTGGAGTTCTTCTGGTCGCCGCCGGGCAGCGGGGAAGTGCCTGTGCCCCCTTCGGCTCTGCTGCCGGGGCGGTAAGCTGAAAAAGTCCCCGGCACTGCCGAGGGTTGCGCCACGGGGGATGAAAATTTTGTATACACGGATGAAAAGGAACACGGATTGTAACTACTCAGCCAACGACAGAAATAACCACTGAATACACAGAATACACGGAAGTTCTCCGCTTCTTTCAGTTTGTTCCGTGTGTTCCGTGGTTAATAAGCAGAGGATGCCTGAGTAGTTACCACGGATTTTTATTAATCCGTGTTCCTTTTCATCCGTGTATACAAAGCCATTTTCAAGTCAGAAGGTAACTACCCAGCGAAGCTTCGCCTCAAACCGACAAGTGGTAGAATAGCGTATCGGGAGAAGT
>JAHDWH010000024.1 GCA_023384455.1 Caldilineaceae bacterium | reverse complement strand
CACCGATCCCTCATCCCGGGTATAGGCCACCTCATAGGCGTCCATCACCTGATCGAACGAAAAAGTGTGGGTCAGGATGTGGGATACGTCGATCTCTCCCGTGGCGATATATTCCAGCGCCTGGTGGGTCACCCCCTGGCCCGGATCGCTCAACGCGCCGGAAATGGCCTTGACCCGAGGAAACTTGCGGAAGAATTCGCCAAAGTTGAACTGCATCTCCATCGCGTGGGGGATGCCGAAGTAGACCAAATCCCCGTGCTGGCGCACCAGTGTATAGGCCAGATTGATCGTCTCTACCTCCCCCGCCGCCTCGATCACCACATCGGCCAACTCCCCGCCGGTGATGGCGCGGATGGCCTCCTGGGGGTCCACCTCCCGGTTGTTGACCGTATGGGTTGCGCCGTAGCGCTTGGGCAACATCAGGCGGTGGGGCAGCACATCCAGTGCAATCACCTTACGCGCGCCCATGCGCCGCAACATCCACACCCACCACAGCCCCACGGACCCCTGGCCGATGACAGCCACATTCTTACCAATGACCGGGCCGGGCAGGTGTTTGGCCGCGTAGATGATTGTACCCAACTGCTGGGCCTGCAAAAGCTCCTCAATCGGTTTGCCTTTGGGCAGGGGTATAATGTGTTCCACTGGGGCCAGATAATACTCGGCCATAGCCCGGTTGTCGCGGACGAGGGTCAGCGCCATCATCCCCGGCTCGATGCCGGAGCCGGGCGCGTCCACCGCCTCCACCACACCCACCATCTCGTGACCGGAAGTGCCGGGCAAAAAAGGGTAGAGATGTTTGGGCGCGTAGTGGAGCATAAAAATATCGCTGCCACACAGCGAGAGACGGCGGGAACGCACCAGCGCGTGGCCCGGAATCAGTTCGGGTTTGGGCGTCTCGACAAATTCAGCCCGGCCAGGGGCCATCACTTGCACAGCTCGCATGGATTTTTCTCCGCTTGGGAATTGGTTTGATAGAAGATTGATTCGTAACCGATAAAACGACTGGATTTCGTGCCAGAAAAATTCACCACTGAGCCACTGCTTTTCGGGTCAGGGGAAAGGCAGCAGACAGGCCCCTGTTGGGCGCAGACCTAACGGTCGCCAGGGGATGGAGTCGTAGCTCTGATACTGGATGTCCAGATGGGGCGTCGCCACGGGGATGTGTCCCCGATAGCGGGAATCCAGCGCGGCTTCCAGCACGCCGGATGTCAGGAGCGTGCGCTCCACCGGATAGGTGGGCACACCGCTGAGGAACATCTCCTGAATATTCAGGCTGAGATAGCTGAAGTGGCAGTGGGGGTCGCCGTCCTGCAAATAGAATTCCGTACCGCTGATTTCCCCCCCCACATTGGCGGCGTAGGCCAGTGTCTCCACATAGCCGTTGAGCATCAGCACCGCGCCCTGGGTGCCGTCCCGATAGTCCACCAGAAAGAGGGCGGGGTTGGGGCAATTCTCCTCCATCGATCCCGCGGGTTTGCGCTCGGCGTCGATGGGCGCACAGGCCGCTTCGGCCAGCCGCCGGTCCCAGCGGCCCGCCTGGGCCGCCTCCCACACAGCGTTTCCTTCCAGGCAGAGGACCGATGCCACGCCGGTCTCCCCGCCTGTGCGCCGTTCCACCATACATTGCAGCACTTCCAGGGTGTGAAAGCCGTAGATGTCCAGCCCGCTGTAGCCCACGGCCAGGGCGGCCTGAATCGGTGTCTCTTTTTCGTGTTCCAGCCAGGGGGAGCGCCAGCCCAGGGGCAGGGAAGAACCGGCCATAAAGGGCGCGCCCAGCCCGGCCATCCGGTCATACATCCAGCGGATGTCGTGCCAGTTGTAGGAGAGGTGTTTATCGTTGAAGACCGGCACCGCCCGGCCACTGGTCGCCATCACCCCGCAAATCTGCTCCAAAAAGTATTTACGGGGGTAGAGGTGCTGCCCCTTTTCGTTCCAGGCGTAGTCGCCGTGCTCGCCGATGAGCAGCACCCCGTCCACAGCCAGCGTATCCCCGCCCAGCGTCAGGGCACGGGGGATGCTGTTGTAGATGGGCACGTTGTGTTCGGCTGCATACTGGCGGCTCAGATCGTTCTCGGCAAACTGGTCCACATACATCGAGACGATCTCCACCTGGGGCGGGATCAGCCCGTCGTCGGTGGGAAAGCCTTTGAGAAACTTCGTGATAATCACATCCGCGTGGGAGCGGGGGCGGTATTCGGTGAGGATGGCGGCGATTCGTTTCACAGGAACTCACATGGGGTGTTGGGATGGTGGGACGATTATATTCTATTGTGCCAGCACTCTGGGGGGGCGTCAAACAGGACAAATCCTGTGGTTTGTGTAAAATTTCACGAATACTGATCAAGTGGATAGCTTACTGGCTCACCGGCGGTCCGGTGTTTCTGGGGGCACTTCACCGTAGAGTGTTTCCACGCACTATGCAATTCAGGGTGCTATCGAGAATGTAGCAAATCAGAAGCTGCGTTCTTCAGAGAACGATCTCCGTTTCACGCTTCACTTTTCTTCAATTATGCCCGACCCATCACCCCATACCCCTCCAACCACCCCGCCATATAGGCCGCCTGCTTCTCCCGAATGGCTTCGTGGAAATGGACGTGATCGCAGTAGAGGTCCGATCCCAGGCTGGCGGTGAAGCTGTGCAGATCAATCGACGGGACGCCCGCGGCGGCCATCACCCCATCGGCCACAGCGTTGTAGGCCACGCAATCCCCGGCGAAACGGTGAAAGGCCATACCGGGCCGAGCGTTATGCACCGCCTCATCGCAGGGCGTCGTGCGCACCCAGACCAGCGGCACGCCGATCTGCCGGGCCAACGCCACAATCCCCTCCAGATTCGCCCGGTAGTCGTCGATCTCCACCTGCTTGCGCCCGGTGATCGGGTCGGTTTTGATGTCGTGCAGCCCGCAGTTGACCAGCAGCAGGTCGGCGGACCAGTCGCCGCCTTCGACCAGCCCGGCCAAAAAGGCCCGTACAGCCGACGAGTCGCCGCCGTTGTCGCCCTGGGGATTGGGCAGATTGAGCCGGGCCTCGGCTTCGGCTGTCTTGCGGGCGTAGGCGTAGCGTCCCGCCAAATACTGTTCCAGATAGGGGCCGTACTGAAGTGAAATACTGTCGCCGATGACGTACAATCGCGGCTTGTCCATTGTTCCTCCCTTGCGAATGGTACAAAACACTTTAACCACAAAGATTTTCTAAGTCTTTGTGGTTAGCTCAGATCAGACCACAGATTGTACAGATTAAATCCGTGTAAATCCATCCCATCCGTGCAAATCTGTGTCCTCATTTCTCCACCAGATGCTTCCAGACCCCATTGAGTTCTCTCCCCCCCAGCAGCGTGTGCAGCCCCCCGGAGACCAGACAACCGCCGCCGAGACTTACGACCAAAAAGGGGATGATTCCCCACCCCAACCGGCCTACACCGGCAATAAACCCGGCCATCCCAGCGCAGGCCAAACCCGTGCGGACCAGCGCCAGGAACAATTCTCGCTCGCCATCGCTAACCCCATTCATCCGTCGGTTGAGCCAGTAGAGTACCAGAGCAATCGCCGCCGAAGCCAGAGTCGTGGCCCAGGCCAGCCCGGCAATCCCATACGGCTTCACCAGCAGGAAGCTGAAAAGGACGTGCAGCGACGCCCAGCCCAGATTGGCCCACATCACAATCCGGGTATTGTGCCGGGCGTAGAAGCCCATAGAAAGCACGTCCTGGGTGGAATCCATCACCAGCCGCAGGCTGAAAATCGCCATCAGCCCGAAGACCAGCGCCGTCGAACGCTCGTCAAACGCGCCCCGTTGGAAGAGGAAGGCCACCGCCGGTTTGCCCAGGGCCAGCAACCCCACCGCCGCCGGGATCACCAGCAGCCAGGCCGCGCGCAGACCGGCAAAGAGTGTGGACTGCATCGCCCGCGTTCTGCCTGCATTGTATGTCTCGGCCAGGGTGGGGAAAAAGACGGCGGTGATCGTCCCGGTCAGCAGGGATTTGGGCATAGCCACCATCACCAGCATCGCATAGAAAAAGGCGGTGATGCTGCCGGCGGCCAGGGGCGAGGCCAGGCGCAGGAAGACCAAATCCACCGCCTGCACCACCCCCAGCGTCACCATCCGCGGCCAGATCAGATGGGCCATCTCCCGGCTTCCAGTCAGATGCAGAGCAATGGCCGGGCGCAGACGGATGCCTTTGTGCCGTAGCGCGGGGAGTTGGGTGGCGGCCAGCAGCGCCGCGCCGATGACGCTGCCCCAGGCCACCCCGTGGATACCTAAACGGGGGGCCAGCACATACAGCCCGAAAATCTGCCCCAAATCGATGAGGCTGAGCGCCAGGGCTGGTGCCAAAAAGTGCTGGTGGGCCTGGAGCAGGCTGCCAAAGATACTGCTCACCCCCACAATAACGGACGAGAGCAGCACAATCCGCATCAGTTCCGCGGTGAGCATCTGCTGTTCGGGGCTGAAGTCCGGCACAAGCAACACCCGGCTGATCCACGGCGCGGCCAGCGCGGCCAGCCCGCAGATACCCCCGACGACCAGTGCAGTGAGGGTAAAAACGGTGTTGCCCAGCGCCTCCGCCTGGGCCGTTTTACGGTTGGTCAAATAGGCTGAATAGACAGGAATGAAAGCTGCGGCAATCGCACCGCCGGTGAGGGTATAGAGAAAAAGCTCTGGCAATTGATTGGCCGCGGTAAAGGCATCCGCGGCTGCACCCGTGCCAAACTGTCGGGTCATCAAAAAGAGTTTGCCCAGACCGGTAAACTTCTCCAGCACATAGAGAAAGAGTACCAGCGCGGACGAGCGCACCAGATGGCGGGTACGGCTCATCGCAGGCCGCTTCGTCTATATGCACTTGTACGCCACAGGGATGGAAAGTGGGACACAGACGACGCAGAAACGGCTGATCTCCGCTGATTAAATCTGTGTGAATCCGTTTTTTCCGTGTTCATCCGTGTTCCATCTTTCAGACGATACCGGCAAAGCAGGCGTAGTTGTTGGCCGAGGTGGGGTTCGCCACATCCTTTTCCAGATAGGCCAGCCGCTCCACCTCCCGGAAGCCCGCAGCCCGCAGCAGTTCTTTGTGACGGCTGGGGGTGATGCGCCCCGGCTCGTAGTCGAAGCTGCTCTCGTCGGGCTTGACGAAATCGCCGTTGAGCAACAGCCCGCCCACCGGCAACACAGCCCGGGCCCGTCGATAGACCGACGCGATATGCGCCTCTGCGCCCAGATCGTGCAGCGCCCAGGTGGAGACAATCGCGTTCGGCTGCCGGGAAAGACGGGCCGTCCACGCTTCACCGGCCAGGTCGGCCTGGGTGTAGACAATCCGACCCTCGAACTCGGCCAGCCGGGGGCGGGCAATGGCAAACATCGCCTCGGAAAAGTCCACCCCCTCGTAGCTGACGCCGGGAATCCGCCCCAGAATCTCCCACGCCAGATAGCCCGGCCCGATGCCCATCTCCACAATGTGGGCGTCGGCAGGGCAACGGCGGGTAATCTGCGCCACAATCAGGTCAAAGAGCGCCTGGCGGGCGGCGTGGGCACAAAACGCTCGGCCCAGCTCTGGGCATAGGCCGGGTCGTGAAATTCGTGCAGCGCACCGATGGGTTGCATAGGGAAACCTTCGCTATTGAGTACCTTTTGTGCTATAAATGGATAGGAAATCCGAGAGGATGAAACGTGAAACGTGAGATCAGACGGCGCTTTCACGTTTCACGCCTCACGTTTCGGCAAACGACGCACCTCAGCACGACCGTTCGGGTGCTATTACAACTCTACCACACCCCACACCGGAGACAAACCGTGGACGCTGAACTGCTGCTCATCAACGGCAACTTTCATACAATGGACCCGGCCCGGCCCCGCGCCTCTGCCGTGGCGATCCGCGGGGATCGCTTTGTGGCTGTAGGCGACAGCGAGGAATTGCGGGAAGAATTCTCCGGCGCAGGGGTGATCGATCTGGGCGGGGAGACGGTTGTGCCCGGCTTCATCGACGCCCACATCCACTTTCTGGCCTACGGCCTTAGCCTGGGCGAGATCGATCTGGCCAATACCCCCAGTCTGGAAATCGCGCTGGGACGGGTAGCCCAGCGGGCCGCCGCAACCACCCCGGGCCAGTGGCTCACCGGCCGGGGCTGGGATCAGTCGCTCTGGGGCGACGGCGATTTCCCCCGCGCGGCGGATTTGGACGCCATCAGCAGCGAACACCCGATCTTCCTGCGCCGCAAGTGCGGTCACGCGGGCTGGGCCAACAGTCGGGCACTGGAAATGGCAGGGATCACCCCGGCCACGCCGGACCCGGACGGGGGGGAGATTGTGCGGGACAGTCGCGGTCAGCCCACGGGCATTCTGCTGGAAACCGCGATGCACGCCCTCTTTCTGCTGGTGGCCGAGCCGAGCGACGCACAGGCCGCCGCAGCCGTGCGCCTGGCCCAGGCGGTTGTACACAAAATGGGCATCGTCGGTGTACACACAATGGAGGCCGCGCCTGCCCTGCGCGCCTTTCAGCGGCTGCGGGCCGACGGCGAACTGCGTCTGCGCATCGTCTCCCAAATCCCCGTCTCCGAACTGGACGACGCCATCCGTCTCGGCCTGCAAACCGGTCTGGGCGACGAGTGGCTGCGCATCGGCGGGGTGAAAGTCTTTAGCGACGGCGCGCTGGGTCCCCGCACGGCCTGGATGCTGGCCCCCTATGAAAACGAACCGAAGAACACCGGAATAGCGGTCACGGATGAAGCGGCGATGGCCGATATTGTGGCACGGGCTACGGCCGCGGGGCTGTCCGTCGTCACCCACGCCATCGGCGACAGGGCCAACCGGGTGGTGCTGGACGCGTTGGAGGCCAGCCGCAAAGGGGGTGTCGGTCTGCATCTGCGCCACCGCATCGAACACGCCCAGGTGCTGGACCCCGCCGACATCCCCCGCTTTGTGGAGTTGGGCGTCATTCCCTCTATGCAGCCCATCCACGCCACCCAGGATATGCTGCTTTCGGACAAGCACTGGGGCAGCCGCAGCCGCTACGCCTATGCCTGGCGCAGCCTGCAACAGACCGGCGCGCCCCTGGCCTTTGGCTCCGACGCGCCGGTGGAGACGCCGGATGTGATCCAGGGCATCCACGCCGCGGTCACCCGCTGTCGGGCCGATGGCACACCCGGCGGCAAGGGCTGGATTCCCGAAGAACGGCTGACCGTCGAAGAGGCGGTCTGGGCCTATACCCTCGGCGCGGCCTATGCAGGCGGAATGGAGAACGAGCAGGGCAGCATCACTCCCGGCAAGCTGGCCGATCTGACGATTCTCTCCCAGGACATTTTCAGCGTCAACCCGATGGCGATTTTGGAGACGGATGTGACGGGGACGGTTGTGGGCGGGGAGTTTGTCTTTGGTGGACCGGAGGCGTAAAGCAGAATGCCCCCCTTCATCCCCGGCCTGACCCTCTGCGGCGACTTCTACCGGGAAGCCGTGTACCCGATTCTGGACGACGCCTTCCCTGGCTTGCCCCACAGCGCCGCGCTGATCGGCAGCGGCTCGGAGGTGCTGGGCTTTGACGACGAAATGTCCACAGACCACCACTGGGGGCCTCGTGTCCAGCTTTTTCTCGACGAAGACGATCACCTGCTGGCCGCGGATGCCATCCACGACACCCTGGCCGAGCGTCTGCCCTACACCTTTCACGGCTACTCCACCAACTTCGGCGAACCTGACCCCAATGACAACGGCGTGCAGCACCTCACCGCGATTGAGAGCGGCCCGGTCAACCACCGGGTAACGGTTGCCACTATCCGGGGGTTTATCCAAGACTATCTGGGCTATGACATCGACCAGCCGCTAGAGGCCGCGGACTGGCTCACCTTTCCCCAGCAGAAATTGCGCACCCTCACCGGCGGCGCGGTCTATCACGACGGACTTGGGGTGTCACCCCACCCTACCCCTCCCCAGATTGGGGAGGGAACCGTATCGGCTCCTCCCCCAAATTGGGGGAGGCTGGGAGGGGGTGAGAAGGCGTTCGGGCTGGAAGCGCTGCGCGCCCGCTTCGCCTGGTATCCCCAGGACGTCTGGCTCTATCTGCTGGCCGCGGGCTGGGCACGCATCGGCCAGGAGGAGCATCTGATGGGGCGGGCCGGGCTGGTGGGGGACGAACTCGGCTCCGGCCTGATGGGTTCACGATTGGTGCGGGATGTGATGCGGCTGGCTTTCCTGATGGAACGGCAGTACGCGCCCTATCCCAAGTGGTTTGGCACGGCCTTCTCAAAGCTGGCCTGCGCGGGGGAGTTGACGCCCCATCTGCTGGCCGCGCAGACCGCGGCCACCTGGCAGGAACGGATGGGCCATCTGCTCCCGGCCTACGAGGCCCTGGCCCGGATGCACAACCGGCTGGGCTTGACCGATCCCCTGCCGGAGACGGTGCGCGACTTCTTTGGGCGGCCCTTTCAGGTCATCGCCCTGCACGGCTACGGCGAGGCGCTGCTGCGGAAAATCAGCGATGTGGAGGTGGCACGCATCGGGGCCCGGCGGTCTATCGGCAGCATCGACCTGATCAGCGACAACACGGACCTGTTGGAAGGCACAAACTGGCGGCCCGTTTTGCGGCAACTATACGTCAAAAACGATACAGCCACACAATGAATCACAATCATCTGGAGAGGTAAAGATGAAATTTCTCGTGCTCGGCAGCGGTCTGATGGGGCCGGCTGCCGCTTATATTGGGATGCAGGCCGACGACGTATCTGCCGTCACTCTGGCCGACCGCAGCGCTGAACAGTTGGCGACTGCCCAGAAGCGATTGACCGGTCTGCCCGGCCTGGAAAAAGTTGCTTTTGCCCAAATCGATTTAGCCGACCGGGACCCGGCCATCGCGCTCTTTGCCCGACACGATGTGGTGTTGGCCGCGCTGCCCTCGGAGATTATCCCTCTGGGGATGCGCACGGCCATCGCGGCCCGGCGCCCGCTGGTGGATTTGTCCACACCCCCCGCGGGCGAGATGGCCGCGCTGGAAGCCGAAGCAGCCCAGGCCGGCGCGTTTCTGTTGCGGGGCTGTGGCGTGGAGCCGGGGCTAACCGAAATTTGGGCCCGGCATCTGGCCGAAGAACTGGAGAGCATCGACTCCCTGCACATCAAATGTGGGGGGATTCCCGCCGCGCCCACACCGCCCCTGGGCTACAAAATCGTCTTTGGCGGGCGGCGGCTGCCCCTGCGCGCGATCGACGGCCACGCGGTGGAAGCGGGCGCGCTGGTGCAGGTGGCCCGCTATAGCGACGCCGAGCCGGTGACATTCGACGGCGTGGGCGAGGTGGAAGCGTGGCACGAAAACTTTATGCCCTGGCTGTTGGAACTGGAGAGCCTGAAAGGGCTGGGCGAGGGCAGCCAGAAGACCATCCGCTGGCCGGGCTACGCGGCCAAAGTGACGCTGCTTAAAGAGTTGGGGCTGCTTTCCAGCCAGCCCATCGACATCGACGGCGCGTCCATCGCCCCCAAGCATTTTCTGGATGTACTGCTCTATCCCAAAGTGCGCTTCGACGAGACGGACCGGGACATTACCCTCGTCCGGCTGGACGCGGAAGGTACAAAAGATGGCAAAGCGACCCGTCTTTCGGTGGAGATGATCGACCGCTACGACGAGGCCCTGGGCTTTACATCGATGGCCCGCACAACCGCGATGACCGGCGCAATTATCGCCCGGATGGTAGGGCGGGGAGAGATTAGTGGACGTGGGCTGCTCACACCGGAGAAGGTGGTGACTGGCCCCCATTTCGAGCGGCTGATGGGTGAACTGGCCGCCATCGGTGTTATCTTTACACAATCTGTTCATACTCCAGCCTGAAAGGGACGAAAATGAAAACCATCACCAATGCCACTTGTGAATTTCGTGCCAACCCCCTGGGAATTGACATCACCAGACCGCGCTTCAGTTGGCAGATACAGAGCGATCAGCCCGGCACAGGCCAGACGGCCTACCGCATTCTTGCCGCCAGCGCGCCCAAACTGCTCACACCCGGCAAAGCCGATCTGTGGGACAGCGGCCAGGTGACCTCCGACCAGTCCGTTCTGGTGGCCTATGGCGGCGCGGCGCTTCAATCCCGGCAGCGGGTACACTGGCGGGTTACTGTGTGGGACGAGGAGGGCGTTGCTGTCGAGGGCGAGCCAGGCTGGTTTGAGATGGGGCTGCTCAAGCCTGCCGACTGGAAGGCCAAATGGATCGGCGCTACCCTGACCGGTGGCCCCCGCACAAATGTGCCCGCGCCCTATCTGCGTAAGGCTTTTCGCCTATCGGCCAAAGTCAAAGCGGCCCGGCTCTACATCACCGCGCTGGGCCTCTATGAATGCACCATCAACGGCAAGCCGGTCGGCGAAGATGTCTTCAACCCAGGCTGGACCGACTATAACAAGCGGGTGCAATACAGCGTCTACGACGTGACAAGGCTGCTCAAGTCGGAGGAGAATGTCATCGGCGTCATCCTGGGCGACGGCTGGGCCGCGGGGTATGTGGGTATGGGTGCGCGCCAGAATTACGTGGACCGGCCCCGGCTGTTGGCCCAACTGGAGGTGACATTCGCCGACGGCAGCAGCCAGCGTATCGGCAGCGACCGCACCTGGAAACACCAGTTCGGCCCCCTGTTGGAAAACGACCTGATTATGGGGGAAGCCTACGACGCCCGGCTGGCGATGCCCGGCTGGGACACAAACGGCTTCGATGACAAGGGGTGGCGTCGGGTGCAGGCGTTTGGCAAGTGGCCGGGGCAACTGGTCGCCACCAACGGCCCGACCGTGCGCCGCATCGAGGAGATCAAACCTATCGCCGATCCGGTGGAGAAGGGGAGCTTTATCAGTCGCAGCGCCATCTTCGATCTGGGCCAGAATATGGTGGGACGTGTGCGCTTCCAGGGGAGCGCACCGGCAGGCACGACTGTCACCCTGCGCTTTGCCGAAGTGCTGGACGCTGAGGGCAATCTTTACACGACCAATCTGCGTGCGGCCCGGGCCACGGACTATTACACTTTTCAAGGGGTTAAGGATGGCAAGGGCGTAGAGGTCTGGGAACCCAAATTCACCTTCCACGGCTTTCGCTATGTGGAGGTGGGCAACTATCCGGGGACTGTGGACCGGGATACGATCACAGGCGTTGTGCTGCACTCGGAGATGGCCCAGACCGGCGATTTTTCCTGCTCAGACCCTCTGCTCAATCAGCTTCAGCACAACATTCTCTGGGGTCAAAAGGGGAACTTTGTGGATGTGCCCACGGACTGCCCCCAGCGGGACGAGCGGCTGGGCTGGACCGGCGACATTCAGGTCTTTGCCCGCACCGCGGCTTTCAATATGGACGTGGCCGGTTTTATGCGCAAGTGGGCCCAGGATGTGGCCGATTCCCAGAGTCCCGAAGGGATGATTCCCGCGGTGGTGCCGATTGCTTTTCCGATGCTGGATGGGGGCCCCGCCTGGGCCGACGCCGCCGTTATCTGTCCGTGGACGATGTACCTCTGCTACGGCGATCGGGGCATTCTGGCAGACCACTACGCCGTGATGACAAAGTTTATGGATTGGCTGCAGACGGTCAGCCCCGGCCACATTCGCTGCGCGCCCGAATTCGAGGGCTGGCCTGGCTTTGGCGACTGGCTTTCCATCAATGCGGCCACCCCGCGTGATCTGATCGGCACGGCTTTTCTGGCCTACGATGCCAGCCTGATGGCGCAGATTGCCGATGTGCTGGGCAAGACGCAAGACGCGGAGCGCTACCGGCAGCTTTTTGCCGATGTCAAACGTGCCTTTGGCAACCGCTATCTGATAGGGGGCAAGCTGGCGGAGAACCCCCCGCCGGCCTCCCAGCGTCGGCAGATGATGGATGGGGCCGACTCCATTTCCCGGGGCAATCTGAAAGCCGTGGACTACGGGCCAATCAGCTCGGAGGTCTTCAATACGGATCTCTTCACCCCCACCCAGACTGCCTATGTCCTGGCCCTGCACTTCGATCTCCTGCCGGAGTCCCTGCGCGGTCAGGCTGTGACCGAACTGGTGGCAGACATCGAGCGGCGGGACGGCCACCTCTCTACGGGCTTCGTGGGTGCGCCCTATCTGCCCCACGTCCTCAGCAGCAACGGGCGGCTGGATGTGGCCTATCAGTTGCTGCAACAGACGAGCTGGCCCTCCTGGCTCTATTCTGTCACCCAGGGCGCTACGACCATCTGGGAGCGCTGGGACGGCTACACCGAGGACAACGGCTTCCAGGACCCAGGGATGAACTCCTTCAACCACTACGCCTATGGCTCCATCGGGGCCTGGCTCTACAACACCGTGGCCGGGATCGAAATCGATCCCCAGCAGCCGGGCTACAAGCATTTTGTCCTGCGCCCCCAGCCCGGCGGTGGGCTAACCCAGGCCGAGGGTCGCCTGCAAACTCGCTATGGGGAAATTGTCTCGCGCTGGGAGTTCAGCGATCACCAGTTTGGGTGGACCGTCATTGTGCCGCCCAACACAAGCGCGACGGTCCATTTGCCCGGCAAAATTGATAGCGTTGTCCGGCAAAATGGCAAAATAGTCGAAGGAAGGGTGCAGGAGGTGGGCCCGGGGGAATATCGGTATGTAGTGGGTTGAGTGGTGCGAACTATCAGGGCTGGGATCCATAGAAAAATCCAAACCGGCACCGTCAGAATTCGCAGACTGGTGCCGGTTTGTGTGGCCCTGCTGGTCTGCTACTAAGGACTCGTCAAGAAATAAGTTCCATCCGGTGCGTCGCACTGTCCACGAAATGACTCTAGTCCGCAACCTCATCTGGACAGTGCGACGCACCAAAACGGGAAGTTATTCTTTGACAAGCCCTAATTACAGGTGTATCCCATATCGAGGGATGAGTGGCTGATTCCGGGAATCGACCAAACCAATTGTCCACGCCGGAGATCGCCTGGTCGATTCCCGGAATCGGTTGCCCCCATTTCTGGAACGCCCCCTATTGACACCCAGAGTTGGGCCGCTCTGGGTGAGGCGTCTATAATCAATGAGGATTACCCACCCAATCGCGTTCGCTATCGCCGAGGAAACTGCCATGCCTGTGCCTGTTCGCCCTATCCCCAACCACCTGAAAATTGTCACTGTGGCCCAGATGCAAGAACTGGAACGCACGGCCAACGAAGGCGGCCACTCTTACGCGCAGATGATGGAACGGGCCGGCGCGGCAGTGGCCGATACGATACGGGCCAGATTCCCCGTAGCCGACGATACACCGGTACTGGTGCTGGTGGGGCCAGGCAACAACGGCGGCGACGGGCTGGTCTGCGCCCGCCACCTCCACGACGCCGGCTACCCTGTGCGCCTCTACATTTGGAAGCGGCAGACGGACCCCCAGCACGACTATCAGGAACACTTCGGCCAACTGGCGGCCCGGGGGGTGGAAAGTCTGCGCGCCGAGGAGGACGGCGACTTCACCGCCCTGGCCGAATGGCTGCACCGGGCCGCGGTGGTGGTGGACAGTCTGCTGGGCACGGGCAGCAACCGCCCAGTCGACGGCGTGCTTGCCAGTCTGCTCGATCAGGTGGGGGAAGTGCGCCAACAGCGGCGACACGACAACGAAGAGGGGACAGGTCCCCTGCAAGTGGTGGCCGTGGACTGTCCCAGCGGGATGGACTGCGACACGGGCAGCCTGGACGCCCACGCTGTCCCGGCGGATGTGACGGTTACTTTTGCCTATGCCAAAAGGGGTCACTTTCTCTTTCCTGGGGCCGCGGCGCTGGGTCAACTGGTGGTGGCGGATATCGGCATCGCGCCCGGGCTGGCCGAGGAGATTCGCACTTTCGTCCTCTCCCCGCTCTATGTGGCCCCGCTTCTCCCCGCCCGCAACCGGGTGAGCCACAAAGGCAGCTTTGGCAAGGCGATGGCGGTGGTGGGCAGCGTCAACTATCCGGGCGCGGCCTATCTGAGCTGTGCGGCAATGGGACGGGTGGGCGCTGGGCTGGTGACGGGGGCTGTGCCCCAGCCGGTCTGGGTTCCCCTGGCCACGGCCCTGGCCGAACCGACCTGGCTGCTCCTCTCCCACGAGATGGGCGTCATCAACGAAAACGCAGCGGCAACGATCAACGAAAAGCTCGGCGGCTACCAGGCCCTGCTTCTAGGCTGCGGGCTGAGCCACGAAAACGCCACAGTGGACTTTGTGCGCTCCTTCCTCACCCGCACCAGATCGGGACGTTCGTCCGTTCTGCCCACCACTTTTCAGGGGGTGATGGCCGAGGACGAGGAGGGAGACGCCATTCTGCACGCTTTGTCCGCCACACCCTTTGGCGCCATCCGCCGTCGCAGCCAGTTGCCCGCGGCCACACCCAGCCTGCCGCCGACGGTCATCGACGCCGACGGGCTGAACTGTCTGGCGCTGATCGACAACTGGCCGGAACTCCTGCCCCAGCCGGTGATTCTGACCCCCCACCCGGCGGAGATGGCCCGGCTGTGTGGTCTGAAGGTGGCGGAGGTGCGCGCCCAGTCCTGGCAACTGGCCCAGGCAAAGGCTGGGGACTGGAACGCGGTGGTACTGTTGAAGGGGCCGTATACGGTCATTGCCAGCCCAGACGGTCGCCTGGCAGTGCTGCCCGTGGCGACGCCTGCCCTGGCCACCGCGGGCACAGGCGATGTGCTGGCGGGAACGATTACCGGCCTGCTGGCGCAAGGCGTGGAGGCTTTCGACGCGGCCTGTCTGGGCGCGTGGCTGCACGGCCGGGCCGGGGAGGTCTGCGAGGCGGAGATCGGTCCTGCCGGCGCGGTGGCGGGGGATTTGTTGGGCTTTCTGCCCGCGGTGATGAATGAGTTGCGGGGGTAGACGCAAGCGGAAAGCGAACAGCCGACAAAAAACAGCCCAACGGAGCAGCTTCGTTGGGCTGTTTTTTATGCAAGATTACGCGTGCATTTCCTGCGGTTATGTGATAATCTGGAAATCGTCGTCGAGATGAATTGCACTTATCCCCCGCAGCCATCGACACATTGCCACGAGTCTCCACACCCGCACAAGACAGGCCATGACAGCCTCGATCCTTCTGGTTGACGATCAGGAAAGTGTACGCACCAATTTGGGCGAATATCTGCGGCGCTATGGCTTTGCCGTGACCCTCGCCGCGGGTGGCATCCACGCGCTGGACCTGCTGGAAAATTCCACGCCGGACCTGGTGGTGCTGGATGTGCAGATGCCGGAGGTGGATGGCCTGGAAATCTGCCGCCGGATTCGGCAACAGCCCGGCCACATTCCCATTTTAATGATTTCTGGGGAACGCAAGGCTTTGATGGATCGGGTGATCGGTTTGGAAATAGGCGCAGATAAATATCTGATCAAACCCTTCGAGCCTGCATTGCTTCTGGCGGAGGTTCGGGCACTGTTGCGGACAGCCCAGGCCGTGGGCAATCATACACAGGAATGGCTGGCAATCGATGGGCGACTGCGCATCAACCGGCAGCGGCGCTGCGTGGAAGTGGAAGGCCAATGGGTACACCTGACCAGCCACGAGTTCGATCTGCTCCTCTATCTGGTGCAAAATGAGGGCAGAGCCTGCGCTCGGGACGATTTGATTGAGCAGGTGTGGAAGGACACAACGGGCACGGTGTCGGATCAGGCCGTTAATTCCTGTGTCGCCCGGCTGCGCCAAAAGATAGAGGTCAATCCCAGCAGACCCGTTTATATCGAATCGATGTATGGGTGGGGGTATCGTTTCATGAGCCTTGCAGGGGGTTGAGTGGTCTTTGACGTTCGCTTTGGCATCCCCGGATTTGTTGTGCTGATTCTGCTTCTGGCAGCGATTCCGGCGCTGGTTGCGGTTAGCGGCTGGTTGCTGCAAGAATTACGGCAAAGCCGGGCGCGGCTGCGCCGCTGGCAGAGTGAGGCAGCGCCCCCATCGCTCCCCGCCCGCAGCGACGAGGCCTATCGCTACTTTATTTCCACCCTCTCCCACCAAAGCTCCAATTCCTTGCAGGCAATTCTGGGCGCCATCTCCAATCTTCGATACAATCTCATCCCAGGCAATCCCGATCCGTCAGCATCGGACCCTCGAATCAGTCTCCACTATCTGTCTCAGATCGAGCAGGAGACAGGACAATTGATTCAATTGACCAACCGGTTACGGTTGCTGGCCCAGTTGGAAATGGACGATGCGCCCATCGTTGTGCAGCCCGTGCAACTGCGGGGCGTGATTGCAGATGTGATTATGCGCTGCGCCGAAGATGCCAACGCCCAGGGAATAGAATTGACCTATCAGGGGCCGGCCCGACCGCCCCGTGTACTGGTGAATCGGGAGCAGATCACCCAGGCTCTCCTCAATCTGGTGGAAAACGGCATCAAATATACGCGGCCAGAGAGTTGTGAGATTGTCATCGGCCTGGTCTCAGAAGCAGATCATCTGCATCTGAGCGTGGCCGACGACGGCACAGGCATCCCCCCCCATCTCTTGCCCCATATCTTTGACGCCGCCTATCGCGCACCAGATCCCCAAATCCGGCGACTGGCTGGAAGTGGCTTGGGGCTGGCGATTGTGCGCCGTATCGTCGAGAGGCATGGCGGGCAGATTCAGGCCCAAAGCCGCTACGGCACGGGTACAGTTGTCACCCTTTCTCTCCCGCTCGCCACACCGGAAACCCTCGACTGACACATTTTTGATATTTTTCGCCACATTGCTGGCAAGATGTTTCCTCGTTCGTCCACTACTCTATACCCAAGCCGTGAGTGTCCCCACTCCGGCTCCATAGGAGGTCCGTATGCGCGCCCGAACCTTGGCCACTCTCCTCTTTCTCATCAGCCTGCTTGTATTGTTTGCTATTTTTCTGATCTTCTTCCAAGTGGAAGTGGAACCGCCGCTTGCTGAAAAGACCGATGCGATTACGGCAGAGGCCCCACTGGTTGAAGTCAGAATCGAACTGCCGACAGTTGAGGTGCCTGCCCCTGCCTATGCGGAGGGCTGGGGACGAACACTCCCTATCACTGATTGGAAGTCTTGGGGCGAACCTTTACCGGTGGTGAAGGAAAAAGTGGGACGCGAGGGAAGTTGGGCACTGGACCCCAGCGGTGACGGCAATTACAGCAGCGGCATCACTTCCCGCTTTCAGGTGGACCTGCGCCAGGGCGCGGCCATTGAATTCTGGGCCAAAGGGACAACGGGCCACGAACACTGGCAGAGCCTGGACATTGGCTTCAGCCAGGCGGCATTGGAGGGTGAATACACGGGCATTGAACAGCAGCCAATTCCTCTGGTCGGCATTCATGTCGGCGCTGAAACCGAACAGGACTATATCGAGTATTTCTTGGGCAGCGAACGGCAGCGGGAAACGTACACACCGCTCAATGACCAGTGGCATCGCTACCGTCTGGAAGTGGACCAGGATGGGTTGGTGCATTTCTATCGGGACGGCGAATTGAAATTTGCGCCGGAAAACCCCATCGATCTGGACGTCTTCGCTGTTCGCCCGGTTGTGCTGGAAGGCCGTTCCTATCAGACGGATATGCTCATCGACGATCTGGCGATCTACGGCGCTATCGTCCCGGCTGGTCCGCTGGAACTGGAGAGTCAATCACCCTTCTTCCGCAATGGGCGTGTGCTGACCGATACGGTCGGCTTTGTACGCAGCCCGATCCTGCCCGACCTGGACGGCGACGGCGACCCGGACATCGTTCTCGCCAGTGTGGGAGCCAGCAATCGCATCCTGGCCTTTGAGAATCCGGGACGAATGGACGGCCCCACCTGGCAGCAGGCGACGATTGGGAAAAGCACGGCCATTATTCTCCAGTTGGCTGCCCTCGACTTCGACAGTGACGGGGACACAGACCTGGTGTCCGGTGGGACGACGGATGAAGATTTCGAGATCATTCTGTGGCAGAACAATGGGGAACCCTTTGCTGGCGGTTGGTCACAGATCGATGTGGGAACCAGCCAGGCCGAGGTGCAGACTGTGCTGGCCGCCGATTTGGACGGCGACGGCGACCCGGACCTGATCACCGGCAGCGGTGCGGCGGACGTGGAACTTCACTTATGGGAAAATCCTGGCCCTCTGGCGGGCGGGCAATGGAGTTCCTACGAATTGGGCGCTGCCGATGATTCTGTTCTGGCGCTGGAACTGGTCGATCTGGACGGCGACGGAGATATGGACCTGATCAGCGGCGGGCGGCGGGATGAGGACTACGAACTCATCGCCTGGGTCAACGACGGCACGCCCTTTGACAATCCCTGGCAGGCCATGGACATCGGGGACGCGCCGGGGGATGTCTACGCCCTGGCCCTGGCCGATGTGGATGGGGACGGCGATCTGGACCTGTTTTCGGCGGGTTCACGGCACGGAGACCCGCAGATCGTCCTCTGGCAGAACGACGGTACACCCCTGGACGGTCTTTGGGAAAGCAGCCCCGTTGGCATACTTCCAGCAAATGTCCAGGGATTAATTGCGGCTGACGTGGACAAGGATGGGCGTATCGACTTGATTACGAGCAGCGGGAACTTCGCGCAAGGCCCTGAACTGATCTTCTGGCAGAGCGACGATTCCCCCTTCGCCGCTCCCTGGACAGCCCATTCCATCGGCGAGACCGGGCAGATTACACGGCTGGCCTGGGTGGATTTGGACGGGGATGGGGCGTTGGATTTGGTGACGGGTGGTGAGTCGTTGCTGATGGTGTGGGCGGGTGTGGGGCCGTAGATATACCTCATAAAAAATGGTGTTGACGCGCCAACCTAAGGAGAGTAACTATGCAAACGCGACATCTTTCGGTAATTCTGTCCACCATCGTTAGTTGTCTGTTTATCTTTGGTATGGCAGGGAGACAGACAGACTCGACGGTAGGGCGGGCAAGCGCGAGCACCAGCAATACAATAACCGTCACCAGCCCAGCGGATAGCGGGGCGGGCACGCTGCGTCAGGCCATTTTGGACGCGCAGAGTGGTGACACGATTCTCTTTGATGCGGCCGTGTTTCCGCCGACGAATCCGGCGACGATTGCCTTGACAAGCGGCGGCCTGCCCAATTTATCCCAGGGCGGCGTTACTATCGATGCCAGCAACGCTGGCGTGATTTTAGATGGCGGCCAGTTGGGTAGCCTGCAAGAGTCCACATATCTCGATAACGTCGAACTGTGGATCGACGGCGTTGACATTATCGAAAACGGAGGTTTTACCAGTGGGCTGGATCACTGGGTCTCGTTCGATGACAAACCGGGACACACGCGTCTGCTGAGTACACAAGAGTATGTTTCCGCTCCCCAGAGTCTGCAGATTGTCTCATCTGCCCAAGCCTGGGATGCGTACACCTACTACGATCCTACGGGTGGCAGGGGCCTGTTGACTGATCGACCAGACGATGATCTACGTAGCCCCGTATGGATTCAAGTGCAGCCTGGACAACAGATCGAACTCAGTGTCAAACACAATTCCAAGGCCGGTCTCTTTACTTCGATACTGGCCCGGCACGGGGATTGGGTGGGGAATCTAGCCAATAAAGAATCAGAGTGGGCTGACGATGGCTGGCAGGAACTGAACGTGAGTGGTACAACCTATAGCGGTATCAACGCTGTAGCGGTTGAACTTCGTACACGTCACTCTATGCGTTGGATCAGTGGTCTCTACATCAATTCCGATAACAATACTGTGCGTGGATTGCAGATCGTCAACTTTACGGGCGATGGCATCTCTTTACGTAAGGGTGCTTCTGGGAATACAGTCGGTGGCGACCGCACAATTGGCTCTGGACCACAAGGACAGGGCAATCGCGTTGCTGGCTGCGGAGCATTGGGGATTGCACTTTGGCACGAGGGAACGACGAACAATCTGATTGTCGGAAATTGGGTGGGACTTGACGCAAGCGGACAAAACGCCAACGGGAATCGTTATGAAGGAATTCGAGTTTCGTATGGTGCAGACCACAATACAATTGGAGGGAGGTCGCTAGGACAACGCAATGTGATTGCTGGCAATCTTGGGGTGGGAATCATCCTTGGCACATGGGGGCAACAGACCTCACACAATATTGTCTTGGGAAATTACATTGGCACAAGAGCAGATGGCACCGGCTTTCTGCCAAACAAACTTAGTGGCATCGAAATCGGCGCGGACGGTCACGATAATATCATTGGTGGCAGTGAACCGGGAGCAGGTAACCTGATCACCGCCAGCGGCAATGAAGGCATCCGCATCAACGGTGACAACAACCATATCCTCGGCAACCGCATCGGTCTGGACATCGATGGCACCCGGGACGTACGCGTCTCACAGTTGGCTTTTTCACCGTCCTATCAGATCGACAAGACAATTTTCGTTGGTACAGGCAGCCCTGGTGACCTGGGGACAGGCATCTACCGCTCGACCGACGGTGGACAGGCCTGGCAGCAAGTCAACAACGGCCTGGGTAACCAGCAGATCACGGCACTGGCCATTTCGCCCGGCTACGCGACCGACCAGACTATCTTCGCTGGTAGCAAAGACGGCCTCTACCGGTCGCTGGATGGCGGCGCATCGTGGACCGACGTTACTCCCAACAGCGCAGACAGAAATATCCTCAGTTTGGCGATTTCGGCCAAATTTGGTACAAACCGTTACGTCTACTTCGGCAACAATCCAGTCTGGACCGGCACAGAATATAGCGGAGGCCTCTATCGCTCCTTTGACGACGGCATCACCTGGACCGATTTGAACCTGAGCGCAGTGAACGCGCGCGCGAAGGAAAGTAGACCCGCGCTTGTCAACGTGCCAGCGATGGGAGGCACAGAATTACTTCAATTTGCCCGCCAACAGGCGGGTCTGGTGGCGGAAGATCGCCCGGACATCCTTTCCCCGGCCGAAGCAGAAGTGGTGACGGCCATCCTCGGCAGCACGTGGCGACCGGGGTTGGCCGTGGCGATTCCACCGATCTTCGCACCGGCCATGAACGGTACGGTATTTGTGGGCACCACCGCTTCGGCTGGCTCGCTCTTCCGTTCAGATGATTACGGCAACAGTTTTTCTCCCGCCAACACTGGATTGGATAGCTACGATGTGGGGCGCATCGCCATCCCACCGGACTATACTGTTCCCAATCTTACGCTCTACGTGACGAATTCCACCGGCGAAGGCGCGTATCCCAAGCGTTCGACCGACAATGGCGCTTCCTGGCTTGCTCTTACCAATGGTATCGTACCCGATCAGGCCAAACCGGTTGATATCGCCTTTGGTGGGTCCAATACCCTGTGGCTCACCTACACCTACCGTTGGCCCTCCATCATCGGTGTCTACAAGAGCACTGACCGGGGAGATACCTGGACACTTCCGAATCCAAACATCGACAGGAACGTAAAATGGTTGACCGCCCTGGAAATGGCTCCGGATGGGGTACTGTGGCAGGCTACAATGATGGATGGATTGTTACGCTCGACCGATGGTGGCGCGACTTGGGACTTTGCCAACGGTAACCTCACCGAACGGGGCAATAGAGGTCACGGGATTGTTGTTTGGGGTCGAGGCAATGTGATTGGTGGCGATGGCGATGGTGATCGCAACATTATCGCCAACAACGGCGCTGTCGGGCTTGGATTGTGGGGAAGCGGTGTCTATAGCACTACAATCACGGGCAATTACATCGGCATTGACGCCGACGGGCAGACTTCTATGGGGAACGCCGATACTGGCATTCAGTTGGGTGATGGCAGCTATGACAATCTGGTTAATAACAACGTAGTTGCCAGCAATCCGTGGGGAGGTATACAGCTCAACAATACACGCAACAACACCTTCTCCCACAATATACTTGGGGCCAACGCCACCGGAGATAAGGCTTTGCCTCAATACCGCGGTATGAGCCTTTACGGTGGCGCGGAACAGAATATGATCATAGACAATCAGATCGCCGGTAATTGGTTCCATGAAATTGGCGTCTTATTTGGCGCAGCGGACAACACCCTCAAACGCAATAACATCGGTGCATCCGCTGACCGCACAAAAGGATTGAATAGCAATTCAGTGGGCATCTCTATAGATAGAGACCCCACGAATACCGTTATTGGTGGTCCATCAAAAGCCGACGGCAACTTCATCGCCTTCAATTATGATGGTATTTATGCGGCTAGCGGCGCAGCCAACACCGACATCTCACACAATGAATTCGCCTACAATCGGTGGGGGCTTTTTGTGGGGAATAGTGTTGGCACTCTGAGTATGGAAAGCAATGTGATCCGTGACAGTCAGCGGGTAGGATTAACAATCAACAACGGCGCAGCACCCGGCAACTATCACAACAATGCCATCTACAACAACGGCTCCTCCGGTGTGCGCATCACTGGCGCGACTTCGGTACGACAGACCCTCACCCAGAACAGCATTTATAACAACGGCGAACTTGGCATCGATCTGGCGTGGGCGGGCAACACCGAACTGCCCGCGCCGGTCATCCTGGCATTCAACCAGCAAGCCGGTACAGCTAGGGGTACAGCGTGTGCCAACTGCAGAATTGAGATCTTCACGGATCAGCACGGCGAAGGGCGTTGGTACGAAGGCAGTGTGACTGCTGACGGGTCAGGCGTTTGGTCCTTTAGCAAAGGCAGCGCCTTCACCGGCCTGGAAGTGACGGCTACGGCTACCGACGCGGCCGGTAATACAAGCGAATTTGGGCAGGATTGGCCCGCCCGGGTGCCGGTGGCCCCGGCCATCACGTCGCCGATCTGCGGTGTTACCAACCAAAAACAACCCACTTTCGCTGGCGTTGCACAGATGGGGGGTATGATCGACCTCTGGGGCAACGGCAAGGACCTCGGCGGCGCAACTGTCAGCGATGAAAACACTTGGCAGATCACCTCTACATCGGAACTGCCTGACAGTCAACACATCTTCACCGCCACTGTAGAAACAGGCTACGGTATATCACCGGCGACAGCCTACACGCTGACAGTCAATTCGTCCCTGTGCTACGATCCTGTCGGTGTCACCTTCCAGCAAGGCTACGTAATCCAGCATTTGGACGATGGGACGGGCTGCGCCGACCCCAACGGCGCTCTGACTTTGCGCCTGGTCCCCAGCATTCCGACGACGGTAACCGTTCCCGCAACCCAGGGGCCGGTCACGCTCAAAGTCAACAACGTAGACTTTCCTCTCGCCGCCGCGGGGGATGGGCGTTACACCGTTTCGTTTATACCTCCCAGCGGTCTCACTGTTATGGTGCTGCAATTGCCCTGTGGCAATGTACAAATCAATGCCACCATCGACCCGGATGGTTACGTCTACGATGCGGAGAAGGGACTGGACACAAAACTTCCTGGCGCGACGGTCACACTCTACTACACCGATACGGTGCGCAGCCGCTGGGTGGAATGGCCAGCGGCAGTCTACGATCAGATCAATCCCCAGACTACAGCGGTGGACGGCTACTTCAGCTTCTTTGTGCCGCCCGGTGACTATCAGCTCCGCGTCAGCCGACCCGGTTTCATAGATTTCCAGAGTGAGACAATCACTGTTGTGGATCGGCTTGTGCGTCGCAATGTACCCCTACAAACCGGTCTGGGAATTTACCTGCCGGTAATTCTGAGGCCTCTGCCCTAACCGTTTTGCCGTGCAAAGGAGATGTACCCATGCGAAGGTTTCTATCCCATTCCCGTGTGTCCCGTCGAGAGTTCCTGCGCATAGCCGGAGCTTCAGCCCTGACCGTCGCGGCCACGACACTGGCTGTTCCAAAAACGTCAACGGTTCGTCGCGTCTCCGCTGCGAACACCTACAGCGAGGCACCAATGCTGGCAGAACTGGTGCGTCAGGGCTTGCTGCCCGCTATCGACCAGCGCCTGCCCGCAACGCCGCTGATCATTCCCACCATCGAGCAGACCGGCGCCTACGGCGGCATTCTGCGCCGGGGACTGAAGGGTGTGGGCGACCGTTGGGGTCCGACAAAGATGCAGGACAAGGCGTTGGTCTGGTTCGATGCGTCACTCAACTTGCAGCCTCACATCGTCGAATCCTGGGAAACCAACAACGACGCCACCATTTGGACTTTCCATCTGCGCCAGGGGTTGAAGTGGTCGGACGGGGCAGCCTTCGACGCGGAGAGCATTCGCTATTGGTATGACCGGGAACTGCTCAACAGTGAATTGACTGGCTGGCCGTCCAGTGACTGGCGATCTGCAGATGGCACAATAATGGCCCTCACAGTTGTCGATGCCCAGACAGTGCGCTGCCAGTTCACCCAACCCAATCCACTCTTTGCCTTCAAATTGATACGGCCCTACAATGCCTTTTACGCCCCAGGTCATTATTTGAAGCAGTTTCACAAGGAATTGACGACTGATTGGGCCGCATTACAGGCGGAATACACCGCGGCAGGCTTCAGCCATTGGGTGGATTATTACAACAGCCGTACCGACTGGAGCGGCAACCCGGCGAAACCGTCTCTCGGCCCGTGGGTGGTCACTACACCCATCAGCCAGGACCCCTTTATTATGCAGCGCAACCCCTACTACTACGCCGTGGACAGCGCCAATCAGCAATTGCCCTACACAGATCGGGTAGAACACAAACACTTTAGCGAAACCAGCACCCTCACCCAGTGGGTTTTCGATGGCGAAATCGACTTTCAGGCCCGCCATATACCCGGCGACCTGCCGCTGCTCCAATCCAACGAGGCAGCCGGCGGCTACCGTACACTTCTGGGTGTCTCCGCCGGTCATATTGGAATCCAACTCAATCTGACGACCAAAGATCAACGATTGCGCGCCTTCTTTCAAGCAAGAGATGTGCGGATTGCGCTTTCTCTTGCTGTCGATCGTGCCCTGCTCAACACAAGTTTCTACGGCGGCACAGGCACCCCGCGCCAGTACAGCCCGCTAAGCAAATCGCCCCAATTCTACCCTACACTTTCCAATGCTCACATCGGTTCCGACAAAGCCCAGGCTGAACAACTGCTCGATCAGGCAGGCTACCTGCGCGGCAGCGCCAACGGCCCCCGCGTCTATCCAGGCAGCAGCGATGCTATCAGCTTCACTATTGAAGGCATAGCGGCTGTCGGTTCCGCCGAAGAACAGGCTGCGCAGAAGGCTATCGAATTCTTCGCCGCGGTGGGGATCACCGCCAGTTACGTAGCGCTGGAACGCGATGTGTATAATCAACATTGCAACAGCAACGATGTTAGCGCCGCTTGGTGGGGCGGTGATCGTACTGTCCTACCCCTGGCGGACCCTGGAATCTTTCTCGGCACAACTTGGGATCGGCCCTGGGGGCTGGCCTGGGGCAAATGGAGGAGCACTGGCGGGAGCGATCCAGTGAGTGAGGAACCGCCTGTGGGGCACTGGATCCGTGACATTTGGAGCAAGTGGGATCAGATTGCAGTCCAGGCCGATGGGGTTGAACGCAACCGCATATTCCAGGAGATTCTCGATATTTGGGCGCTGGAGTTGCCGATGATTGGTTTTCTGGGGGAACTGCCTGCTCCAGTAATCGTCAAAAATCACCTGCGCAACTACGCCGCAGGCTATCCTATTGACAACACCACCGCAGACGAGCATCTGCTCAACCCGGAAACGCTTTTCTGGCAACTTCCATACAAACTCTTTCTGCCAACTACCCAGAAGTGATCCTTGCCTCTTCCACTCTGGTCTACTCGCAATACACCTACCCACTAGAGAAAAAGGGCTGTCAGCCAATCGAAACTAACAGCCCTTTTGGATCGAACCACAACCCCCACCAATTGCACCCACACCCAGCCAATGCTACAATCGAAATGGTTTCTGCCTGCCTGCCCATTTGGAGACGCTCTGCCTATGCCCACCTATCACGACGAAGCTGTCATCCTCAGCGCGGCCCGCACGCCTGTGGGCCGTCTCCAGGGCAGCCTGGGCACACTCTCCGCGGCCCGGTTGGGCGCGGCCGCCGTCTCCGCCGCGGTGGAGCGGGCCAACCTGCCCGATCCGGCGGAGATCGACGAAGTGCTGATGGGCAACGTCGTGGCCGCGGGGTTGGGCCAGAACATCGCCCGCCAATGCGCCATCCACGGCGGGCTGCCCCCCAGCGTGGGCGCAACGACCGTCAACAAAGTCTGTGGGGCCAGCCTGAAAGTGGCTATGCTGGCGACCCAGGCCATCCGCCTGGGCGATGGGGATCTCTTCGTCGTGGGCGGCGTGGAGAGTATGAGCAACGCCCCCCATCTGGTGGATGGCCGTATGAATCAGCTTCGCTACGGCAGCGGCCAACTGCGGGACAGCCTGGTGGTGGACGGTCTCTGGTGCGCCTTTGAGGATTGGGCAATGGGCCACGCGGCCGAGTTTATCGCCGACGAATACGAAGTCACCCGGGAGGCGATGGACCGCTACGCCCTGGAAAGCCACCGCAAAGCCATTGCCGCCATCGACGGGGGAAAGTTCAAAGCGGAGATTACACCCGTTGCTGTCACCGGGCGCAAGGGGCAGGTGACGCTGGTAGAGACGGACGAATCCCCCCGCCGGGACACCTCCCTGGAAGCCCTGGCGAAGCTGCCACCCGCCTTCCGGGAAGATGGCCGGGTGACCGCGGGCAACGCGCCGGGGCTGAACGACGCGGCCGCTGCGCTGGTGTTGGCCGGGGAAAAGAAAGCCGCGGCCATCGGCGCCACGCCCCTGGCCCGTATCGTCGGTTACGCGCAGGTGGCGGTTGAGCCAAAGTACATTTTCGATGTGCCCGCCAAAGCCATCGCCAAACTGCTGGACAAAATCGGCTGGGCCCTGGCCGATGTGGACCTGATCGAACTCAACGAAGCCTTTGCCGCCCAGATTCTTGCCAACGGCTATGCCCTGGCCGACGCGGGCTGGGACTGGGCGAAGGTGAATGTGAATGGCGGCGCGATTGCTCTCGGCCATCCGCTGGGAGCGACCGGCGCGCGGCTGCTGACGACCCTTGTCTATGCCCTGCACGACAGGAATTTGCAGCGGGGCGTTGCCTCTCTTTGCCTGGGCGGGGGCGAGGCCGTGGCCGTGGCGATTGAGCGGAGATAAAAAAAGGACACGGATTTACACAGATTTTGTACTGGTCAACGAGATGATAAAACGTAGATGCGGTTTGCAACCGCACTTTCACCCATAGAAGTGCGGTTGCAAACCGCACCTACAGATTCTACAATGTCATTGATCAGTACACAGAAATAGCTTGTCGTTTTTCTTCCGTGTGTTCTGTCTATTCCGTGGTCAATCTGGCAGTCAAATCAGCGTCCATCCATTCAGATCATAAAAATCTGCGTCCCCTTCTTTTCTATCACTCTACGAGGCAACCGATGAAATTAGCCAAACAACTGAACAAACTGGGCACAGAGACCGCCTTCGCCGTCTCTGCCGCGGCCGCAGCCTGGGCGGCCAAAGGCCACAAAGTCTACCCGCTACACCTGGGCGACATCAATCTGCCCACCCCGGCCAATATTGTAGAAGCCACAACAAAGGCCATCGCCGACGGTCACACGGGCTACTGCGCCGGCGCGGGCATCGCTCCCCTGCGGGCGGTCCTGGCCGCGGATGTGGGCAGCAAGCGGGGCATCCACTACAGCGCCGAGAATGTCTCCGTCCAGCCCGGCGGCAAACCGGTCATCGGCAAGTTCATCGCCGCGGTGATGGACCCCGGCGACGAAGTGCTCTATCCCAACCCCGGCTACCCCATCTACGAATCCCAGATTGAGTACCAGGGCGGGGTGGCCGTGCCCTACGGCTATGTGGAGACGCCCACGGGTTTTGCCCTGGATTTGGAAGGGCTGAAGGCGAGTATCACTCCCCGCACTACTGCGATTATCTACAATAACTATCAGAACCCCCTGGGTGCCCAGTCCACCCGCCAGGAGATGGAGGCTGTGGCCGAATTGGCGCTCGCCAACGATCTCTGGGTGCTGGCGGATGACGCCTATCACGAGATGCGCTACGGCGGCGAGGCGCTGTCGATTGTCAGCCTGCCGGGGATGCAGGAGCGCTCGGTGATTCTCTACACCTGCTCCAAACGTTTTGCGATGACCGGCTGGCGGCTGGGCGCGGCGATTGGGCCAAAGCCAGTCATTGAAGTCTTCAATAAACTGAACACCAACGCCGAGTCCTGCACCACCCATTTCATCCAGCACGCGATGGTGGAAGCCATCCCCGGCGATACCAGCGGACCGGATGCGATTGTGGCGACCCTGCGCGCCCGCCGCGACGCGGCGGTGGCCGGTCTGAATGCCATCGACGGCATCTCCATCGCTGCGCCGGAGAGTACCTTCTATCTCTTTCCGAATGTCTCCAAAGTGATGGAGCGCAAAGGTCTGACCGACATTAACGACCTGATGCGGGGCGCGCTGGAAGCGACGGATGTCTCCTTCTGCACCCGCAAGCACTTTGGCCGCCCTCTGCCGGGCAAGGAAAATAACTTCATCCGCCTGGCCTATTCGGGGATTTCGGTAGAGGATATTCAGGTGGGGTTGCAGCGGCTGAAGGGGTATTTCGAGGCGGCGTAGTGGAAGCGGCATCGCCCAGTTGCAGATCGGGGAAACGAACCGCCAAACCCCAGGAGCCTGTCAACAGATATACAAAAGCGTGAGGTTTGCGGACCTCACGCTTTTGACTTGGGCAGTCCTCTTCTGGTCTTGCCGGGCGAAGATCGCCTATTTCGGCGGGTGCATGGGCATCACCACATGCAGAAACTCTTCCGTGCCCATTCCCACCGGGCGGATGGTGCCCGGGCGGTTGGGTTGGGTGGTCTCGATCACCACTTGGGGTTCGCTGATCTGGCTGAGAACGTCGATCAGATAGCGGGCATTGAAAGTAATCTCCAGATCGCCACCCTCCACCATCGCGTCCAACTGGTTTACATTGTCACCCATTTCGGTGCTGACAGCGGCCAGTTGCAACGTCCCCGGCCCGTCGCCATTGCCCGGCTGAATACCCAACCGCACGATATTGGCGTTGTCCCGGGCAAAGAGATGGGCCACCTTCACCGCCTGCAAGAGCGCATCTGTGGGGACAATCGCCCGGGTGGTGTGGCTCTTGGGGATAATCGCCCGATAATCGGGGAAGCGGGCGTCGATGAGTTGGCTGACCAGATCGACCTGATGAAAAGCGCCCCGGCTCTCTGCGCCCTTGCCCCACACCCGAAAGAGAATCTGATTGCGGGCCTGGGTTACAGTCACCTGCACGGGCTTTTCGTCGTCGGCGTCGGAGATTACCCGGCCCAGTTCGCCCAGACTGCGGGCAGGGACAATCACCGTCATATCCTCGGCAAAGGGCTGCTCCAACTCCACACTGCGCACGCTGAGCCGGTAGCCGTCCGTGGCAGCCATAGCCAACCGGTCAGACTTAAAAGCCACCTCCACACCGGTCAGAGTGGGGCGGCTCTCATCCGTGGCCGCGGCAAAGACCACCTGATCGATCATCTTGCGCAGACCCGCCGTTTCCAGAGCGATAGTGCTGCCTTCCAGAACGACGGCAGTCTCTTCGGGGCCGTGGCCGTTGTCCACTGTAGGGATAATGGGGAATTCGGCCGCATCGATGCCTTTGATATTGGCTTCATAGCGGGCGCACTGCAAATGCAGGGTCTGGGTGCGCACGGAAAGCTCCATATCGATGCGCTCGCCGGGCAGACTGTTGACAAACTCGGAGAGTAACCGGGCAGGCACAGTCACCGCGCCCTCGTCGTCCACCCGCGCCCCAATCCAGCAGTTGATGCCAATCTCCAGATTGGTGGCGGCCAGACGCAGTTGGTTGTCTTTGGCTTCCAGCAAAATGTTGCCCAACACAGGCAGGGTACTGCGGGACGAAACCGCCCGCCCCACAATTGAAAGTCCTTTGGCGAGATTTTCCTGAAAGCAGCTAACCTTCACTGCGGGCCTCCTCTTTAAGATGGAACGCGAATAGCGCGGACTGGGCAGCTTCCCATAGCTTTTGATTGTGTCGGATCGAGAATGGTTCTTCTCGTCAACTGGGGGTAGAATTGTGTGAAGTTTACCACAAATGATCAGGAGAAACAAACCCTATGGAACTTTCGTTTTCACCCCCGTCAGTGATTGGAATGGTCCACATTGGGCCTCTTCCCGGCACGCCCTGGTACGGCGCAAAAGGTGATTACGCGGCTGTGCGGGCCAAAGCGGTAGCCGATGCCCTGGCCCTGGCCCAGGGAGGTGCGCAGGGCGCGCTGGTGCAGAATCGGGATGATCGGGTCTTTGCCGCTGGTCGGGCCGACCCGGTGGTGGCCGCAGCCTTTGCGGACATCACCCGCGCGGTTGTGGACGCAGTAGGCGACCGGTTGGCCGTTGGAGTGCAGGTGTTGCGCAACGACATCCAGGCGTCGATAGCCATTGCCCACATCTGTGGGGGAAGTTTCGTGCGCTGCGGGGTACTGGTGGGCAGCAGCGGGGGGATGACCGGCGATCCCTACGCCATTCTCAACTACCGGCAACAGATCGGCGCGACGGGGGTCAAGCTCATTGCGGAAATCGGCTCTATGCACTTTCACAGCGACCAGCCCCTGGGCGAACTGGCCCAGAGCGCGGTCTTTGCCGGGGTGGACGCGGTGGGCGTCGCGCACCCGGACCTGACTACCGGTCTGGATTGGGTGGCGCAAGTCAAAGCCGCCGCGCCGCAGTTGCCGGTTGTCATCGGCGGCTATACAAACGCCGACAATATCGCCCGCTATCTGGCGGTGGCCGATGGCGCATTTGTGGGCGGGGCTTTTGAAGATGGGGGGCGGGGTGGCGCGGTCAATGTGGAAAGCGTGCGCCGCTTTATGCGCGCGGTAAGGTGAGGGCACAGACGAAGGCAGGCTTGAGGACGGTCAGAACCCGAAGATATATCGTCAATCTGCCGCGACTGGTGAATGCGCAAGCGCAAAGACGCGGTGAATCCCCCATCACCCCCGGAAGTTTTTCCGGGACCGTTTGTTTTGGACAGCATCAGGCGAAGGCGGGTTCGGGGAAGGTTAGGACAGTCACTTCGCTGGAAAGTTCTTTGACCTGTGTAAGCAGTTCAGTGATCACATCAGTCTCACGCCCGGCCAGAAAAGGTTCTCGACATTCAACGCAAATATGTGCGGGTACCTGCTTGACGACTACAATCGACTCCTTAAGGATGAAAGGAATCGTAGCATTCCCCGATTCCAAAGCCCCTCCACAGAGCGGACAGATGTTACCTGCGTCTCTTCCAGTCATCTTTCCAGCGCTCCTTTGACGGTACATAGACCGTCAAATAACCGTTTGTCGGCAAAATTTAGTGCAACAACGGCGTGTATCGGCACACCATCGACCAAATAAGCCAAAACAAGGCAGTCCGGTAAAGGTCTGTTCTCGTGCGGATAGTCTTCAATTACCACACATTCTTTCAACGCAATCTCTATTTGGCCACGCGTCAAGCCATCTTCGACCAGCGCTGTAATGGCATGACGAGACCACTGAATCAGGCTTCCTTCCTGATCTATGCGATTGAGTTCGGCAATCTGGTGAATGAATTCTTGTTCAGCGTTATTCACATTGCATTTCCCAGGCGATCAATAGACGAAGCTCATCCCTGTCACGCTGTCTGGATCATCAGCCCATTGCCTTCGGACTCCGACCCTTCAGTATTTGCTTGAGATCGTCGTGTGAAATGGTCATATCAGGATGCAACACCGCTTTCGCCAGGTTGCGTTTGGCCTCGCGCAACAATTCCAATTGGTTCAGACGAGCAGCCATTTTTTCATATTCGCTGACAGAGAACAGAACCGCAGCAGGGCGATTCTGCTCGAACAAAATGACTGGTCCATTAGTCAGTTTGGAAATGAGAGCTTTGTAATCACTTACAAGGCTGGTCACAGGCTCTATCTGTGGAATGCGCATTTTTCAATCTCCCCATCCGAACAAAAGTTCAAGACCCATTTTGTTGATAACAGCAGTTGGCAGAGTTTTGGGCCCTATCCCCGCAACACCCCACCCGTCGCCTCCTCCACCGCCTTGACAATCTTTGCCCGCAGGCTGTTGACTTCCTTCTCGGCCAAGTTGCGCTCGGCGCTCTGGTAGGCCACCCGCCAGGCCAGGGACTTCTGCCCCACGGGCAGGGGCGCGCCCCGGTAGATGTCGAAAAGTTCCACATCCACCAGAAGATCACCGCCGCCAGCCACAATCGCATCCCGCACCCGGCGCACAGTTACTTCCTCGTCCACGGCAAAGGCCAGGTCCTCGTTCACCGGCTGGTAGACGCTGATAGGCGGCATAGCCGAAAGCTGCCAACTGGGACGCACCAGCGGCCCGATGTGCAGTTCGGCCACACAGACCCGCTCGTCGCCCAGGCCAAAGGCGGCCCGCACCTTCGGATGCAGTTCGCCCAGAATGCCCAGGCTGCGCTCACCGATGCTGACCAGCGCACAGCGGGGGCCGAAGGAGGGCGAATCCGGGTGGGCGGCGAAACGGAGCGCGCCCGGCTCGATGCCCATCCGACTGACAAGCGTCTCCACAACCCCCTTCAGATCGAAGAAGTCAAAACTATCTTTGTCGCTGTCGCTGCTGTGATAGTTGACCGGCTGGCGGGAGCCGGTCAGGGCGATGCAGACCCGGCGGTCTTCCTCGGGCAGCGTGCCGTCGCCGTTCTCCGGACGATAGACCCGGCCAATCTCAAAGAGCGCCTGGCGGTCGGCGTAGCGGCTGTTGTAGGCCAGATTCTCCAGCGCGCTGACCATCAGTTCCCGGCGCATCACCCGCCGATCCATCGACAGGGGGTTCGCCAGTTCGATGAAGGCGGGCGCCGGGCTGTTGCCGTTCGTCGCCAGCAGCTTGCGGTGATTTTCGGGGGTGGTCAGGGCATAGCCAATCGTATCCTGCAAACCGCAGGCCACCAGAATATCCCGCAGCTTCTCCTCGGCTTCCAGCACTTCGTTGCGGCGCTGGGGGGGCAGGGCGGTGTCCAGCAGCGTCACCCCCACTTTGTCGTAGCCTACAATGCGCGCCACCTCTTCGGTCAGATCGGCAGGCATTGCCACGTCCAACCTGTGCCAGGGAACCGTCGCGGCCAGCACCGGTTCATCCCCGGCCCGGTAAAGACCGAAAACGGCATTGGCCGGTGCGTCGGCAGGGGGCACGGGAATTTCCTTCACCCGGAAGTCGAGTTTTTCCAGCGCGTCGGCAATCTGTCCCCGGCTCAAATCCATCCCCAACAGGCGGCGCACATCCCCCGCGCTGGTGTAGACGGTCGTCTCGGCCTGGGGCGCGGGATAGGCGTCCACAATGCCGGGGACGATGCGCCCGCCCGCGTAGCGCCGCATCAGTTCGGCAGCCCGGCGCGCCGCGCTGTCGTTAAGGGTGGCTGGCACGCCCCGGGTGAAGCGGTGGCTGGCTTCGCTGTGCAGCTTCAACTTCTGGCTGGTGCGCCGGTTGCTGATGCCCTCGAAGGTGGCCGATTCCAGCAGAATGTGGCGGGTTCCGTCGTGGACTTCGGTCTGGCTGCCGCCCATCACACCGGCGATGGCGATGGGGCCAGCCGTGTCGGTGATGAGCAGCATCGACTCGTCCAGTTGGCGCACCTGGCTGTCCAGGGTCGTCATCTTTTCGCCGGGACGGGCGCTGCGCACGATGACCGTCGGCTTGGCCGCGCCCGCCCGTTCCACCAGCAGATCGTAATCGAAGGCGTGGAGGGGCTGGCCCGTTTCCAGCATCACATAATTGGTGATGTCCACGATATTGCTGATGGGCCGCATCCCGGCCTTGCGCAGCCGCTCCTGCATCCACAGGGGCGACGGGCCAATCGTCACATCCCGGATGAGGGTGGCGGTGTAGCGGTTACAGAGGCTGGGGTCTTCGATCTCTACGGCCACGTACTCAGCCGCGGCGTCGTCGCCGGCGGGTTGCCATTCGTCCCCGGGCAGATGGAGCGCGCCGCCGGTCAGGGCGTGGACCTCCCGGGCTACGCCGCTCATACTCAGACAGCGGGCCATATCCGGCGTCAGTTCGATCTCCACCACATCGTCGCCCAGATAGTCACGCAGGGCAGTGCCCGGAGGCGCGTCGAGGGGCAGGAGCAGAATGCCCTCGTGCTCCTCGCTCAGCCCCAGTTCCAGCTCCGAGCAGACCATCCCGGAGGAGCGGATGCCCCGGATTTTGGCCGGTTTGAGCTTTTTGAAGGGACGGGGACGCTCGTCGCTGTAGGCATCCACCAGTTCTGCTCCCTGACGGGCAAAGGCAATTTTTAGGACAGGCAACGTCCCCGCGGCCACGCTTTGGCCTTTGTACTGGAAAAGATTGGGCGCGCCTGTCACCACCTGCTGGGGTTCGGCCTGGCCGTGTTCCACATCCACCAGCACCAGCCGGTCCGCGTCGGGATGGGGTTTCACAGCGATCACCTGACCGACGACGAGGGTTTCAGCGTCCCACCAGTCGCCCACCTGCTTGACCGATGCTACTTCCAGCCCGGCCAGGGTGATACGCTCGACCAGCGCGTCGATGGGAAGGTTAATGTCCACATATTCTTTGAGCCACGAAATTGGGACGAGCATTGGGTACTCCTGAAAGTGCTATAGAAAATGAAAACTGGAACGCAGATTGCAACGAAGATGCAGGAAGTGGTCGGTGGTCCGCCGTCTGCGGTCTATTCGTTTTCCACGCGCCAAAATCTGGTACAAATTGCAACGGGAGAGCGCCCCACACCGAAAGCCAGGAGCGCGGATTCATCGAATTCGACGGCGGCCGTCGGCGCATCTTCCACTGGACAAGGGTGGGCCACGATTCACCCCTGGGCTGGTGGCGCAGCAACCGCTTTCTGGCCCAGAAGGATATGGGCATTGCTGTGGGCGTGGAGCTGGAGGTAGAGGAGCGGCTGAGTCTACTGCCCCCCGGCGGCGAAGCACCCCGCTCCATAACCCTGGAACGGCGCTGGGAGCGGGTAAATGGGGACGCGCTGATCCCAATGGTGGCCCACACCGGCGATCCCGACACCCCGACACTGACGTGGGAAAACCCCTATCGTCCCGGCCCGGTTGAGCCGTGGCCCAACCTGGCGGGACGATAGACAGAATATTTTGGGCACTGGAGGATAGGGGAAAGGGGGCTGGGAAGATGCTTTCTTCCCAGCCTCCTTTCCCCTATCTCTACTCTCTTAAAACGGAATATCTTCCTCGCCCACGTAATCTGGCGGTGCTTCGGTGGGGGTGGGCGGGCCATAGGAGCTACCGCCACCCTCACGTCCACCGATAAAGCGGACGGTTGTAGCGGTCACTTCTAACGAAGCGCGGTGGTTGCCGTCTTTGTCGGTCCACGGGCGAGCCTCTTCGATCTCGCCAATAACAAGCACCTGACGGCCTTTGGTCAGGTATTGGCTGACGATTTCGGCCTGTTTGCGCCAGGTGGTGATGCGAAACCAGGTGGTCTTCTCCTGCTTTTGCCCGTCCTGACCGGTCCAGGAGCGGTTGACGGCCAGACTGAAGCTGGTCACGGGCACACCGCTGGGGGTGTAACGCATTTCTGGGTCTTGCCCCAGATTTCCAACGAGGGTGATTTGTTGATACATGCAGAGTCTCCTTGTCGAGGCAAAAGGATGATTATAGATTCGTCGATCTCCGAACAATCGACCGGAATGGGAATCCTGCACGGGGGCAAAATTGCAAGAGTATTGTACTCTCATTTCTCCTGTATGTCAATAAAAATTCAGCCCCAATTAGAAAATTTGTTCTGTTTGCCTCGGCGATAGGTGTGCGTCCCAGATTGGGGGTGCGGGTGGCTGATTCCGGGAATCACTTGCCCCGATTCTTGGGATGCACCCCAACGCCTTCCCCCATTAGACGCACCGCCCAAGACGTGGGATAATAGGGGAAATTCGCCACCCTCCGTTCCTCTCCACTGGAGGCAAGAAGTGCAACTGCAAATTGTTCAAAATTATCTGCAAACCAATCATCTGGACGGCTGGCTGCTCTATGACTTCCGCGGCCAGAACTCAATTGCGCTCTCCATAGCCGGATTGACCAGCGGGGGAACCCGGCGCTGGTTTTTGTGGATTCCGGCCCAGGGCCGCCCCTCCTATCTGATCCACGCCATCGAGCAGACCGTCTTTGCCGGGATTTCGTCGGAGATGGCTGGGCCGCTGCATACGTACGTCGGCTGGCAACAGTTGGCCGAGATGCTGCCCGCTTTCATCGGCGCGCCGGGGGAGAAACCCCTGCGCATCGCAATGGAATACAGCCCTCTGGGCGCGCTGCCCTACATCAGCAAAGTGGACGCGGGCACCCTGGAACTGATCACCGAAGTCACCGGCGCGGAGATTGTGGGCAGTGCGGACCTGGTGCAACTGGTCCAGGCTGTCCTCTCCCCGGCCCAGATGGAGAGCCACCGCCGGGCCGCGGCCCACTGTATGCGCATCAAAGACGAAGCCTTTGCTTTTGTGGCCGACGCGCTGAAAAACGGGCGGCCCATCAATGAATACGACGTGCAGACATTCATTCTGGAACGTTTCGCCGCGGCCAATCTTTACACGGATCACGGCCCGATTGTGGCTGTCAATGGCAACGCGGCTGTGCCCCACTACGCGCCCAGCGCGGCCCAGCACAGCCCGATCCAGCCGGGCGATGTGCTGCTGATCGATCTGTGGGCCAAAGAGCAGAACGATCCGGGCGACTGCTACGCCGACATCACCTGGACCGCCTACTGTGGCGCGGAGGTTCCCGCCGAGGTGGAGCGGCTCTTTCAGGTCGTTCGCCAGGCCCGGGACGCGGCGGTGGCGGCTGTGCGCGAGGCGATTGCCGCGGGTCGCCGTCCCCGGGGCCATCAGATCGACGACATCGCCCGGGATGTGATCGACGACGCTGGTTTCGGCCACGCCATCCTGCACCGCACGGGCCACAGTCTGGGGCCCGCTATGCACTGGAACGGCGTCAACATTGACAATGTGGAAACGCAAGATCGGCGGCGCATCATTCCCGGCGTGATGTTTACGATTGAGCCGGGCATCTACCTGCCCGGTCTGGACTTCGACAGCAGCGGCCAGGCCAAAGGGCTGGGCATCCGCTCGGAGGTCAACTGCATCGCCCACGAAGACAGTCTGGAGATCGCAACGGGGCCGATACAGACAGAAGTAGTGGCGCTTCTGTAAGTTGGCAGATCGGTCAGTGAGCGTCGGTTGAGTAGCCGAGTCTTCGAGGCGTATCGAAACCAGAGCGAGCGGGTCAACGAGACGATTCTTCATACCCGCTTGGTTTCGATACGGCGGGAAACAGCCCCCGCCTACTCAACCGGCGCTGGTCTTTTGTCGTCGGTGCGGGGCGCAACTAACGCATACGGAGCGGTGTTCCTTCGATGAACTCAGGACATCGCCTGAGCCTGTCGAAGGGTCGATTTTTTGCGGTATGGAGTAGAAGATCAGAAGGAGATAGCGATGTTTGAGATTGCTACGCTCACAGCAAACAATACAGTGCAATTGCCGGCCGAGATTGCCAGACGTTTGATACCGTCTCTGTTGAAGCGAGTCGAGGATGCGCCTGAAGAGGAACCGATCTCTTTGGATGAGATCAACGGGATTGTGCATAAGGTGCGGTCATCTGTTAGCGATAAAGTCGTATCAGGGCGTTGAAATTGTTAAGATCGAAGACTTTCTGGCCCAGGTATCAACGGAATAAAAGTAGTATTATACTGGAATAGCCAATTCCCCAGCTATGCACAAACACACCTTCCCCACCCCACCCCGCCGCGTCGCTCTCTTTGTGACCTGTATGGCCGATATGCTCTACCCCAGCGTAGGCATCGCGGCCACAGAACTGCTCGAACGTCAGGGCGTCGAAGTCGTCTTCCCGATGGAGCAGACCTGCTGCGGCCAACCCGCCTTCAACGCGGGCTACCGGGACGAGGCCCGCGTCCTGGCCCGACGCTTTTTGCAGGTATTCGGCCCGCTGGTGGAGAACGGCAGCGTGCAGGCAATTGTCGCGCCCTCGGGCAGTTGCGTCACAATGACCAGCCACTTCTACGACGTACTTTTCGAGGATTCCAACGAGCGCCCCCTGCGCCAGTTGGCCCAGCGGCTGGCCTCGGTCACTTTTGAGTTGACCGAATTTCTGGTGGATGTGCTGGGCGTCATCGACACCCGGGCCCGGCTGGAAGGCAGAGTCACCTATCACCCCTGCTGCCACCTCCTGCGGGAACTGGGCATCGACGAGCAGCCGCGCAAATTGCTGGCGGCTGTCGAGGGCGCTGAATTTGTAGAGTTGCCCGACGCTGTGGACTGTTGCGGTTTCGGCGGTCTCTTTGCCGTGAAGAATGCGGGGATCAGCGGGGCGATGGGGCGGCGCAAGGCCGACAATCTGGCAAAGAGTGGTGCGGATGTGGTGGCCATGTGCGACGTAAGCTGCATGACCCATATCAACGGCATCCTCAGCCGGGAGAAGATTAACTGCCGGGCCGTACATATCGCCGAAATTCTCAACGGGCAGTTGGGCAGCCGCCTGCACCCGCCGGAGGAAGAAGCCCCGGCCACCGCGGATCACCCCCGGCGCTGGCAGGATGCAAAGGGGGGCGACTGATGGCTGTGATCGTTCTGGAAGCTCCCTTCAAAGAGCGGGTGGCGAAGGCGCTGGCTGACAGCCACCTGGCTCCCGCGGTCGTGCGGGCCACAGACCGGATGCTCCTGGCCCGGCACAAGGCCATGACCAGCATCGACGGCGAAGGGCTGCGCGCCCAGACCCGGCAGATGAAAGAGAATGTGCTGCGTAACTTACCCGACTATTTGGAGCAGTTGGAGCGCAACTTTCAGGCCAACGGCATTATTGTCCACTGGGCCCGGGATGGGGTGGAGGCGGGCGAGATTGTGCGGGGGATCGGTCTGCAAAATGGGGCGCGCACGGTTGTCAAAGCCAAATCTATGGCGACCGAAGAGATTCACCTGAATCACGTCCTGGAACAGGCCGGGCTGAAAGTCGTCGAAACCGATCTGGGCGAGTATATCATTCAGTTGGCCGGGGAGCCGCCCAGCCATATCGTCGCCCCGGTCATCCACAAGCGGCTGGAAGAGATCGCTGAGATTTTCCACGAAAAGCTGGATATGCCCCGCACAATGGACCCGACGGAGATCACTTCGGCGGCCCGGGTGCGTCTGCGCAACGAATTTTTCGGCGCAGAGATGGGCATCAGCGGCTGCAACTTTGCCATCGCCGAGACCGGGACGATCTGTATCGTCACCAACGAGGGCAACGGGCGAATGGTCAGCAGTCTGCCCAAAGTCTATGTGGTGGTGATGGGGATTGAGAAGGTTGTGCCGACGGTGGAGGATGCACTCCTCCAGTTGCAGGCCCTCACCCGCAGCGCCACCGGCCAGCAGATGAGCGTCTATTGCTCCATGACCAGCGGCCCCCGCCAGCCGGACCAGCCCGACGGACCCGATCAGGTACACGTCGTGCTGATGGACAACGGGCGCTTGCAAATGCTGGAACGGGGCTACGGCGAGGCGCTGCTCTGCATCCGCTGTGGCGCCTGTCTGAATGTCTGCCCGGTCTATCAGGAGATCGGCGGCCACGCCTACGGCAGCACCTACAACGGACCGATTGGCGCGGTCATCTCCCCGGCCCTGGCCCCGGAGATCGCCCGCTTCAAAGAACTGCCCCACGCCACCACCCTTTGCGGCGCCTGCCGGGATGTCTGCCCGGTGAAGATCGACCTGCCCCGGCTGCTGGTGGATTTGCGTTCTGATCTGGTGGAGGTAAAGGCCAATCCCCGGCTGGAACAGTTGGCGATTCAGGGCTATGTGAAGGCGATGAGCAGCCGGGAGATGTATGAGCGGGGGGGCAAATTTGCCAGCGTTGCCTCCAATCTGCTGGCCGGGCTGAGCGGCGGCGAGATCAAATGGATGCCCCCGCCCCTCAACGGCTGGACCGACCACCGGGACTTCCCACCCTTTGCCAAAAAGAGCTTTCGGGCGTGGTGGGCCGAACGACAGAAGATACGCAATCGAGAAGGGTAATGGGATGACGCGCAGGCGCATCATCCACACGGGAAATCTGTAAAGCGTGCCACTTCTTAAGACAATCGGACCGTATGAGTTCCGCTTCTACAGCCGTGGAGAGGCCAACGAACCACCCCACGTGCATGTGCGACGGGGCAGGCTGGAAGCAAAGTTCTGGTTGCTTCCGGGTGTACGTCTGGCGCGGGGTGGTCGCTTCCGCACCCACGAATTGGGTCAGATTGCGCAGCTTGTTCAGGAGAATCGAGAGGAGTTTCTGGATGGCTGGAAACGCTACTTTGGCTGAGTTATATCTGGGCGCACAGCCGATTGGAGTGACATTGGATGAGGATCGACTGCTGCTGCATCTCTCCGACAGCCGCTCGATCGTGCTGCCTTTGGAAGTCGTCAGCCAGTTGGATACACCAGTGATCTGGACCGACGAGTCACGAGTCCTGCTGTTCAGCCGCGCCCCGCGCATTCAATCGGTCCAGGTGACAGATGACGCGCTGGCGGTACAACTGGTCGATGGTCGGATGCTGTTCTCGCCCTTACGCTGGTTTCCTCGTCTGCTCTATGCCAGCCACAGCGAACGCAATCATCTGGAGATTCTCGGCGATGACGATGTAATTCACTGGCCGACGCTCGACGAGGATATTGAACTGACGCGACTTTTTGCCGGCGGTGAGAGCGTAGAGAGCGAAGAGAGTATTGAGGCCTGGTTTATCGAACGCAAAAGCGAAGCACTGGTGTTGAATGAGTCGAGCGATGACTATCGCATAGAAGAAGAGCGGTAAATGTCCCTATCTGCACGCGACGACATTCTGAACCGATTACGCACGGCCCTGGGCCAGCCAGAAACCCGCTTTCCGCCGCCGGAGACCCGCCGTCTGACTTCAGACGAGCGGATGACTGTGGGCCGGGCGGCGGGGGATCGCTGGGCCCTGGCCCGGCGTTTTGGGGCGGAGTTGGAGACTCTGCACGGCACTTTTGAGGTGGTGGAGACAGTAGCCGAGGCGCGCATGGCCGCCATCGGTCGTTTGCAGATGTGGGTGACCGAGGATTTGGCGGCCCGGCGCACAGAGCGTCCCGAACAGCCCGGCGACCGGGACGTTCTCATCTGGTCGCCCGATGCGCTGCCCATCGACGGACTGACGCCCGCGCTCTCCGATCTGGAGTTCCGCCTGATCGAGCCGGTCAATCTCCACGACAGCGACGAACGGGCCCGGGTGCGCCACGCCCGGGCCGGCATCACCGGCGTGGACGCAGCCTTTGCCGCCACGGGCACAGTCGTGCTGGGCGCGGCGCTCCGCAAGAGCCGGGCTGCCAGCCTGACCCCCTTCCGCCACCTGCTGCTGGTTCCCATCAGCCGCATCTATCCCACCGCGGAGGCGTGGATGGCGAAGATGCGCCAGGACGGGACGCTGACCGACTTTCTGCGCGAGAGCCGCAATGTGGCCTTCGTCAGCGGGCCGAGCAAATCCGCCGACCTGGAAGGAATCTTGACAATGGGCGTCCACGGCCCCAAAATAGTACACGCGGTCATTTTTGATGATATTGAGGCGATGATAAGAGGGGGTTAGGGATTGGGGATCGGGGATCGGGACGATGCCCAGTCCCCGATCTCCAATCCCTATTCCCTATCCAAAGGAGCAAAACGAAGCTATGAGTACTTCCAAACAATACCGGGTCGGGATGATCGGCGCGGGTGCGATTGTGCAGCGGGGACACATCCCCAATTTTCAGGCCGTACCCAACGCCGAGGTCGTGGCGGTCTGCGACGTGAACTTGGCCCGGGCCCAGGAAGCAGCCCAATCCACCGGCGTGCCCGGGGCCTATTCCGACTACAAAGAGATGCTCGCCAAAGAGGGGCTGGACATTGTGGTGGTGGCTGTGCCCAACATCTTCCATAAACCGATGACGATTGAGGCCCTGCGGGCCGGGGCCAATGTGCTGTGCGAAAAGCCCCTGGCGTTGTCCAGCGCCGACGCTCTGGAGATGTATGGCGTGGCCGACGAGGTGGGCAAACAGTTGGCCGTGGGCACCCACTACCGCTATTCTAATCCGGTGCAGAGCGCCAAACAGCAGGTGGACGCCGGCTTCTTCGGCGACATCTACGCCGCCCGCACCCTGTGGAACCGGCGCGCCGGTATTCCCGGCTACGGCAGTTGGTTCACCAACAACGACCTGGCCGGGGGCGGCAGTCTCTTTGACATCGGCATCCACGCCATGGACCGGGCACTCTATCTGATGGGCTATCCCGAACCGGTCTCGGTGAGCGGGGCCAGCTACGCCAAATTCGGCCCCCGGGGGCTGGGGCTGGGCGGCTGGGGGATGGACAAGCAGAAGCCTACCCCCGGCGCACGCTTCGATGTGGACGACTTCGCCTGGGGCTTCATCCGCTTTGCCAACGGTGCGACGCTGATGCTGGAAGTCAGTTGGGCCGCCCATTTCGAGGATCAATTCTACACAGAACTCTACGGCACAGAGGGCGGCGCGTATATCGGCAGCGAAGACCGTATGGAATTGTACACAAACCTGAACGGCCAGCCGGTCAACATTCCGGTGGCTGTGCCACGGGGCGGCAACTCCTACGGCCGCTTCGCCCTGGACTACGTGCGCCAGTTGGACGGGGAGCAGACCGACATTGTGACCCGGGAGCAGGCGCTGATCAGTGTGAAGATTATCGAAGGCATTCAGAAGTCCGCGGCGACAGGGCAGGAGAGCCGTATTGCGTAGTGCGTATTCCGTAAGTAGTGGACCGGACCAGTGAGCGCCGGTTGAGTAGCCCGGAGTCTTCGGAGGGCGTATCGAAACCAGAGCGAACGGGTGACAAGTCGATTCTTCGTCTACCCGCTTTGGTTTCACTTCGACAGGCTCAGTACAAGCGATACGGCGGGAAACA